>JAAYEH010000194.1 GCA_012728855.1 Rhodopirellula sp. | reverse complement strand
GCCCAACCCTATCTCCCCTCGGCCGCTACCACCGCCCCGCTCACCAACCGTCACTCCTCCCCGCGCTGTGAGCCGATGGAACAGTCTATCTGAGCACCAGCGGCCGCTTTATCTGAGCCCCAACGCGAGTTAGCTTCGCATGCCTTTTTACAGGCTTGCACCGTTTTGCGAAGCCGTTAGAATGACCCTAAGTCCCGCGGGTTTCTAGGTTTCCGGAGAGGGTTTCTTGTCTTTCGGCACCAAGAGGTCGCTGGTTCGAATCCAGTCGCCCCGATTTGACCTAAATCCCGCTGAATACTTGATTTAGGATATTTATCTACGTTAGGCAGCGAGGCTTTTTTTCTCCGAGAATCCGGTAGTGTGACGGATTCGGAAAACAAGCGAGCTTGCGCATGTCAACCTTCTACTCAGTCACCCCCGGTTCCCAACGACCATCTCCATACGCCAACCGGATGGTCTATGGCAACTCTCAACGGTAAAGACTTTTACCTCGGTAAGTGGGACACGAACGGCCAGCCGACTTCGGAAGCGGCGATGATGAAGATCGCCATTCGGATTCTGCAGACCAGCTACGGCAAGACGGCGGTGGTCGGTTTCGGCCCGAGTGGTCAAATTCTCGTCACGCCGGAGCGCAGAGATGGGAGGAGCGGGAGGGAGGAGCTTTGATTTTTCTTCAATCCCGGTGTAGCCACCAAGTTCGCGATTTCTCAGAGCTGACGGACGAGCGTCTGATTATGTTTCGGACACGCCTCGTTCGCCACAATCCGCATTGCCTGTAGATTCGCGTGGATTAGTGAAGATTACGGAGAGGACTTCTGCTAGATTATTCACCGTAGGTTCCGCTTGCCGAGCGGAACTTCGCCACAGCGATCCTGCCCGGCAGGCAGGATCTACCAGGTGCATTCTTTATTTTCGGAGGCGACGATGATGTCCAACGCTTGTCTGTTGGTGTTGCTCTGCTGGGCGTGTGGCGCGGACCCGAGCCGGCCTGTGATGAGCAACGGCGATTTCGAGGCGGTTGCCCCGTCGCAACCGGGAGCCGATGGGCTGGTCCAGGGCTGGAAACTAGGGCCCGCGGCCCAGACGCCCGTCGCGTGGACGCCCAATCCGGCCTATCCCGGTACGTTGCTCGTCGCCGAGAATCGGCCCGGCGAGCAGGACGCTCATGGCGGGAAGTGGTTCGTTCGCATCTCGGCGTCGCGAAACACTGCCCATCTCTACCAGATGTGCCAAGGGCTGAAAGCCGGAAAATGGTATCGGGTCTCGGCTTGGATACGCGGCGGGGCGGCCTCGCTGAGTTTCTACGAGTATTTCACTTCCGGCAAGATCGGAGGCCAAGGTGTTCTGCAATCGACGGTCGGACAGGGAGACTGGAAGCGGGTGGAAGGATTCTACTGTCCGCCGACCGAAGGCTACGTCCGCTCGGCCTTGGCGATCTCCGTGCCGCCGGGACAGACGGTCGACGTCGACGACGTGGCGATCGAGGCGCTTGATTTGCCCGCGGCTGCAGCCGGCGAAGCGATCTCGCTGGAGACGGATCGCGTGCGACTGGTGCTTTCGCCCGGCGGGCTGCTCAGCGCGTTGCGATTGAAATCTTCCGAAGAAAACTATGCCGTGGAGGGCACGCCCGTGCCGATCCTCCATGCCGTCTACCGCGGCGTGGCTACGCCGCTGTACCGCTTGAGCCGCGAAGGAGACCTGATCCGGGCGCAGTTCCTCGACCCCGAGGTCCGCGCAACCCTGCGCGTGGAAACTCGAAAGCAACACGTCCGGTTCGAGGTGGTCGAGGTGCAACCGGCGGACGTGGAAGAACTGACGCTGCGTTTCCCGGTCCGCCGGCTGGAGACGGTCGCCGGGGCGTTGAATGCCACGTATGACGACCGGTTCGGCATGTGCCTATTTGGCGTTACGGAGAACACGCACCAGCAGACAATTTCTCACGGGGCCGATGTCGTGGGGCTTGCCGCCCATTGTACGAGGAAGCACGGCATCGCCGGCGCGAGGTTCGCGCTGGTGGCCGCGCCGCGCGCGGAGTTCGAGGCGGCGATCATGGAAACCGAACGGGAAAACGGATTGCCCTGCCCCATGCTCGACGGCAAGTGGGCGAGAATTTCCGAACCGGCCCGCAAGTCGTACCTGTTCATGGTCGATGCCCGGGAGGACAACGTCGACCGAATCATCGACTATGCCAAACTGGGCAACTTCGGAACCATCATCTTTCTCAAAAGCAACTGGCTGACCACGCATGGCCACTACCAGATCAATACCGACAGCTTTCCCGACGGCATTGCGAGTCTGAAGCGGGCGGTCGCCAAGATCCATGCTGCCGGCATGGGGGCTGGGGTCCACGTCTTCGGACCGTCGATCTCGCCCAACGATCCGTACATCACTCCCAAGCCGGACGACCGACTCGCCTTTATCCCTTGCCCGCCCTTGGCCGAGGCGGTTGACGAGAAGGCCACGGTGCTTGTCCTCACCGGCCAGCCCGATCTTCCTCCCAAGACGCCGCGTAACCAGGCATTTCCCGGCTACCACATCCGAGTCGGCGACGAGATCATCCGCTATCGGGATTTGGAACTGGAGCCCGCGCCGCGGTTCGTCGGCTGCCAGCGGCGCGCCTTGGGCACGGCGGCTGCGCGGCACGAGAAGGGAGCAGAAGTAAAGGGGTTGATCACAATGTGGAGTTATTTCCTCGTCGATCCCGACAGTACCCTGGCCGATGAAGTCACCACCAATTTCGCCGCCGTTTTCAATGAGTGCGACTTCGACATGGTCTATTTCGACGCCAGTGACGGCATCAGCAGCGCGAACTTCGACCGCTGGTACTACCTCAACAAGATGCACTTGGGCTACTATCGCAAGTTCAAGAAGGACGTGCTCTACCAGACGAGCAACGGCACGGGAAGCAATCTCGCCTGGCACATCGTCCCCCGCAGCGCGTCGGCCGACGGGCACGGCGATCTGAAGAAGTACCTCGACGAACGGCTGCCGATCATGCAGAGCATGGCCGCCAATTTCACCCGCGCGGACGTCGGATGGTACTACATGTTCGCCGACGTGCGGCCCGACCAGATCGAGTACGTTTGCGCCAAGACGATCGGGCTGGACGGCTCGATATCGATCGAGACCTCGTTGGGCACGATGCAACAGCATCCGCGCGCCCGGCAGATGATCGAGATGGTGGGCCGCTACGAAGAGTGCCGCCTGGCGCGATTTTTTCCGGACCGCATCCGCGAGCTGCTGTCCGAGCCGGGCAAGGATTTCAAGCTCTTCCGCGACGGCGACGGCTGGAAACTCTACCGCGCCGTCTACCAAGGGCCGCACTATGTGGAGTCGATCGACGGTGGGCAGAACCAGTGGACGATCCGCAACGATCTGCCGGTCTCCTGTCCATTGGGCGTGGAGATCGTTCGCGGTTCGCGCGACGTGCCGACGAGCGATTACGATCAGCCGGGAGTGGTGACGGTCGAGCCGTTCGACGACGTCGCGTCGTTCGGCTGGCAGGGCGAAGACCGCGCCAAGCGGTATTTTCCGGGCGCGGACGCGGTTCTTACCGGCGAAGGGGCGGCGGCCGAGAACGTGACGTTGAGCCTTGCCACGACCGGCGACGCGGCCCGGGTGGGCGATCGCTGCACGGTGCTTGCGGCGACCAACGCGGGGCCGCGGGGCGGCTGGTGCGCCGTTGCGAAGAAGCTGCCGGCGCCCGTCGATCTGAGCCGTTGTCCGGCAATCGGTTTCTGGGTCGATGGCGACGGAAAAGGGGAGAACCTGCGCCTGCAATTGCACGACGCAGCCGGACGCAGCGCCGTCTACAACGTGCCGGTGAGTTTCGAGGGCTGGCGGCTGTGCGTGTTCAAGACTGCGGCGGCGGCCGGCTTCGACTGGTCGAAGACCGAGCACCTGCTGGTTTGGCTACAAGGCATGGCGGGCGATACGTCGCTGAAGGTCCGGCTCGATGATCTGCGGGGCATCCCGGAATTGCACGCCGCGCCGCCGTTGCTTCAACCCACGGTGGAAATCAACGGGCGCCGCGTCACCTTCCCGGTCCAACTCGGTTCCATGCAGGCGCTGACGAGCGAGGGGCCAGGCGGAGTCCGTTTCTGGCCCGGCGGGATGCAACCGAGCCAGGCGGTTGACGTGCCGGCGGAGAGATTGATGTTGCAGCCGGGCGAGAACCGGATTCGATTTTCCAGCGATGACGAGGGAGCTTATCCCGGCGACATCAGCGTGTTGCTGTACCGCATGGAACCGATGGAGTGAATTCAAGTCGTTTCAAGCAAACAGCCGCAGGCAGGGCCGGCCTTCATCGATGGCGGGTCGCTCGGGACGACCGACGCGACGCGAGCGAGGCGCCGGGGCCGACGACGGTCCCGGCGGATCAAGCGGGGCGCGGTGGCGGGGCTGGCGTGCAAACGGTGTGGCGCGGCAGGGAGGCTCCGTGAACGGTTTTTGGAATGACCTGGTACTGCAGCCTGGTACGACGCCCGCCGGGAATCCGGGGCTGGTTGCGGGTCGGGAGACAGTACGCAGTACCCAGTACTCTGCACTCCATTCCGGCCGCTCAGAGGTCTCCGCCGTCTTCATCGGCTTCGCTTCTTGGACGCGACTGTCGTCGCTTCTCTTCGGCGGCTTTCTGAAACAACTCCGGCCGGGGCTTGCCGATGATTCGCTCGTACCGCTCCCAGACCTGCTCCGACCAATCGGGGATCTTGCGGAGATGTTTGGCCCCCGATCGAGCAGAGTGTTCGCGAGGGACTTGTGATTCCAACCGGCGAGCACTATCGCGTCAGTAGCCGTTCCGCCAATCGCCACTTGAGCCAAGCGTAGATCGACGCACCGATTTGTTTGTAACCGTCGGTGTTGGGATGGACGCCGTTATTGACCGGGTATCCATCCACCGGATCCAGGTTCAGTTCGGTGGGCACGAGGAACACCCGCTCACTCTCCCGTCCGCCAAACTTGGCGATCTGGCGCTCGACCAGCCGGTGCTGGATCCGTTTCCAGCCCCAGCGATGATAGCGGCCTTTATAGTTGGCCTCGAAACCTGACTCGCGGGCGTTGGGCGGCGTGGTCAGACAGATGCCGATATCGGCTTGGGGAGCGGCGTTGCGAAGGGCCGCGAGCAAGATGTCGGCCTGCTCGAACATGGCGTCGATCCGCTCGTCCGGGCTCTCCGGGTCGGCCCCGAAACAGTCGTTGATTCCCAGCATGATCGTCACGGCGTCGGGCTTGCGGCCCGCGCAGGACTCCGCAAAGTAGCGGTCCAGGTTGAGTTCGGGTTTCTTCTCTTCGCCATCCGAGAAGACAAACGGACTGCTGCGCAGACCGCCCGTGGCTTTCGGATCGGGATTCACGTAGGAATTGAAACGCGCCCAAGTCCAGCCGCCGTAGCCTTCGTGGAACACGCCCGGGGCGGCAGAACCCGGTTGATGGGTGCCCAGCATTTCCCAGGCGGGATTATCGGGCTGTGAGAGCAGTCGAGCGATTTCGTTGGGGTAAGCCGTGGCGTGGGTGAGGCTGTCGCCGATCACCAAGAGCCGGAATTTGTTTGCCTTGCCTGCGTCGGCCGGCACAATGCGGAGCGTCGTGCCGGCCTCGCCCAGGCACTGGCTCTTGGCGTCGATCACCGAGAGCGAGAGCCGCTGATCACCGGTGTCTTTAGCGGCGGGGACGAGCGTCCAGCGTCGCGTTTCGGACCGGCCGACGGGGCATTGCACCTCGAAACGATATTGCTCGGGCGTCTCGGTGAGCACGACGTTGTCCCAATAAATGTTGGTTTCTACCCCCACCACAGCATAGACGACCGGCGGCAACAGCAATCGCAATGGCCCTGTGCCGTGGATCTCGGCGGCCGGTACGACGCGGGCGGCAAGCAACAGGGATAACACGAGCAGGGCAATTCGGCGGGGCATGGCGGACCTCGGATGCAAGAACGGAATGTTTGAACCAACGATGTCCCGAGTGTAATCTATTGCAGGGCGTCCTGCCACAACGCGTAACCGTTCACGGGGCGGGAGGAAGAAATCGTCGCGCTGGAACGTTGCGAGGCGGCGTGGCAACCAGTTAAGATGCAAACGTCGTTGGGGTGGGGAGGAAGGGGCTCCGCCCGCCCCGTGAACGGTCACTTCTGAGTAGAGACAATACAGAGGGGAAATCCTCGACAGCCAAAGGAGATGCCATGATTGCCGTAATGCGAAGACCTGAACCGCAACCCACAACATCGTCCCGAATCGGTGCCGGACGTTCCCCGTCTTGTGCCGCGGTCTTTTCGGCCCTGACGAGCATCGCCGCCGCTTTCGGATTGGGCTTTACGACGGGTGCGGCGCACTGCGGCGAGCCGGTCCAAGGCACGACGAAGCAGGTTGACCTCGGTGGTGGCGTGACTCTGGAGGTCGTTTACATCCCGCCCGGCGATTTCGTCATGGGCAGCACCGCGGAAGAGCGCGCCTGGGCGACGGGCATTGAAGGGGGCGCCACCCCCGGGACGTCGCGAGAAACACCGGAGGGAGATCCGCGACCAGCGCGGGTCAAGCACGGTTTCTGGATGGGCCGCACGGAAGTCAGCGTGGGGCAGTTCCGGCGTTTCGTCGAGGAGAGCGGCTATGTCAGCGACGCCGAAAAACCCGGTGGTTGGACGCAGTGCTTCGATCCGGAGTGGGACGGCTACCACTTGACAACGGAGGTGACGCACCCCTGGAAAGCGATGCATGGAAAGAGCTGGCGCGACCCGAATTGGGCGTTTCCGAACGAGGACGTTTACCCGGTGGTGTGTGTGAGCTGGAATGACGACAGGGCTTTCTGCAAGTGGTTGACGAAGCGGGAGCGCGATGCCGGACGGTTGCCGGACGGACTGGAGTATCGGCTGCCTACGGAAGCGGAGTGGGAGTATGCGTGCCGGGGTGGCCGCCCGCGTGCGTTTTTCTGGTGGGGAAACGAACTCGAGGAGGGCGAAGGGAGGTTGAACATTTCGGCGATCGATTTTCTGCCCGGCCGGAAGAAGACTTGGCCGCTGGCGAAGGCGCCCTGGAGCGATGGATATTCGTTCGTCTCTCCGGTAGACCATTACGGCGAGAAGGGCCGCAACGGTTTCGGCGTGGCCGACATGTGTGGCGGAGTGTGGGAGCTTGTGTTGGACCACTTTGACCCGCAAGGGGCGCATGAAGAAGCGTATTTCGTCGAAAAGGATCCGCGGCCGGTCTGCCGGGGCGGCAATTACTTCGATGTGCCCGGCAATGCGCGCTGCGCCGTTCGCCTGGGGATCCGCAGTCCCGACTACTCCGACTCTCGGGACGGATTCCGCATCTGTCTGGGACGCCCAGTGCCCGGTGAACCAGCGAGTGAAGGAAATACGCGATAAGCACGTCCGGCAAAGAGTCCGGACAATCACCGTCGGCGGTCAGACGTTTGTTCGCATGAAGCCGTATTCGGAGTTGGAAGCGCAGTTCGCCGAATCGGAAAGGTTTCTGATGATCCCGGGATACGAACAGGCCGGCGGTTGCCCCAACGACCAGCAGGTTCATGTGAACTTCATCAATGTCCGTGAGGTTTTCCCGTACCTGACCGCGGAAACGCCGAAGGAGATCCTCGAGCGAACCTTCGCGAAGGGACTGGAGGCTTACGAGGGGTAGAACTATCTCTTCACGGCGAACCATCCGCTGTGGCGGTACTACGACTATTCTCCCGCCGACCTGATCGCACTTCCGCAGATTCGCCTGTGCGAATTGAACAACAACGACATTGCCAAGGGGTTCGACGAACATCCACAGGGCTGGAAACCCGAGAAATTCTGGGACGTCGTCAACGCGCATCGCGCTGCGCACGATCAGCCGCTGCTGCTGGGCATTGGAACGGATGATCGCCACAGCTACAGCGAACCGCCCAAGGCGTGGAGCGTCGTTCGGGCGGAAACTCTCTCAACGAAAAACGTGCTGGATGCCGTCTCCGCCGGAGGTTTTTATGCATCCAACGGATTGGACTTCGCGGAGATCCAATTCGACGGCAAAACGCTCTCGGTGAAGCTCGACGTCCGCGAGGAAGGGCCCTACCGGATTTTGTTTCTCGGGACAAAGCCAAACTACGACCCATCCAGCCGGGTCGTCGACGTGGAAAAAAGCCCACGCTGCCCGGCGCGGAAGATCGACGTCTATTCGGACAGTATCGGCACCGTCCTGGGGTCGGTCGAGGGTACGGAAGGCGCCTACACGCTCAAGCCCGACGACCTGTACGTCCGGGCCAAGGTCGTCAAGGTCGCCGAGGGCCTCGAGTCCGACTGGGAATCCAAACCCGCCGCATGGACACAACCGTACAATTAAATCAGATTGGCCGCCACCGGGCTCGCCCAGTGGAAGCCACGATTGGAGGCTAGAACGCCAGCCCCGCCCCCACGAGAATTCCACGAATCGTGAAACTTCGTTTAGAGTCTACCGGTATCCGTCACTGGCTATGGCGGCGAGCCCGGCTGCTTTGGAGCAGCCGGGCTGCCGGGAACCACGGCAACCCTACCGCTTCTCTCCAAGCAATCCGGCGGCGTTGCGCCACCGGAGCTTCTCCTTCACCTCCTCGGCCACGTCAAGCAATTCCAGCTTCAAGAGCACGGGATCGACGTACTTCAGCGGCATGCCCGTGCCGAACAGCAGCCGATCCGGTCCGAGTTGGGCAAGGAGTTGACCGATCTCATTGGCCATCAGGGCGGACAGTCGCGAGATCTCGATCCAGTAATTCGCCGGGAGTTGTCCGGCCTTGGTTCCCAGCGGGGTACCGCCGTAGCCGGCGCCATTGAGAAAAACAAACCTCGCCGTGGGATGCTTTCGAACGAGTTCGACCGCCTCGGCAAGCGGGATGTCCGGCACATCGACCAGCCAGCTTCGCTGGCGATAGTCTTCGACACGAAGGGGGATGGAAATGGGTAGCCCGCGCTCGGTCGCCGCGGCGATAAGTTCTTCGCAGCAAGGGTCCGAAAGGGCGTAGCCGTGCCATTTCGGGTAGAGGCGCAGGCCGCGGATGCCGAAGTCGTCACAGCAGGTCTTCAAGTCGTCTTTCCAACCGGCATAGGCAGGATTGACGACGGCGAAGGGGAGGAACCGGTCGCGATGGTCTTTCACCGCGGCAAACAGCTCTTCGTTCCCGGACTGCGCGTTGCGGTAGGTGATCGCACTGGCGCTGGAGACCCAAGCCCGATCGATTCCCTTGGAATCCATCAAGGGCAACAACGCGTCGGGCGTGTTGTGTCGCAACCGGCGGAAGGCGTAGTGGCCCAGATAAGCATTGACGTCGATGATCATCGCTTGCTCCGCATGGCCAGGAGTTGCTCGAAATTGCCGCCGAGGATCTTCGCTTTATCCGCCGGGCTGACGTCCAATGCCCGCATCTTGCCGACCCCGGCGGTCATCGACATGTCGCAGCCGAAGAGGATGCGATCGGCGCCGAGCGTTTCGACCGCCATCTCGAGCATCCCTTCGTCGACCACGCTGCCGCTGCTGTCCAGCAGCACGTTGGCGCCGTGGCGCATGGCCTTGATCGACCACTCCCAATCCCCGCCGCCGCCGATATGGGCGCAGATCAGCCGCGCTTCCGGATAGCGGCGGCCGAGTTGCGTGAGGTCGCCGCTGTCGGAGATATTGGGCTGCGCAGGCAAGGGGTAGTGAGCGTGGCCCGCGTGGTGCAGGATCGGCACGCGAAAGTCGATCGAGGCTTCGACGACCGGAAAGACGACGGGATCCGTGCAGACGCGCTCGTTGTAGAGCTTCACGCCGACGAAACCATGTTCTTCGACGTAACGGCGTATCTCTTCGACGGCCTCCTTGGAGTGCTCGGGATTGACGTAGCACCAGCCGAGAACGCGACCGGGAAACCGCTTGATCGCCTCGACGAGCCAGGCGTTGCACTCGCGGAACCCTTCCACCGTGGCGGGACGTTTCCTGGTGAGGATGGAACAGCAGAGCCGGTCGATGCCCAAACGATCGGCCGCTTCGATCAACAGGCGGTCTTTCTCACGGTAATCGGATTGGCTGCGGTGGTGCAGGTGCGCGTGGCAGTCGATGACCGGCGGCTTTCCCCGCGGCGCCGACTCTTCCTCAGCCCGAGCCCAAGACGGCCGAACTCCAGCGAGCACCGCGCCTGCGGCAGCCGCCGAACTCTTCAGAAGGCGGCGACGTGTGAGCGGAGCGGAGTCGTCCACGGTGGTCCTCCTCGAGTCAAGAGTCAAGAGTGGAGAGTCAAGAGCCAAATCGTAGTGACCGACTCCCGACCCTCGCAACTCCCCAATCCATGAGAGCCGGCCCCTTTGGTGTGGCTCTCGACCCTTGACTCTAGACTCTCGACTCCATCCTTGTCAATCCGCGGTGGCCAGTTCCAACCGATCCTGCCACCAGTCTCGCGCTTGGCGGTGCTGTTGGAGCATCTCGCGGTGACGGTCGGGATCGTCGATCTTCAGCCGGCGGGCCAGCTCGTAGATCCAGTCGAGAAAGAACTCTACCGATGCCTTGCTGATTCTCGGCCGCTCGCCGATCTCGACGTAGTAAGGACCGGTCATCGCGCAGCGATAGGTTTGGCTTACATCGGTCAGTCCAGCCGCTTCTCGCGGTCGGCGTCAAAAGCGGACGATCGGCTTTCGCTCGTTGCCTCGCGACATCACGCGAGACAACGCCCCGGCAAATTCGACGCGTAAAGGTCTGGCCATGTCCGCTGAAGATTAAGAGCCTATCCCAAAACCGCTGGGGACTGGCTCATTTTGCGGAGTTTTCGGAGCAAAATGTGCCTGTCCCCTTCTCCCGACGCGGTTTTGGGATAGGCTCTAAAGAAAATGGACCCGCGAGCAGGCAGAGCGATAATCCTCTGAAGCAGCCTCACGAAGGATGCGTCGCACCATCTCCCCAACCGGGCGCCCCTGTTGTGGCCAATAGTAGATCGGCGCGAAAGTCTCGCCTTGTCGCGAGTAGCGGGCGGCTAACGCGAGGAAATCGGTGTCGTTCGTGAGCATCACGCGCTGTTCAGCAAGGGCGTGCATCAATAGATCTCGATCGCCGGCCTCGTCGTTCCCGCGATCCTGGACGGTAACAACATCCATTCCGCGGCGACGAAGGAGTTCGACAATGGCGAAGACCACATGGACGTCAGCATAGCCCTTGAGCACCACTCAGTCCTCTTGCGGCGGATAGTCGCGAAGCAACTCGGGATGCTCTCGCCGAAATGCCTCAATGATGCGAGCCTCGTCCTCGAAAGCCCCATCGATTTCCTCTCGATGGTCTTCGTAGTACGCAAGCGCGGCGTAGATCTCGGCCAGAGTGAGGCTCGGATAGACGGTGGCTGCAATCTCCTCGGGCGTCAATCCCCCCCGGTCGCGAGCCGCCATTACGTCGCGCACCCGGATCCGATGGCCGTCGATACGGGCTTCGCCGCCAAGCATGCCCGGAGTATGGACGATGTGAGCATATTCCGTGCGAGTTGTGTTTACCTCGGAAGCCATACGAGTGCTCCTACCCTACAAGAATCCCTCGAATGATTATACCGCACCGTCGCCGGCAGAGGAACCGTCGAGAGTTGAATTCGCCTCGCAGTGGGAATCGAGAGACTGGCGGGGTGGCCCGCAAACAACCCTGGAACAAGTGGCCCGAGCTCACGATGCCGTCGGTTGAAGTGGCTCGTAGAGCTGCCGTTGAGGTACTGCATGCCCAACAACAGATTCGCCTCGGGGGTCTCGACGAACGGAGGATCGTGTGTGCCCATCAAGACGAACGCGTGCAGTCGCCAGCCGTAGGTCTCTCTCAGTCCGCCGCAGCCAGTCCAGCCGCTTCTCGCGGTCGGCGTCAAAAAAAGGACGATCGCCTTTCGCTCGTCGCCTCGCGACATCACGTGATACAACGTCCCTGCAAATTCGACGCGTAAAGGTCTGGCCATCTCCGCATCCGACCAAGAGGATCCTGCCATCTCGACACCAGTGTCAGACGGCGCTCTGCCCCCAGTCTTTCACTCCTGGTGTCAGGCGGCGCTCTGACCCCAGTGTTTCACTCTGACCCCAGTCTTTCACCCGCAACGGTCTGATCGGACGGATCGCTCGGACAAACCAGATCGAGCCACAATTCGAGGTTCTTTGGCCGAAGGCCATAACCATCGTAGCCTGGGGTTCCTCAACTGGTGAGGAACCCCAGGGACCGAGGCACCATCAAAGGTTTCTTGGCCAAAGATCCGCGGGAATTCGGGGGACATGATACCTAATTCACGTCAACCCGTCAATAATTCGGTACTATGTCCCGGAACTGAACTAGGAACTACGTCTTCCCGACGGACACTAGATAGTGGTTAGCGCAACAAACCAGGCTCACGATGGCGATCAAGAGCGGCGGTCCAGTTTCTCGCTGATCTCCTTCAGCAGTGCAATCATCTCATCGGCTTTAGCCTCCAATCGGTCCATATGATCCAGCGACCTATCCCGGAGTGGCTTGACCTCGCGGCGCTGCCCGGAAGAGGCGATCCACCAGGAAATCGCCAAGATGGCGACCGGAACTAGCAGGTAAATGGCGATGGCGGTCCCGGAGATTTGCTCTGGGGCAGTCGTTTCCTGCGCGAGCAGCAACCACGTCATAGGTACACCTGATTTTCACCCGGCCGGTGGTGATGGGAAATGGAGCGGGCCAGCCTTTGTCACTCCGAGTTGCCGAACACACCACAACCCCATGCGCCCAGAACCAACGTTGCCTGGTCGAACACCACCGCCGCCGAGAGAACCTGCTCGATCCGCCGCCGGAAGGTGGGCACGATCTCGTCAACCGCCTCAGGTTCGTTCTTGGCGATCGCCCCAGCATTGGGTGCAGGAGAAGTAATGATCGTCACCTCCCAGGGCTCTTCCAGCAAACGGTCCTCATCATCCCGGAAGACCGGCACCCGCGGGGAGATGATCAGGTGGTCCGTGTACAGCGCCGAGAGAAAGTGACGGTTCGCCTCGTAGTACTCGGGATGGCGTTCGAGACAGGCGTGGAGCGCGCTCGCGCCAGGCTCTCCTCTTGAGCTTGTGAACCACTGAGGAACCCACCACCGGGGTTCTTGGCCGACGCGAAGTTCAGCACGGCGGTGGGACCGATCAATCGCCGAACGGCGGCAAACGTCGTCTCGTTGCGTACCTCGAAGACGGTCTTCAAGCTGCGGCCGGAGAGCACCTCGTCAGCCTGGGTGCGGAGCGTATCACCTGGGGCGAAGAGCGTCGATGCTTCGACCGCCGCCTGGACGGCATCACGGATCGACACCGTGCGTCCCGATGGGGCCTCGTAGCTCCCGGCCTGGGTGATGGCGACCGTCTCGGCGGCAATGCCGGCGCGTTGTTCTCGGTTGGCCATGATGCTGTCCCATCTATTCAACGCCCCTTGCCTTTCGCTCTTCCGGCCGCATTGTAGTCATCCCTGCGGTTGTCAAGCAAGTGAGCGGGCGACGGGGAATCTGCTTGCAGGCGACCCTATGCAGCCGTTTCGACCTGGCGGACGTCCACTTGGCCGCCGCCATCCAAGTCAGGAGCGGGCGGCAGTTCGGGCAGGCGTCTTGTTCGGGCAAAAGCGTCCAAACATCCCAGCTCCTCAAGGGCAAAGAGTAGATAGTAGCCATCGAAATCCTTGCCCTTTTGCGGCCCCGTATCCTCTCGCCATACAACCTCATAGCCGCGGCTCATCGGGGAAAAGACTTCAGGGAGGCACCAGTTGCCTTGCGGCGTCCCGCTCTGCCATGCCTGCGCAGTCAGGCAACGCCACGCATCGAGGCCGTAGCCCAGTGCGGCGGCCACTTCGCTCGCCGCGGTAGCCAAACGCGACGCCGCGCAAGCTGCGCCGCCACTGCCCGCCTGCCGTCATCCACCCGCCGCGCGAGGCTGCCACCGGCTGCGGTCCTGCCCGAAATGGGCTCACCACGGCATCCACAATCACCTCCAGCGCCGCCACACGGCTTCAGCGGAACCAACTGCGGCAACCCCGCGTCGTCCGGCCCATCACCAAAAGCCGCCGCAGCTTCGCCACGAAGCAATCCGAACCCACCAGCAGTCCGCGAAAACCGCGCGGGCCCAGGGTGACGGCGGCGGTGAGGTCCACGCCCGATCTCGCACGAACCGCGCATAGGCTCCCCGACCGCAGTCTTTCCCCCGAAGCAACCTCCCCTGCCTTCGAGGTTAGGAGTAGAATAGTAGAATAAAGGAGCATGTTGTTGACCGGACTCGGGAATCGTGAGAAACTTGTCGGTACGAAGCCCTTCGTCGATCCTGGTCAATTCCGCCCCTGGGGGATCGCTCATGCATACCGTTCGTGTCGTAACAAAGACCGAGGCCGGCGGCTCGCTGTCCCTGCGGATTCCGCTGGGCCGGCCGGAGGCCGACTATGAGGTGTTGGTCATCGTCCAGCCAATGGCGGCTCCTGGCCAGACACCGGAATAACGCGGCTGGCCGCCCGGCTACTTCGACCGAACGTATGGCTCGATCGACGACGAGACATTCGTCCGGCATCCGCAGGGAGAGTTGCCGCAGCCCATCGAGATGGTGTGATGTTCCTGCTGTTACCATCTGGAAACAACCGGCACTGCGATCGGTCCGTATGACCTGCAGATTGCCGCCATCGCACTGGCCCACGGCTGCACCGTCGTCACGCACAATACCTCCGAGTTCAGCCGGATTCCCGGCCTGCTGGTCGAAGACTGGGAGACACCCTGAGCTGCCGACCTTCCCGGCCGAAGTCCAATTTCGGGGTCCACGAATGACAAAAAACTGGACTTATCTCCCTTTGCCCCCTCACTCAAAGTGCAAAGTGCCGATCTGACCCCGATCCCTGACGGGGAACTCAAAGAAGTGGAGATACATGAGAAATTCCACGTACGCTGCGGGCAATGCGCCGCGGATATGGTTTTGGAGATCGTTGATATCTCCGTCGGTCACCGAACTGGGGATGGGTTGCCACGGCAGCCAATCATCGATTGCCGGCCTGGAGCGGTCGCGCATTGCTGCCGGCATGTGAGGGTCTGGGCAGCGCAGAAGGTCATAACGGCGCAGTCTCTCAATTGCGGCATCGACGAATTCTATTGCGGCAGATCGTTCCGTCACGTGTTCCACCAAATAACGATAGCGATCACCGGGCGTGCGTCGATGACCCTGCCACTTGTTTCCGCGCCGGCCGCACGCTCCGGTGCATCGCCCAGTTCAAGTAAGCCGCTGGCGCGGCGGGTGCTTGTGGCGTGACCGGACGGCGCGGTCAGCGACAAACAGTTTTTGCATTGACGTCTCACGCCAAGCACAGTGCTCTTGACCGCGGCGGGTTTGCGCGGGCCACTTTGGCACGCGACCTCCGCGGAGGCAATTTCAGGAGTACTGTCCCATGGCACGTCGTTCCTCCCATTCTCACCGAACCGG
>JAAYEH010000193.1 GCA_012728855.1 Rhodopirellula sp. | reverse complement strand
TCGCCGGGGCGGAAGTCGGCGCCTCGTACAACTACACCGTAGTCAGCAGCGGCGGGAGCGGCGTCGTATCCGGCTCGGGCACGATCGCCTCGGCCTCGCATAAAGTTGCGAACATCGACCTCTCGGCACTCCCCGACGGCATTCTCACCTTCAGCGCCGCGCTGACCGATCCGTCGGGCAACACCGGCGCAGCCGCCGTTGCGACCGCCACGCTCGATCGGACGCCCCCGTCCGGCTATTCCGTGGTTGTCTCCACCGCCGTGCTCGATGAAAACACCTCGCAAAGCACGTTCTTCCAGATCAACGGCGGCGAAATCGGCGCGTCTTACACCTATCTGGTCACCAGCAACGGCGGCTCGGGCACGGTCGCTGGAAGCGGCACGATAAACTCCTCGGCACAAATCGTTTCCGGCGTGAACGTCTCGAGCCTTCCCGACGGAACGCTCACCTTCGCCGTCGTCTTGAGCGACGCGGCGGGCAACCACGGCCCGACCGCCTCGGCAACCGCCGCACTCGATCAAAACGTGCCCGCCGGATACTCGATCACCGCCGACAACGACCTGATTTCCCAGGCCGAAGCCGCGGCCGCCAGCTTCACCTTCGCCGGCGCCGAACCGGGAACGACCTACAACTACGTGGTCACCAGCAGCGGAGGGGACGGTCAAGCGACCGGCACGGGCACGATCACCTCGCCCACGCAAAAAATCGAAGGCGTCAACCTCTCCGGCCTGCCCGACGGACTGTTGACCTTCAGCGTCACGCTGACCGACATCGGCGGCAAGACGGGCCAGCCGGCAACCGCCGCGGCCATGCTCGACAAAACCGCCCCGACCGGATATTCCGTCGTGCCCGACCACCAAGCGCTCGACGATATCTCGGTGTTCAACACCGGTTTCTACATCCACGACGCCGAACCCTTCACGACTTATTCCTACGTCATCTCCAGCGACGGCGGCGAAGGGTCGGTGACCGGCACGGGCATCGTGACCCTGCAAAGCTACCACGTGAAGAACATCAACCTTTCATCTCTGCCAGACGGTTTGTTGACCGTCCTGCTGACCTTGACCGACGACGCCGGCAATGAAGGCCCCGAGGTCTCGGCGACCTTCACGCTCGATCGCGGTTAGCACTCTGTGGATCTTGGATTGATGGGTTGGGTGCCACTGCTGGCTTGTCCAGCAGTGCGGAAACACAGGTGGACAAGCCCAGTGGTGTCCGGGAATTGATCCAAGATTAAAAGCATTTAGCCCCCCGTGAATACACGGGGGGGCAGCGTTGCGGATACTCCATACCCTGCCCCCGATGTGTTCACCGTGCCCCCGATGTGTTCACCGTGCCCCCGATGTGTTCACCGGGGGCTAAATATCATGATATTGCATTGCCAATTCCCGGGCGCCATTGGAACAAGCCGGCAGTGGCGCCCATTTTCCGCTGCATCCCTGCCGCCTGCACCGCTCTGGTTTTTCGAGCCGCTTGACTTGTTCCATACTATCCAGTATGGTACGGGTCTGAAGTGAAACCGTTTTGCGGAGACTGCCCCCGATGCCCGTCCACGCCCCGCGCATGAAGTCGAAGCTGGCCCGCGCCGCATTCAAGCTCTTTGCCCAAAGGGGGGTTCGAGGCGTCAATCTCGACGCGGTGGCGGCGGCGGCCGGCGTCACGAAGGGGAGCCTCTACTGGCACTACAAGTCGAAGAAGGAGCTGCTTCACGCCGCTTGCGAATTCTATTATCGCCGCTGGCGGCAAAAAGCCCGGGCGGAAATCGCCCGCGACGACGATCCGCTCGCGCAGCTCGAACGCGTCTTGCGGTTTTCGGTGGATAGCTGTCTGTTCGACCGCGAGAACCGCGTCTTCACCACCGAAGTTTTCGCTCTCTCGTTGCAAGACAAGGAAATCCGCGCCGGTTGGGCGCGGTTCTACGACAACGTGCGGAATCTGTTCATCGAACTGGTCCAAGCGGCTTGCGACCAAGGGCGGCTGCAAGCCGACGATCCCCGCCGCGCCGTCGATTGGATGCTGGCCGCGATCGAGGGAATCAAACAACGGGCGGCATTCGAACCGGAAATCTGCACCACCGAACATCGCGAAGTCACCGTGCGGGGATTGCTGCGGATCGTCGGCACGATCGACTCGCTGGGAAACCAAACCTAACATTTTCTTCACAAGGAGCCACCCCAATGTCGAATCAAACCACGTCATCAACGCCCTCGACAACGCGTCGTGATTTTCTGAGGACAACGGCAGCCGCGGCGGGCGGCGCGGTCGCTTTCGGCGGATTGCCGCTCGCTCGGTCCGCGAACGTCTCGGGCGGCGACGTCCTCCGCGTCGGGCTGATCGGCTGCGGCGGACGAGGCCCCGGCGCCGCGCTGAACGCCATGAACGCCGATCCCGGCGCCCGGCTGACCTCGATGACCGATATCTTTCTCGACCGCGTCCACAATAGACGAAAAATTCTCGCCAAGCAAAAGCCCGGTCAAGTGACGGTGGACGACGACCACTGCTTCTCCGGCCTCGACGGCTATCGGCACGTCATCGACGACTCCGACGTGGTGCTGATCGCCTGCTCGGCGAAATATCACCCGGTCTATCTTCAAGCAGCGATCGAGGCCGGGCGGCACGTCTTCGTCGAGAAGCCGCACGCCATCGATCCGGTCGGCATCCGGCAGGTCTCGGCCGCCTGCGAATTGGCCGAGAAGAAAAAGTTGTGCGTCATGTCGGGCCTGCACAGCCGATACGAGCCGGGATTCCAAGAAGCCATCCGACGAATCCACGACGGAGCCATCGGCGAAATCGTCTCCATCGAGGAAAACTTCCTCCGCGGCCCTTACGG
>JAAYEH010000192.1 GCA_012728855.1 Rhodopirellula sp. | reverse complement strand
GCCCAACCCTATCTCCCCTCGGCCGCTACCACCGCCCCGCTCACCAACCGTCACTCCTCCCCGCGCTGTGAGCCGATGGAACAGTCTATCTGAGCACCAGCGGCCGCTTTATCTGAGCCCCAACGCGCACTCCGTCTTCCGAGCATTCGCGTACCGTACGCTATACGAAGCAAGGCTCAAACGGTGCGAGAAACCGGCACCTTCTCCCCCAGAATCGCGTGGCCACCATGTCCCCTCGGTTTTGAGAAATCGTCAACTTGGTGGCCACACCCGCCGCTGCCAATCGTCGCACGCGCCCCGCCGCTCCTCCTCCAACGCTTACCCCGCTACAGTGGCCGGGTGGCCCTGCTTGTATTCCGAACTCCGCACGTTTGGCTTTCGCGAGTGTGGCACTGCTTGGAGTTGAATCGATGAGCCATTGGAATGGGGCTTACCACAACTCCAAGCAGTGGCCTTTTAACCACCGATCGATGTTGCCTTTTGCGCGGAATCCTTGCGGTTCTGGGCCGCTGGCGTCAGCGACAGATTGCCAAAACCCAACGACCCGTCACGAGAAGCGGGTGACGGCCCGTCGGGCCTTGGCGATGCGGCGGCGTTTCCACGCTTCCCAGGACTCTGCAAAGCCTCCGCCCTGGGCTGCCGAGTTGCGGCCCTTCAGGCCGAAGAGGGACGATCGAGCCCGGCCACTTCAGGCGGCCGGTTCCCGAATGGCGCGATACCCCTGCTTCGATCTCCGCTTTCGGCTGCCAGCCAATTTGGCGGGGTGGCCCTGCTTGTATTCCGAACCCCGCACGTTTGGCTTCCTCGCGTGTGGCACTGCTTGGAGTTGAATGGATGAGCCATTGGAATGCGGCTTACCACAACTCCAAGCAGTGTTCGTCCAAGGACCGATTGATGTTCCTATCCGGCGAGTTGCTCAGCGCGCGGCGGAGAGAGGATAGGCGCGGACTCGGCACTGCTTGCGATTGTAGGGCGATCTTTCGGAATGGACGCCCCGTTCAATCACAAGCAGTGGCACACAGGCAGCGGCGAGTTCCAGCCCACAATTCGATGGCTTGAAGTCGTCTGGCCCAATCCTCAATCGCGGCCGGTCCCCAGCGGTTCTGCCGCAGTCTCAGGGCTGCTCTTGGTACTCTGCAAGGACTTGCGACGGACCGGGAAACATTGCATTAAGCCCTTGGATGCTATAGATTTAAGGAAGGTGGAGACGAACGGGCTCGAACCGTCAACCCCCGGCTTGCAAAGCCGGTGCTCTCCCAATTGAGCTACGTCCCCACGCGAGAGAGGGTGCCACCGAAAGAACCGGTGGTACGATGGACAGAGTAGTTGGATTGCTTCAGCAGTCTACCCCCTTCCGGGCATTCTTGCAAGTCGTTACTGCCGATTGACGTGTTCTTGGGAAGATAGTGCGTGGCGGTTTCCGTACGTTTTGGGTGTACCTGGAGAGTTGAACATGCAAATTGCGATTACCGGATCACGCGGATTGGTCGGAACGGCTCTGGTGGAGTTTCTCCAGGCGGCGGGCCATGGCACGCTCCGGCTGGTGCGCGGCTCGGCTGCCGAGGGCCAGGTGTCTTGGGATCCGGCGGAGGGAACGATCGATGCGACCGCGCTGCGGGGCGTCGACGCGATGGTTCACCTGGCGGGCGAGAACATCGCCACGGCTCGCTGGACCGAAGCCCAAAAGCAGCGGATCTACCGCAGCCGGGTCGATGGCACGCGGCTGCTCTGCGAGGCATTGGCCTCCCTGGAACAACCGCCGCGTGTTCTCCTCTCCGCCTCCGCCATCGGCTACTATGGCGATCGAGGCGACGAAGTTCTCGACGAAACCAGCGCCCCCGGCCATGGTTTCCTGGCCGAGACGGCCCGCGATTGGGAAGCGGCCACGCAAGCGGCCGTCGATAAGGGGCTCCGAGTGGTCCTCTTGCGGTTCGGACTGATCCTTTCGCCGCAGGGCGGGGCATTGGCCAAAATGCTCACCCCCTTTCGCCTCGCCAGCGGCGGACGGCTCGGAGACGGAAGGCAGTTCTGGAGTTGGATTACCCTGGATGATGCCATGGGGGCGATCCATCATGCACTGGTCACCGATGGGCTGCGCGGCCCGGTCAACGTGGTCGCGCCGCGGGCGGTGACCAACCGGGAATTCACCCGGACGCTGGGACGTGTGCTGTCGCGTCCTACGCTGCTTCCGGTGCCGCGATGGGCGGCGAGGCTGGCGCTGGGTGAAATGGCCGATGCGTTGATGTTCTCCAGCACCCGCGTCGAACCGGCGAATCTTCAGAAAAATGGCTATTCGTTTCGTTATCCGACGCTCGAGCCCGCGCTCCGTCATCTCC
This sequence comes from Rhodopirellula sp., assembly GCA_012728855.1. GTDB lineage: Bacteria > Planctomycetota > Planctomycetia > Pirellulales > Thermoguttaceae > JABWBD01. The sequence goes on along the minus strand of JAAYEH010000192.1, from coordinate 10,554 downwards.
TGGAGAAATGATCCTTGTTGCCGACAAGCTCCGCCGGGATTATGCTTTCCCGATAGAGCAACCGTGCAACAGTCGAAGGAGCCCCTATGAAGACGACCAGCTTGACGCCTATGATCCTGATCGCCGCCGTTGCCCTCACGCTGCGACCGGCGGCCGGCCAGACGCCGCCGCCGAGCGTGTTCGCCAAGAACAACCTCGTCGCATGGTGCATTGTGCCCTTCGACGCCTCCCAGCGCGATGCAACGCAGCGAGCCGACATGCTCAAGCGATTGGGAATCCACAAACTGGCCTACGACTGGCGCCCGCAGCATGTGGCCCACTTCGAGGAAGAGATCGTGCAGATGAAGGAGCACGGCATTGAATTCTTCGCCTTCTGGAGCTTCCATCCGCAGATCGCGACCCTCGCCCGCAAACATGCCATTACCCCGCAGATCTGGATCACCGCTGCCAGCCCCGAGGCGGCAACCCAAGAGCAACGCGTTGAGGCCGCGGCGAAACTGCTGCTGCCGCTGGTCGAACAGACGCGCGAACTCGGCTTGAAGCTTGGCCTTTACAACCACGGGGGATGGGGAGGTGAGCCGGAGAACCTGGTTGCCGTGACCCGCTGGCTGCGCGACAACGCTCGGGCGGACCACGTGGGAATCGTCTACAATTTCCACCACGGGCACGGGCAGATTGGCGATTTTGCCGAGGTGCTGGCCGCCATGAAGCCGTACCTGCTGTGCCTGAACCTCAACGGTATGAATACGACCGGTGAACCCAAGATCCTCCCCATCGGCGCCGGCCAGCATGAATTGGCGATGATGGAAGCGATACGGCAAAGCGGCTATGCCGGACCGATCGGCATTCTCGATCACCGTCCCGAACTGGACGCCGAGGAAAGCCTGCGGCAGAACCTCGAAGGTATGAAGAAAGTGCTCGAACAGATGGGCGATGAAGCGGCGCTCCGGACGTATCGTTGAGGTATGACTCAAGAAGAACTTCCCGATTTGACGGTCGATGAGAGACGCACCCGATGGCACGTTGAGTATAGGGTGGTGGGTGGACTAAACAGGAGTCAACAGAGATAACGGAGATGATCTCTCTGTTACCTCTGTTCTCTCCTGTTCCATCTACTGGCTACCTGGCGAGCAACTTCGCAACAACCGCGTCGTTCGCCGGCGGAAATCGGTACTTCTTCAAGTCGCGCCGCCGCACCCAGCGAAACGGCCGGGCGGGAGCGGGCCGGGGACAGGGCAGGAGTAATTCCGCTTCAAGAAAGTGGAGGCGAATGATCCCGTGGCGGTAAGTGTAGTCCGTCACCATCGCAGTGCGAACGATACGGACGTCCAGCCCGGTTTCCTCTCGGCACTCACGGACCGCCGCCGCTTCCGGCGATTCGCCCGCGACGACTTTCCCGCCCGGGAACTCCCAGTAGCCGGCCAGCGAGACTCCCGGCGGACGCCGCCCGATCAGCACGCATCCCTCGTGCTCGACGACAACGACTGCGACCGCCGTCGGCTCACTCATAACCGGTTTCGGGCTCCGGCGCCGTCGCGTTGCGGAATCTTGCCCAGTCGATTTGCAGTTTTCGCATTCGAGCGCGGAGCGTGTGCGGGTTGATTTTCAATCGAGCTGCGGCGCCGTTCGGCCCCTCGATCCGCCCACGCGTCGCTCGCAGAGCCGACTCGATATGCAGCCGAACGGCCTCGTCAAGAGACATTGCTTCCACATTGCAGGGGCCGGGCGGCAACGTGGCTTCACGGCGAGGCGCCGGGGCCGTCGTGTTCTGCGCACCCAGCGCTGTGGCAACCTCCAACCGCTCCCCGTTGCCAAGGATCGCGGCACGGTCCAAAACGGCCGCCAATTCCCGAATATTGCCCGGCCAGGCGTAGGAAACCAACAATCCGATATCTTCGGCCGTGGGCATTCGTGGGGCCAACCCGAATCGGATCGCCGCCCGCTGGGCGAAATGCCTGGCCAGCGCGGGGATATCCTCGGTCCGTTCCCGCAGCTTGGGGAGCGAGACGGGAAACACGGCAAGGCGATACCAGAGATCTTCGCGAAATTTGCCGTCGCGAACCATGCCCGACAGGTCACGATGCGTGGCGGCAACGATCCGCACGTCGACGGTGATCGGCCGTTGACTGCCGACGCGTTCGAAACTGCCGTCCTGGAGGACTCGCAGCAGCCGGACCTGGGCGGCCGGAGGCAACTCGCCGATCTCGTCCAGGAACAGCGTGCCGCGGTCCGCGCGTTCGAACCAGCCGCGGTGCGTATCGGTCGCGCCGGTGAAACTGCCCCGTTCGTGACCGAAGAGTTGGGAGTCGATCAACTCCGGCGGGATCGCACCGCAATTCACCCGCATAAAGGGACCGGCGGCGCGATCGGAGCGAGTGTGGATGGCCCGCGATATCAGTTCCTTGCCGGTGCCGGTGTCGCCGAAAATGAGTACCGGCACATCGGATCGAGCCACCAGTTCGATCCGTTCCATCACGGGCCGCAGGCCGACCTCCTCGCCGATAATGGTGTCGCCGAGCGTCCGCCGTCCCAGCCGGTTCAGCAGCGATCGCTTATCTGCCTCGGCCGCCTCCCGCAGCACCTCCATTTCCCGGAGTCGCCGGTCGTTTTCCAGGGCTACCGAGAAGGGCTCCAGCAATGCCTCCGCCATACCCGCGTGACGTTTGTCAAAACGGTCGCCAGGGGCTGCCGCCAAAAGCAAGACGCCCGCCGGGCCATGCTGGTCCCGCAACGGGCCGGCCAGCAGGTCGCCGTCGAGATCCTGCGGCGCAATCACCGACAGATCGGCTCCCGAGGGACCGCTGCGCCGTCCGCCAAGGACTTCACTTCGGCTGCACCAGGCGAGAACGCGATTCAGATCCTCGGCCGACCAGTCCGTTCGGGTATGTTCCGGCCGCCGGCGCAGATCGACCAGCGCCACTGCCACCGTTTCCAGGCAGCAGCGGGCGATGTCGATCCGCCGGACCAGGAGACGCTCCAACGGCATCCGCCGCGCAAGCATTTCCGTGATCGCCGCCGCCGATTCTTCGATCCGAATATGGCGGCAGGCTTCCCGCCAAACATCCAGGAGCAACTCGCGAAACTTCTCCATAGGCAGTCTATTCTACCTCGCCGGTCGGGAAATCACAGCAGGGGCAAAACACGTACTTCCACAGCCGAGCGCCGCAGTCTCGTTTCGAGCACCCCAGCGCCGCAACCGGCCGCAGCGGAACAAGGTTCCCGCAGCGCCCGCACCCGACTTGAGCGGGAACCATCGCTCCGCACGAATCGCAGCGGTTCGGTTGGTCATCCCGCGAGGCGATGGCCACCAAGACATGCCCCACGATTTCCGAACCGCCGGCGGAAGGCAGCCAGAGTCTGAGCAACCGATCGCGAGTGAGTCGCCGAAACGGGCCGAATTGCGGGTCGTGGACAAAAACCTCATCGTCGTCGAATCCGGCCAGCACCGAGAAATGGCCCAACGGCGAGTCGGGTCGCAGGCGGTGGTTGAGGATCACGCGGGCGCCGGTGAACCAACACGAAGCGAGCGTGTCCCAGGGTCTCGCGGCCTGGAGCACCGCAGCCGAAAGGCCGCGGTCCAGGGCGTGGCGAGCAAGCCGAAAACTGCCCGTGGTTCGCCGCACGTCCTTATCCTCGCCGGCAATCTGGCTCCAAACAGCCTTTTGGCAGTCGGGCAGGCCCAGCGAAGCGTAGACCATCGCCAGGGCCGCGGCGCCGCAGGTGCGGCCGTAAGGAGCGGAAAGCTGTTGTTGGTAGGGGATGCCAGTCACCGTAGAGTTCCGGGAAGGGGTCGGGAGTCTTTTTTCCGTGTCGGCCGGGCGGCGCCCGGCCGACACGGAAAAAAGACTCCCGACCCCCTAGAGTTCACTTGAGTTTCTTGGCCATCGCCACCCGCTGGCTGATCGGAGGGTGGCTGCGGAAGAGGGCGACCTCGAGCCAATGCGGGTCGGGATTGTCCTTGTTCAGTCTCGCCAGCTTGCGGAATGCCGCGATGTACGCCCCGCTGTTCGCCGTATGCTCCAGGGCGTAACGGTCGCTCTGTCGCTCGAAATGCCGGCTGATCGCGTTCTGCAGCGGGCCGAGAACGGCGCCGAACACCGAAAGAATCAACATCAGCATCGGCAGGGCGGAGACCGGCAACTGAGAGTAGCGAAACACCCCCTCCGCATGCACGACCCAGGAGGCCAATGCCAGGTCGGAAATCCAGAACCCGATCGACGTCAACACCAAACCAGCTCCAATGAGCTTGTAGATGTGGTTCAGGACGTGATGTCCCACCTCGTGGGCGAAGATCACTTCGATCTCGTCCGGAGTGAACCGATCGAGGAGCGTATCGCCCAGCAACACGCGGCGAGTCCGTCCCAACCCGGCGAGCATGGCGTTTCCCTTGACTGTCTCTTCGCTCAGCCCGATGCGGTAGATCCCTTCGATCGACAGCCCTGTCCCCTCGGACAGGCGGCGGAATCGGTCGCTCAACTCCGACGCCTCCAGCTGCTCGATCCGATAGAACAGCGGCAGAATCAAAACCGGCATCCATTGGCCTACCACGATGCTGACCAGAAAGAAGGCCGCAGCCGCCACGATCCACCACCAGGGGCCGGTTATCCAGACGATCCAGTACAGCCCCAGGATCAGGATCGCGCCGAAGGCGACGGCCAGGGCGAGCCGCTTCAAATACCTCAAACCCCAGCGGCCCGGCGAAAGCTTGCTGAGCCCGAAACGGTGCTCCAACAGGTAGTCCGCCTTCCACGACAGCGGCAGCGATACCAGCGCATGCACCGCCGTCAGCATGAAGAAGAAGACCACCAGCCGCAACGACTCCCAGTGATCGAGAATCGCCGATTGGCAGAGCCACCGGTCGACGGGCCGGGCGAAGACGGCCGCCACGATAAAGAGATAGAGGAAGTCGAGCCCCTTGTCCATGAGGTTGTACTTCAGCGACAGGTGGCTGTACTGCCTCGCTTCGGCCAACTCCTTCGGCGACAGCTCGCTCGCATCGCCCTGCTTTGCGCGGTCCGGCGGCGACGACTTCCGGGATGCTGCCGGCTGGGTTTCGTCGGGCAAAATTGAGCACTCCGTTCGGTGAATTCGCGGCCTAGTGAGCAAACATCTCTTTGCGGACGGCATCCAGATCCACCCCCAACACCTCTTTCGCCAGGGCGTTGAGCGTCGGCATGTCGGCCTGGACGTGAACCGTGCGATGCTCGTGGGTGAGCGATTGGCCGGTCTTCATTTCCGGTGCCGGTGAAAGCGACTCGATCTCGTAGAAGGCTCCCAATCCTTTCTTGCCGGGTTCCGGCGGGCCATCGTTGTAGGCGTTGGCCACGTCGCCCGAGTAGGGATCCTCCTGCTCGCCCCACATGTTGTTCATGTAGTTTACTTTGGCCGGATCTTTCGGCATCGAGAAATGGACGAGGGTGAGCACCCCGCTATCGAAGTCGATCGAGCCCAGCACGTTCTTCGCCCGCTTCTGCGACGTGCCGATTTTCGAGCGGAAGTTGCCGTCGGCCATGAACAGAATCGCCTCCGGAGTGACCTTCAACCGCGCGGGGGGAACCTCGCCGAAGTAGTCGGACTTGACCACCGGGCCGAGCTTCTTTTCCTCCCCGGCCTTGTAGGGAACCAACACCACGGTTTTCGGTCCGCAGTTGAGCATCCCCAGCATCCAAATCGAAACGAGTCCCTTCTCCTTCGTCGTCGCTCGGCCGATATTGGTGATCGTGTTGATCGTCTCGTAGCCAACCGTCTTCGGTCCGCCTTCGAGCAGCTTGGCGGCCGACTTGCCGAAGAGTTCGGAGAAGTCGTCTTTGCCGAGCAGTCGCACGACACGGATGGCCGAGAGGTCGAACGTCGCGCCGGACGCGTTGCCGAATTGCATCCGCGTCCCCATGCGGCACGCGCCGGCCTCCGGAGGCGAAGTGACCGGGAAGGGGCCCTCATTGAACGCCGGCGGCGTAAACCAATTCTCCAGCGTCTGCGGGGCGCCTGGCTTGAACCAGAGGCTCAACGGTCCGCCCTCGGGCGAGAGCCAGAGGCGGTCTTCGGCGCCGTAGTTGTTGAAGTGCGGGTTCGCTTCACCGCTTTCGATGAACTCGCGATTGATGAACCCGAAGCTGAGTCCATCGGGGCCGTCGCAGCTCGACGTCATCACGCGTCCCTGCCAGGCGGGACAAACGGCGACGCGGGCCCCTTCCTTGTTGCTCAATTCGACGACCTTGGTGTGTCGCGAGAGAAACTCCTTGGCTTCTCGATACGACATAGCATTGCCTTTCAAATTCGCCCCGCAGGCGGTACTGCCAAGCATCGCCAGCAGCGCCACTGCCGGCAGGAACAGCCACCGCTGGGGCAGGATCCAACGAAAGATAAACATCCACAACATCTTAGGCCTCGTTTCGGAAAGTCGATTGCGCTGGCGAGTCATTCGAAGAAAACCCAGTCTAGCTCAGGATACCACCCGGCGATGCCCAGAGCTAGCCCCGGCGCCCCGCAACCCGACCGGGAAAAAGTCGAGAGTCCAGTGTCGAGAGTCAAGAGCCAGGCCCTTCGATAGGCTCTCGACACTGGACTCTTGACTCTCCGCTCTCTATACCAGGCGCTCAATCGGGTTCCAAAACCCGCACCACGGTCGGGTGCCGGTAGCGAGCCTTGCCGGCGAGCACGCGTAGATTCTTGCGGATCTCGACATCGCAACTGCTGTGGGTGTGGCCGCAGAGGACGAGGACCTCGCAGCCCGGTTGCGACTCGGCTGCCGCCAGGATCGCCTCGCCCACCGCCTGCGAGGAGAAATGCGGCAGCCAATCATCGTTGGACGGCCGCCCCTCGTGCCAGGCAGTTTCGCGGAAGGGGGGCACGTGCGTTGCGACGATCACATGGGGGTATCGGGCCGCTGCGTCGCCCAAAACTCGGGCGAGATGCCCGGCCGCCTCGTCTCCCAACGCATGGAGCGCCTCGCGCAAAGCCGGCTTGTCCAGCCCGAGACTCCACCGCCTGGAGAGTTCCTCGATGAGCAGGTAGTCGTTGAGCACGACCTCCGAACGGTCGAAATCGCCGAAGTGGCCGTCGGCCCAGCCGTCGTGGCCGACCAGGGCGGTGCTGGGGGTCAACTCGATCGCGTCGGTCTGCGAGAGGTACACCAAATGTTGCGATTGCTGAGCGACCCGGGCGATCGTCGCTCGCGTCTCGGCGATCGAGCCGCGGTAGAAGTCGTGGTTGCCGAGAACAAAGTAAACCGGCAGGCCGAGCAGCCGATCCATTTCGACAAGGTGCGCCGCGATGGTCGGGCTCTCGGCGATGTCTCCGGTGATTACCAACGCGTCGGCCTGCGGCCGGACGGTTTCCCAAAAGCGGACTCGCCCGGCATCGTCGACAAAGTTCAAGTGAATGTCGGTCAACCAGGCAAGTCGCATCGGTTTCTCCCTGATGGCTCCGAGGATCGGATCCTTGTTTCACGATCTCCGATGTATTCTGCCGCTGTTCCCGATTTGGTGCTTCGGGTTTCAAATAACCTCGCACGCTTCCAGGAGCAGAAAGACAGTCGTGTGGCACCGCCAACGGCACCTGGTGGACCCAAGGGGCCGACGAATGAAAACGACAACAGCCGGCCCGGCAACATCAACCTTTGGTAACCGTTCACGGGGCGGGAAAGAGGGGGACAGGTCCATGTTTTCGGCCAACGTCTTTTGCGCCAAAACGCATCAACCGGCCGAAAAATGGACCAGTCCCCGGCCGCCCCGTGAACGGTTACAACTTTTGCAGAAGGTCGAAATGCCACGTCACCATTCTACCGCGCCGACGCCCAAGCAGAAACCCGGAACTTGCGGAACTCCCCATGAACATTTAGGATCGATGTCAAGCCGGCAGTGTGCAAACCTGCCCCACGAACGCGGAGATAACCATGAAAGCCTGGCACTCGATCTGCTGGATTACCTTATTCGCCGGTAGCCTGAACGCGAGCGCCGAACCGCCCGCCGCCAGCTTTACGATCCGGGCCGACTGGTTCGACCGCGGCAACGTCCGCGTCAGCCGGGTCGGTGAATCGTACGCCGACAAGTACGCTTGCATTTGGAACGGAGGCCCACAGCCCAACCAGGCCGAGTACGATATCGACTTTCCCGTAACCGCCGAGTACACGTTCGTCGCTCTGTACACCGCCCACAGTTCCCGGCCCGTCGATATCTACCTCGACGGCGCGAAAGTCCATCGCGGGTTTGCCGGCGTCACCGGAAGCTGGCAAACCAAGCAGGCGCAGTGGGAAACGCAGTGTACGATTTCGATCCCCCAAGGCCGGCACACGATCAAGCTCCTTTGCCCCGGCGCATGCATGCCGCACGTCTGTGCTTTCCGGCTCCAGTCGCCCGTGCCGTTTCCGGCCCCGTGGCGTCTGGACCGCTGGGCGGCCCGTCGGACCTCCGAGGCCGCTCAATCCGAAACACCCGACGCCTCTCGTCCCCACCTCGTGCCGGAACTGCCCTTACTGACGGATCCGACCGTGCAGGCGGACCTTCTCTCCGCCGACGAACTCGCCGCGGCCAACGCCGACGCCCACAACGAACTTCTCTTCGACGACGACGTTTTCGCCGCGACCACCACGCCCTGGATCGCGAGGCTCAAGTCTTCCGACGGGCAAACGGCCACGGTCAACCTCGACCCGTCCCGACTGCGCGAGATGCTCGAGCGGACAATCGAGTGGATCGACGATTTTCGCACCATGCCGGGAATCGCGCCCGATTGGCTCGAATCCCGCCGCGCGGCGGTCAAGCGGATGACCGAGGAACTGAATGTCTTGCCCAACCCGCCCGACGATCGCCGCGGCTGGGAACAATTCCTCGCGATCTACCGCCGGGCGGCGGCGCTGGAGCACGAGGTGGCGCTCGGCAATCCGCTCCTGGATTTCGAGCGACTGCTGATCGTCCGCCGCAGCGCCAAGAGCCCGCGGTTGGGCTTGCCGCAGAATTGGCAGAGCAATTGCGTCCTGCCGCGGGAGGGATTCGACGACGAGATCGCCGTGGTTTCGCCGGTCCGCTCCGAAGGGAGCTTGACCACGCTGTACCGGCCGGCCGGTCCCCATTTCGTCGGAGACGTCGATCTCGACTTCGACGCCGACCGCATGCTCTTCTCATCAATCGGCTCGGCCAACCGCTGGCATATCTTCGAAATCAAGACGGACGGAACCGGGCTCCGCCAAGTCACCCCCGGCGATCACGACGACGTCGACAACTACGACGCCTGCTACCTTCCCGACGGGCGAATCCTCTTCTGCTCGACCGCTTCGATGGTCGCCGTTCCGTGCGTCAACGGCAGCACCCGCGTGGCGAATTTCTACCTGATGAACTCCGACGGCAGCGGCATCCGGCAGCTCTGTTTCGATCAGGAGCACAACTGGTGTCCCACGGTATTGAACAACGGCCGCGTGCTCTACCTGCGTTGGGAATACACCGATACTCCGCATGCCCACAGCCGTGTGCTTTTCCACATGAATCCCGACGGCACCGCACAGATGGAATACTACGGCAGCAACTCCTACTGGCCGAACTCGCTCTTCTACGCCCGTCCCATCCCCGATCATCCAACCCGGTTCGTGGGGATCGTCAGTGGGCACCACGGCGTGGCGCGGATGGGCGAGTTGGTCGTTTTCGACCCCGCCTTGGGCCGGCGTGAGGCGGAAGGGGCGATCCAGCGGATCCCCGGCCGCGGCCGCAAGGTCGAGGCCAAAATCGAGGACAACCTCGTGGACGGCTCCTGGCCCAAGTTTCTCCATCCTTTCCCGCTGAGCGAAAAATACTTCCTCGTCGCCGCGCAGCCCACGGCCGAGTCGAACTGGGGCATCTATCTGGTCGACACGTTCGACAACATGGTTCTCATCAAGGAGGAGCCGGGTTACGCGCTGTTGGAGCCGATTCCCTTGCGGAAGACGAAACGGCCGCCGATTCTGCCCGACCGGGTCAACCTGGCCAGCGACGAGGGACTGGTCTATCTCTCCAACATCTATGCCGGCAGCGGGCTGGAGGGAATTCCACCGGGAACCGTCAAAAAAATGCGGCTGTTCAGCTACCATTATCTGTTCCCGGGCATGGGCGGGCCGCAAGGGGTGGTCGGCATGGAGGGACCGTGGGATATCAAGCGGATCGTGGGAACCGTGCCGGTCGAGCCGGACGGCTCGGCGCTGTTCCGCATCCCCGCCAACACACCGATCGCGGTGCAACCGTTGGACAGCGAAGGCAAGGCATTGCAGTTGATGCGAAGTTGGTTCACTGCCATGCCGGGCGAGGTTCTCTCTTGTGTCGGATGCCACGAGAGCCAAAACTCGTCGCCGCCCACCCGCTACACGCAGGCCATGAACCGACCGCCCTCGGAGATCGCCGCCTGGCGCGGTCCGGTGCGAGGCTTCAGCTTCGAGCGCGAAGTGCAGCCGGTGCTCGACAAGTACTGCGTCGGCTGTCACGACGGCCAGGCCCGCGAAGGCGGCAAGGCGGCGGCCGATCTCCGCGGACAGCAGCGGATCAGCGACTACATCAGCGCGTATCACTACGGGGCGCACGACGCGGGCCACTTCTC
>JAAYEH010000191.1 GCA_012728855.1 Rhodopirellula sp. | reverse complement strand
GCGGACGCAAACCGTCTTCGGCGAGGGCAACCCTTATGCCCGACTGGTCTTCTGCGGCGAAGCGCCCGGGGCGGACGAAGACCGCATCGGCCGTCCGTTCGTCGGTCGCGCCGGACAGCTCCTGACCGACATTATCGAAAAAGGGATGAAAACCAGCCGCAAGGACGTGTATATTCTGAACATCCTTCGCTGCCGTCCGCCCGGCAACCGCAATCCGCTGCCGGACGAAGCCGCCAACTGCCGCGAGTATCTCGACCGACAACTGGAAATTATCCAACCGAAGTTCATCTGCTGCTTGGGAGCGGTGGCCGCGCAGAACCTGCTCGACACGACTGAACCGATCGGCCATTTACGCGGCCGGGTGCTCGATTTCAACGGCATCCACGTCGTCTGCACCTATCATCCGGCCTATCTGCTGCGAAACCCCTCGGCAAAGCGACCCGTTTGGGAAGATATTCAAATGCTGATGGCCGAGATGGATAAAGCGGAATGACGGAATGCCAAGGGAAATTTCGGAGCGCGGGAGCAGTGTGTTCCCATGCGGAGCATGGGAACAAGGAAGAATCCTGAGATGCCCCGTAACACCGACGCAGAGCGCGGGAGCAGTGTGTTCCCATGCGGAGCATGGGAACAAGATGCAACTCAAGGGAAATTTCGGAGCACGGGAGCGGTGTACTCTCGTGCGGTAAAAGTTTCCAAGAGAGTAAAGGATGTTCCTTGGCAGTTCCCCCCCTGAATTGACGGCGGAAACGCTGAATCTATAATCAATTGATGGAGGTGCCCGCGCCATGACAAAAAATATTGCAGGTTTCGCTGCGGCGATTTTCCTTTTTGCCGCGGCATTGTCGATGTCGTCTGATTTTGACGGGATCGCCGCCGCCCAGGAAGAAGCGAACCAGCCGCGGCGGATGGGCCGCTTCATCCACGTCAGACTGCCGATAACCGGCGACACCGTCAGCGATACCCGGCGAATGGTCCGCCGCGCGATCGATAAACCCAAGCAAGAGAACGAACGCCTCACGCTGGTATTCGATTTCGAGGTTGCGCCGGGTCAAACCGATTTTGGACGGGGTAGCGATTTTGGCGCCGCCCACGATCTGGCCAGTTTCATCTCCAGCGAGGAACTCGCCGGCGTGCGGACGGTGGCCTATTTGCCGCGTTCGATCGAGGGTCACGCCGTGCTGGCGGTCATCGCTTGCCAGGAAATAATCATGGCCCCGGACGCCTCGATCGGCGCGGCCGGCGCGGACGAAAAAACCATCACCCCGACGCAGCGCAGCGCGTATGCCGAAATCGCCGGCCGGCGGCGGACCGTTCCCGCCCCGCTGTCGCTGGGGATGTTGGACCAAGGGTTGGAGATACTTCGCGTCAAGACAGAAGTGGGCGATGAGTTCGTCACGCGCGACGGTCTGGAAGAGCTGAAAAAAACCCGCGCCGCCGCCGATTTGCAAACGGTCAAGCGAGCCGGCGAGCCGGGCGTCTTTTCCGGCGAAGAGGCGCGGCGGTTGGGATTTGCCAGCTATCTGGCCGCCGACCGCCGCGGAGTGGCCGACGCGCTCGAACTCCCCGCCACCGCCCTGCTGGACGACCCGTCGCTGCTGGGCGATTGGAAGGCCGTCCGCGTCGATCTGCATGGTCCGATCCGGTCCGATTCGGTCGAGAAGGCCCAACGCATGATCCAAGATCAGATCAGCCAGCACAACGTCAACTTCATCTGCCTTTGGATCAGCAGTCCCGGGGGATCGCTGTCCGACTCGATCCGGCTGGCCAACTTCCTGGCCTTGGACCTCGATCCGCAGAAGGTCCGCACCGTGGCTTACGTTCCCGACGAGGCGCTGTCCGACGCGGCCGTCGTCGCCCTGGCGTGCGATCAGTTGGTAGTGCATTCGGGCACGCGGCTCGGAGGCGCCGGCGCCGGCGAACCCAGCCGCGAGGAAAGCGACGACGCCCGGCAAGCGATTAAAAACTTCGCCCCGCGCAAGGGACGGTCCTGGTCGCTGATCGCGGCGATGATCGACCCGAATCTGAACGTGTTTCACTGCACACGGCTGGGCGACGCGGAGTATTTCAGCGACGAGGAACTGCAAGAGCAGCCCGATCCCGGTCAATGGAAAAAAGACGCCCTGGTCACCACCCCCGGCGCGCCGCTGCGAATCAGCGGAGATCAGGCCGATAGATACCATCTGGCAAATCAGGTGGTAAACGATTTTGCCGGACTGAAGCGACACTACGGACTGCAAAACGATCCGACGCTTGCCGAGCCGGGCTGGGCCGACACCTTGATCCGGGCATTGGCCTCGCCGCACGTTGCCCTGCTTCTGCTGCTCTGCGGCGGAGCCGGTCTGTACATCGAGCTCCACACGCCCGGCCTCGGACTGGGCGGCTTCATCGCCGCCGTCTGCTTCCTCATCTTCTTCTG
>JAAYEH010000190.1 GCA_012728855.1 Rhodopirellula sp. | reverse complement strand
GCAGCGCGCGGTTCTCGACGTGGTTAGGGTCGTCACCGCGCCATTTGTATCTGGGTAAGCCGTCAACTCCGATTGAGTCGTCGTACGGTCGCTCTGCGCCTTCGGGTCTCCAAGTTGTCCTGATCGAGAGAGCTGAACTCAGCTCCTTCGGTTTTCGAATCCCCCGCTGGCGATCCATGAGTGTGAACTTTTCACCCTCGAAGGTGAATTCACGGATCTCCTCGCTGGTGAGCGGATCGAGGCCATCGTTGGTACGGACCGCAAGCCATGCCATCGCCGCACTGCGCAGGCGGCTTTCCCGCTCAGTTGACCACATGATGTCTGTCTACTCTTCCGATGAGCTAATACAAGTGGTTGCGAGGCGCTTTGGCATGGGCAAGCTTCCTTGGGATGGGTGAACCAAGTGGGTCAATCTGGGCTTCCTCCTGCACGCACAGTCTCGACGTTGAATAGCTGCGTTTCCGACAGACTAGGCAAGATTCTTGAGACACGTTACTGCGGACCCCAGGGCTTCTTATGTTGCGGCACCGCGACGGGCGCCCGCCCCTCTAAGTCGCTTCCCGCCACAAGGGCCCAATGAGCTGCCGGTAGCCTGACGGGCATGTTTGCCCCACGGATCTTCTCGGACCTCCTGCGACAGTATCGGGCGACCGGCGCGGACTTGCCGTTCGGCAATCGGGAGCTTGCCCACGACGTCGCCGTGGAAGGCCACTACTGGAACCTCACCGACGTCCGCGCTGGCCGCACCGTGATCGCGTTCGCCGGCATTAACGCCTCGGCGGAGGGTCACTGGGCGAACCTCGGCCTAGCCGCGAGCAACGGGTTCATCCGCACGCTCGATTTCCCTACGGCGTCCGCTGATCCTGAGCGGTTCGGGGTGCGTGCGGGGACCGCGTTCCGCGCCGACGAAGGGCACCTCCACGTCGACCTCGGTCCGGACGCACGCCTTGACCTGCGAATCGATGACCTAATCCGGATCCCGCAGGCGCGGTGCGGCGGAATCAGCAGGGGCCAGACGATCCCAGGCCTCAGCCAATACTGGCACCCGTGGCTGCTTGGCGGTCGCGCGACCGGCGTCGTCCGCATTGGATCGGAGGAGTGGACCTTCGACGGAGCCGAGGTCTACTCGGAGAAGAATTGGGGCACCGAAGGCTTCCCGGACGCGTGGTGGTGGGGTCAGGCGCAGGGCTTCGGCGGCGGATCTGGCGAGTCAGTTTCCAGTCGGGACGACGACGTCGCACCCGGCGGCGGCGCATGCGTCGCCTTCGCGGGCGGGATGGTGACGGCCGGGCCGCTCCGCAAAGAATTGACGGCCATCGTCGTGAGGCTGCCCGACGGCAGGGTCCTTTGGTTCGGCAACCCCGTCGTCAGCCCTGTCAAGACCAACATTGAGCCGGAAAGCTGGCATCTCGTCGGCCGCAGCGCGCTATGGCGGGTCGAGATCCGCGCCCACGCTGCGCTCGACGGCGCTCACGTTTTGCCTATCCCGGTCCCCAGCGCTCGGTACGAGATCGCCGGGGCGATCGAGCATCTCACCGGCACGCTCGAAGTCCGGGTATCGCGGCTCGGCGAACCCGTCTGGCGCGGCATTTCCTACCTGGCTGCGCTAGAAAACGGCGGAATCCCGCTGGCTGCGGCCGAGCTTCGTCGTCGCGGAGCGCCACCCGACGCGACCGGTGCGCCGCCTTTATGCACGCGGCCCTGAGGCTCCTTGGTGGGCGAACGACTCGCAGACACGGCGTGAAGGCGGATTCCGGGTGCCGCTTCTCGATGGGCTTGCCGAACAGTTGGCGGAGTGTTCGGAGTGGGTGGCAGCAGTCGAGGAGTAGTTTTTACGCGTAAGGCGGTACCCACTTTTCGACTCGGCCTTGATCCGCATTGGCCGTTGAAAGGAACGCCGTGGAACACAAACCAATTCAGTTTGAGGTCCGCAGCTTCGATGATGTTTCCGCTGCAGACTGCAGTCCCCAACAAACCGTTGACGGCATCGAATACGCGGTGATGTGCCCCGCCTGCAACGGCAGATTCACCGTTGAGGAAGTTGGATCGATCTACCGCAAGGCCCCCTTCGCGAAACAGGCGAAACCAGCCTCGGGAGTCGTCAACGTGGTGTGTGAATGCGGCGAGGAACACACTGGCCGCCCGCCCGCGGACCCCTTCGTCGGCTGCGGCGCTGCCTGGAGGATCAGGAAATGACCGAACCCCGGGCTTCAGCTCGCCAAATCCGAGAGGCTGCCGAACGCGTCAAGAAGAACCGCGAGGCAGAACTCGCCCTGACTCGTGCTCGAGCAACCAGCTGGGCCAAGGGCACGGGCGGGATCCTGGCGACAGGGCTTGCGTTCGGCACGATTAGAGGTCGGTCCAATATCTCGGAGTTGCAGCCCTACGTGGCTCGATGGG
>JAAYEH010000189.1 GCA_012728855.1 Rhodopirellula sp. | reverse complement strand
GCCGACCAGTCGCGATTCAGCGTCCTCGGATCGAACCTCGTGCTGACCGATGGCGTGCTGGACTTCGAGGCCAAGAGTTCCTACGAGGTCCAGGTGACGGCGACCGACGGCGGCACGCCAGGTCTGCTGTACTCGAACATCTTCACGATCAGCGTCACCGACGTCAACGACGCCCCGGCGATCACCTCTGACGGCGGGGGAGCGATAGCCGGCAAGAGCATCGCCGAGAACACGACGGCGGTGACGACGGTCACGGCCACCGACGCGGACCTCCCGCCGCAGACGCTGGCGTATAGCATCAGCGGAGGGTCAGAAGCGGCGACGTTCACGATCAACAGCAGCACGGGCGTCTTGGCGTTCGCGAGCGCTCCGGACTTCGAGAACCCAGCCGATGTGGATCATGACAACGTCTACGAGGTGACGGTACAGGTCACCGACGTCAACGGCGGCACGGACACGCAGGCCATCCGCGTGTCGGTGACCGACGTCAACGAGGCGCCAACGGGCTCGGTGACAATCGACGACACGACGCCGGCCGAAGACCAATTGCTAACGGCGAGCAACACGCTGGCGGACGCGGATGGTCTGGGGACGATCACGTACAGATGGGAGCGAGCGGACGATGCTGCCTTCGACGCGGGCGTGGTGACGGTTGGGACTGGCCGGACGTTTACGCCTCGGGACGCCGAAGTGGGCAAGTACCTGCGTGTGACAGCGGGCTACACGGACGACCATGGCACGGCGGAGAGCGTCGGCTCCGCGGTCACCGACGCGGTGGCCGACGTGAATGTCGCGCCGGTGCTGGCAGCGATCGGGAACAAGACGGTCGACGAGCAGGCCACGTTGGCGTTCCAGGCTACGGCGATCGACCAGGACTTGCCGGCGCAGGCGTTCTTCTTCAGTCTGGACGCGGGATCGTTGGCGGCCGGCATGTCAATTACGCCCGCAGGAGAGTTCGCCTGGACGCCAACGGAGGCGCAAGGCGACGCGGATTACACGGTGACGATCACGGTGACCGACGATGGAGCACCAGCTTTGGGCGATTCGGAAACCTTCACGATTAGCGTGGACGAGGTGAATATCGCTCCGGTGCTGGGGCCGATCGGCAACCGCAGCGTGAATGAACAGACACTGCTGTCGTTCGGGGCGACGGCGACGGACCAGGACTTGCCGGCGCAGGCGTTCTCCTTCAGTCTGGACGCGGGATCGTTGGCGGCCGGCATGTCAATTACGGCAGCAGGAGAGTTCTCCTGGACGCCAACGGAGGCGCAGGGCGGCGCGGACTACACGGTAACGATCACGGTGACCGATGACGGTGAACCGACCTTGACCGATTCGGAGACAATCACGATCACCGTCAACGAAGTCAATACCGCCCCGAGCTTTACGCTCGGCGACAACCTGAGCGTGCTCGAAGACTGTGGGGCGTGGTCCGTTCTCGGCTGGGCGAGCGAGATCTCGGCCGGGCCCGGCGATGAATCCGCTCAAGGGCTCACCTTCCTCCTCACCACCGACGACGAGGATCTGTTTGCCGAAGTGCCCGCGATCGATCCGGCCACGGGCACGCTCACCTTCACTCCCGCGCCCGACGCATTCGGAACGGCAATGATTGCCGTGCGGCTGAAGGACGACGGCGGCACGGAGCACGACGGCAGCGACACGTCGGCGGAACAGACGTTTACCATTATGATCAGTCCGGTCAACGATCCGCCATCTTTCGTCAACGGCGGCGGGCAGGCGGTCGACGAGGACTCGGGGGAGCATGCAACGGCCGGCTGGGCGACGGTCATCTGGCCCGGGGCAGCAAACGAATGGGGGCAGGGGCTGGAGTTCTTGATCCTCATCGAGAACGACGACCTGTTTGCCATCCTGCCGAGCATCGATGCGCTGACCGGCGAACTCACGTTCGAGCCCGCGCCGAATGCGGTGGGGACGGCAATCATCACCGTCCAGCTCAAGGACGACGGTGGCACTGACAACGGCGGTTCCGATCTCTCGTCCGAAGAGACGTTCACGATCACCCTGAATCCGGTCAACGATCCGCCGACGCTGGTCCACACGGTCGCCGACCGGACGACGCCGCAAAACGCCCCGTTCAGCTACACCTTCCCCGCCGATACGTTCGAGGACGTCGACGGCGACCCGCTCACATACGCCGCGACCACTGCCGACGGCTCGCCTCTGCCCTCCTGGCTGGCGTTCCATCCGGCCACGCGGACCTTGAGCGGCACGCCGGCCAACGAGGACGTGGGAACGGTCGACATCACGCTCACGGCCACCGATCCGGTCGGTGAGTCGGCGGAAGACCGGTTCCAGGTCACGGTGACCAACGTCAACGATCCGCCCGTGTCGGATGCGGGAGGACCGTACCGCGTGAGCCTTACTGGAGATCTGCTTCTGGATGGCAGCGGCTCGTACGATCCTGATGCTGCCTTCGGAGACTCAATCCGCTTCTACCGCTGGGACATCGGCGAGCGAGGGATCTGGGCTTATAGCGGCGTGCAGCCGACCGTGCCGTGGGAAGACCTCGCCGGCTTCGCGTGGGACACTGCGGTGACCGTGCGGCTGGAAGTGACCGATTCCTTTGGCGTGAGCGCGAGCAGCACGACCGAGCTGACCATCGGCTCGCCGGTGGATCTCGGCCCGATCGACTTCACGGAGTTTTCCTCGCCCGACCTGTCGGGCGGAGATGCCTGGTATCGCCTGGCGGCAAGCCGTCGCGGCTGGCTGACCGTCGAAGCCCTCCGCGAGGACGTCGAGCTGACGCTCTTGGACCAATCGCTGGGAGTTTTGCGGACGTCGTCCGCGAGCGGCGGTATCCAGCGGCTCGACGAACCCGCGGTGGAGGGCGAGACCTTTTTCGTTCGGCTGAGCGGCAGCGGAACAGCGGATCTGCGGATCGCCAATCTCGTGCGGCACGATGGCAATTCTGTGACTGTGCATGGCACAGCGGAAGCCGACCAGCTCACCTTCGATGCATCGGCTGGCCATAAGATCACGATCAACGGCCTTGATTACCCGTTCACGCAAGCCGAGGCGACCACCTTCTCGTTTGACGGTCTCGGCGGCAGCGACGACGTGCGGTTCATCGGTTCCGGCGGATCCGACAACGCAACGCTCTATCCGACCCGGGGCACGTTCTCCGGTGAGAGCTATACACTCGATGTCGCCAACATCGAATCGATCGACTACGACGGCGGCGCGGGCGATACCGTCACCATCTGGGGTTCCGCAGGAGTTAACACGTACAGGGTTGAACCCGGCGCGGGCGAAATGACCGGCGACGGGGTGTCGATTTCCGTCGCCGCCGAGACGATCTACGCCCGCGGCGGCGGTGGCAGCGATGCGGTCTGGTTCACCGATTCCGAGGGGGATGACCTGCTGCAATACTTCCCCCGCTGGGCCACCATGTCCGGCGAGGGGTACTTCAACCAGGTCAATGCGTTCAAGGTGATGTACGCCGACGCCGAACGGGGCGCCGGCGGCACCGACACGGTCATCTTCCGCGG
>JAAYEH010000188.1 GCA_012728855.1 Rhodopirellula sp. | reverse complement strand
TGGCAGCAGGTGACCGCGAAACGATTGGGACTGGAGGCGACCTTGCGACCGCCAGGCCGTCCTCCTCGCGAAATCGCCTCCATGACGTGAAGAGTTCGAGCGTTTGCACAGGGAAATCGGTGAAATGAATCGGTGAATTGAGACCCGACCCCGTTTCTTCCCCGTTTCTTCCCGTTTCTTCCCCCGCCGTTTCTTCCCCGGCATGCTGTGTCGAAGACTGCCAATTCGGTGAAGCAGCCTGGGCGGCAATCGCCGACCGACTCGGCCCCTCGCGGCGCCAAGGGGAGATTGTGCGGCGCACCTTGGCCGATCAAAGCGATGGCGAGATCCATGCCGTCAACGTCCGGCATCCAGAGGACGTGTATCGCTTCCTCAAGACGCCGGATGGACAGCCGGGGCTGAACTACTTTTGCTCGGGAATCAAGCGGTTCTCGACCTATGCCGATCCGTTCTTGCGTCAGATCGCCGAAAAGGTGCAGCGCAAGCGGGACAACCGGTTACTGGGGACGAGTGTCGAGATGGTCTCGTGGGAATGAACGTTGCTTACCGCCGCAAGTCGTGCCGGCGATAGCGGTAGTACGCCGCGCACGCGCCTTCGGAGGAAACCATCGGTGCGCCGAGCGGATGGTCCGGCGTGCATAGCAACCCGAAAGCGGGACAGTCGTGCGGCTTCTTGTGCCCCTGCAGCACTTCTCCCGCAATGCACTCACTCGGCTCATCCGCCGTCAGGCCGGTAACCTCGAACCGCCGCTCCGCGTCGAAACTCGCGCACTCGGGGCGAAGCTCAAGTCCGCTCGCGGGAATTTCGCCGATGCCCCGCCATTTGCGCCCCGTAGGCTCGAAGACCTCCTCGATCTGCTTGATGGCCGCACGGTTGCCGTCCTCGCGAACGACGCGGGCGTATTGATTCTCGACCTCGGCTCGCCCCTCTTCGAGTTGCTGCACGCAACGGTGGATTCCGTCGAGAATGTCCAACGGCTCGAAGCCCGTTACCACGATCGGCACTCGGTACTGTTCGCAAAGGGGGCGGTACTCCTCGGTGCCCATGATCGCGCAAACGTGGCCCGCAGCCAGAAATCCCTGAACACAGCACGAAGGCGAAGCGAGCACCGCCCGTATCGCCGGCGGCACCAGGACGTGCGAAACCAGCACGGAGAAGTTCTCGACTCCCAATCGCTTCGCCTGCGCGACGGCCATTGCATTGGCCGGCGCCGTCGTCTCGAACCCCACGGCGAAGAAGACCACCTCTCGGCCCGGATGCTTCCGGGCCAGACTCAACGCGTCCATCGGCGAGTAAACGACCCGCACGTCGCCCCCCTCGGATTTCACTTCCAGAAGGCACTTCCGCGACCCCGGCACGCGGAGCATGTCGCCGAAAGAGCAGAAGATCACCTCGGGCCGCGATGCAACGGCCACCGCCTTATCGATCATTTCGATCGGCGTGACGCAGACCGGGCAGCCGGGGCCGTGGATCAGAGTGATCCGCTCGGGCAGCAGTTCGTCGAGCGCGAAGCGCACGATCGAATGCGTCTGCCCGCCGCAGACCTCCATGATGTTCCACGGCTTCGTCGTGATCTCACGGATCCGCTCGGCCAACTGCCTCACTCGGCCGGCTTCGCGGTATTCATCGACGTACTTCATGGCGAGCCCACTCCGTCTTCGGCCTCGTCGGCTTCCAGTTCCCCAGCCTCGCCGATCTGCCGGAGATAGGAGAAGATTTCCTCGGCCTCCACCTCGTCGATCCGGCTGATGGCAAAGCCGACATGGACGATTACGTAGTCGCCTGGCTGTGCTTCCGACGTGTACGCCAGGCAGGTCTCCTTGACGATGCCGCTGAAATCGACTTTGCCCATCGGCAGACCGTCGTGCTCATACACTTCGATCAGTTTTCCGGGAACTCCAAGACACATCGGCTAGACCTCCATTCGCCCGGCGGCGATCATAAGCTGTCCCAAGGCGATACCGCCATCGCCCGGTGGAACCTGGTGATGCGTGAAAACTTCGAAGCCTTCTTCGACCAAACGCCGGCAAACCTCGTCGGCGAGCACCGCATTCTGGAAGCAGCCGCCGGTGAGGACGATCTGCCGGCCTCCCCAACGGCGGGCCGCCGCCACGGCGAACTCGGCCAGCGTGGCGTGGAAGCGGGAACTGATCTGGCCGATCGGCGCACCGGCCTGGCAGTCTGCCAGAATCGCCCGCAGCATCGGTTCCCAATCGACGGCAATCGGCGAATCCGGAAAGGGCTGGCGGTCCTCTCTCGTATCGCCAAGAGGGTAGTGCGGCAGTCGCTCATGGCCTGCGCGGTCCGGCGGAAGCCCTGTCACCTCCTCGGCGGCGAACTCCAAGGCCATGGCGGCCTCGCCTTCAAAGCTTACCACCGGCGTCAAGCCGCAGATGGCGGCCACGGCATCGAAGAGCCGGCCCATGCTGCTGGTACGCGGGCAGTGGATCCGACGATCGAGTATTCTCAGCAGGGTGTTCAACTCGGCCGGGGCAAACCATCGCGTGGCCCAGCGACGGGCGTCCTCGCCGAAGATCTCGAATAGCAGTCCCAGCGCCGCCCGCCGTGGTTCCCGCGCCGCCCGGTCGCCGCCGGGCAGCATGAACGTCCGCAGATGGGCGACGCGGCGGAACTCCGTCCCCTCGCACTGGAGAAATTCTCCGCCCCACACGGTGCCATCGGTGCCGTAACCGGCGCCATCCCAAGACAAACCGAGCACAGGCCTGTCCAGGTGGTGCTCGGCCATGGCGGCGGCGACGTGCGCGTGATGATGCTGTACCCGATACAACGGCGCCGTCCATTCGGCCGCCAGTTGTTCGGCGTACACGGTGGAGGCATAGTCGGGATGCAAATCACAGGCGACCGCTTCCGGACGAACGCGGAAGAACTCCACCAGGTCGCGGACCGCGCGGCGATGGACTTCGATTCCGAGCAGGCTATCGAGGTCGCCGACATGGGGACTGAGGATCGCATGGCGTCCCAGTCGTAGTCCGACCGTGTTTTTCAAGTGCCCGCCCACCGCCAGCACCGTCCGCCCCTCAATCCCCATGTCGACAGGAAGCGGCGCGAAGCCGCGGGCGCGCCGCTGGATCTGTAAGCCCTGAGGCGTGGATCGTACCACCGAGTCATCGACCGGGCGGACAATCGGGCGGTCGTGGAACAGGAAGACGTCGGCGATTTCGCCCAACCGGTCCAGTGCCTCTTCCGTGGCAACGGCCATCGGCTCTTCGGCAAGATTGCCGCTGGTGCAGACGAAAGGCCGCTTCACCGCTTCGGTGAGCAAGTGGTGCAACGGTGTATACGGGAGCATCACGCCCAGGTACGGATTGCCGGGGGCGATCCCCTCGGCTAAATCGCGGACGGCCTCGCGGTCCGTTCTCCGCCGCAGCAGGACAATCGGCGCTTGCCCGGACGACAACATCGCAGCCTCCGCATCACCGATTTCGCAGCGCCGGCGAACCTCTTCGATCGACGCAAGCATCACCGCCAGCGGCTTGGCGGGGCGGCGCTTCCGTCGGCGCAACCCGGCCACCGCCTGCTCGTCGGTTGCATCGACGACCAATTGGAAACCTCCCAGCCCCTTCAGCGCCAGCACGCCTCCCGATCGCACCGCCGCCGCCGCCCGCTCCAGCGCCGCGGTTCCGGTCGCCGTTTCACGCCCCTTGCGGTCGAGCCACTCCAGTCGCGGCCCGCAGGTCGGGCAGGCAATCGGCTGCGCGTGGAACCGCCGGTCGGTCGGATCGCGGTATTCCGCTTCGCAGGCCGGGCACATCGAGAAACCGGACATCGAGGTTCGCGGTCGATCGTAGGGCAGTTCCTCGATGATCGACCAGCGTGGGCCGCAGTTGGTGCAATTGGTAAACGGATATTGAAAACGCCGCTCGCGGCAACTGCGGATCTCCGCGGCGCATTCGGCGCAGGTGGCCAGATCGGCGGGGATCGTCGGGCCCGGCAGCGCGTGGGCCGGACTCGATTGGATCTCAAAGCCCGCGGGTTCCGGCATCAGGCTGGCGGTTTCGCGCACGTCCAGCCGATCGATACGGGCCTGCGGCGGATGGCGGAGCCGGACGGCTTCGCAAAAAGCATCGAGATCGGCCGCAACTCCCTGGATCTCGATCCGCACCAGGTCGGGCTCGTTCCGGACCCAGCCGCTCAACCCGAGGGATCGAGCCAGGTTGTAAATGAACGGACGAAATCCCACCCCCTGCACGATTCCGCGGGCGGTGATCGCCAAACGCCGGTCTACTGCACTTCGCGGGAAAACGTCTTTCACAACCAATAGGACTCTTTCTCAAAGGCCGGCGGCCGGGCATTTCCCCGCCAGCCACTGAGCCAGCGAGTCGATCCCCTCGCCCTGCAACGCGGCAACCTGAAAAATCTCCGCCGCCGGGGCCAGCCGGGCCATATCGCCCGTCACTCGGTCAACGTCGAACTTGATGTAGGGCAGCAGGTCGGTCTTGGTGATCACCAAGGCGTCGGAGCCTTGGAAAATAGCCGGATACTTGGCGAGTTTGTCATCTCCCTCCGGCACGCTGAGCACGACGATCCGAAGGTGCTCGCCCAGGTCGAACCCGGCCGTACAAACGAGATTGCCGACGTTCTCGACCACCAGTAGATCGATCG
This sequence comes from Rhodopirellula sp., assembly GCA_012728855.1. Taxonomy (GTDB): domain Bacteria; phylum Planctomycetota; class Planctomycetia; order Pirellulales; family Thermoguttaceae; genus JABWBD01. The sequence continues at coordinate 19,774 of JAAYEH010000188.1, read as the reverse complement.
CCTCCCAATCGAAGTCGCGCGCCGCCGCGGCGATCATATTCGCATCGAGGTGGCAGGCCCCGTCAGTATTGATCTGGACAACGGGAACCCCCAGAGCATCGATCCGCTCGGCATCGATCGATCCGGCGATATCGCCCTCGATCACGGCCGGTTTCACACGCCCCTTCAGCCGGCCGAACAACGCCTCCAAAAGCGTCGTTTTGCCGCAACCGGGCGAGCCGACGATATTGACCCCGAAAATACCCGCCCGCGTGAAATTCTCGCGATTCTCTTCCGCGAGTTGGTCATTGGCCTTGAGTAACTTCTTCGCAGCCACGATTTTCATGGGCAGCCTCCGAGAAGGGCGGCAGGGTTCGATGGCAGATCGAGCATCGCTTGGCTCGTTGGCTCAAGCCGATCCCTTTCATTCTACCCGTTCAGAGTCGCCGCGCGGCGACTGCCACGGCAAATCATGCGCCGAACTGATGACACGGATCCCCCCACATTGGCATAGAGAACTCCAGCGTCTAGCCAGCCGGGTGGGGGCGATTCGCGTTATCGCGGGTGGTTGTTTATAATACGAAGGCACAGCCTGGCAACTTGGCATGCCGCAGTGCCCCGCAGCCCGGCTGCTCCCGGTAGCCGGGCTGCTGCGCGGTGTGTTCGAACGGTCAGAACCAAGGCAGAACCCTATCATGATCCGGCCGGCCCACACCAACGACGCTTCGTCCATCCGGTTGCTGCTGCAGTCGGTTCCGAATCTCTGGCACGAGTCCTGGAGGAATGATGTGTTGGAGCGGGCACTTGCCGCGGCTGAGGGGCTGGCCTTTGTGTGGGAGGATGAAGACCTGATTCAAGGCTTCATCTGCGCCCACGACCTCGGATTCCACGGATACGTCAGCCAATTGGTCGTGGCGGATGACGCGCGGCATAAGGGAATCGGCAAGGAACTGGTTCTTCGGGTTCAGAACGAGATGGTCGAACGCGGCTGCGCCCTCTTGATTGCCGACGCAACGCCGGAAAGCGAAAACTTCTATCGTGGCCTCGGCTGGCAACCGCCGCAATCGATCTTCCTGAAACGCCGGCTCATGCAGCCGACGATCTAGCGACTCATGGTGAACGTGCCGCGATTGATTCTCTTGCCGGGTCTGGGTGCTGATCACCGCATGTTTGAGCCGCAGAGAGAGACGTTTCCCGATCTTTACGTCCCGCCCTGGATAACTCCGCAGCCGAACGAGTCGCTGGCACACTATGCGGCCCGACTAGCCGAACGGATCGATTCGGCCAGTCCGATGGTGCTCGGCGGCGCATCGCTGGGCGGGATGATTGCGTGGGAGATGGCGCAGCAACTTGGTCCAGCGGCATTGGTGCTGATCGGCAGCAGCCGGTCGCCCGAAGCGGTCTTGCCGGCGGTGAGGAAACTAAAACCGCTCGTCCGCCGGATTCCGGGCTGGTTGGTTCGCGGAACGAAACCGCTGGCCTGGCTCGCTGTGGCGCGATTCCGCCGCCTCACCAAGCAACAGCGAACGCTTCTGGCCCGCATGTATCAAGATTCCGATCCCCAATTTGTGCAATGGGCCGGAGGAGCGATCTTGCAGTGGCAGCCGAGTCCGCCGCCGCCAACCAAGATCTTCCAAATCCACGGCGCGGATGACCCCATTCTGCCGGCTGCCCGCATTGCTGACGCTGAGGTGATCCCCAATGCCGGGCACCTCATCAACTTCACCCATGCCGAGAGAGTCAACCAGGTGCTGCGCCGCGCTATGGAAGCGGCGGTCGAAAGAGTCTGATTTCCGCAATCGGCTGCGCGCTGGATTCAAGCGCCCTTCAATTTCTGCACCTCGGCTTCGGCAGACGCCAGTTGCTCTTTGATCGCGTCCAACTCGCTGGGGTCGTCGATCTGGTGCTTGGCACCGGCCAGTTGTTGACGGAGCTTCTGGATGCGCTGGTTGAGCGCTTCAATTTTCTTTTTTGCTTTCTTGTCCATAACCGACTTCCTCCTCTTCGAGAAACCGATCGACCAGGTCGAGGGCTTGCTCGACGGTGTTTATTTCGTCGTCAAGCTGCGCTTTGCGGACGCGGGCGAGCAACCGGGAAAAGGCTGGTCCGGGTTTCAGACCGTGCCGTTTCAGATCCTCACCCGTCAGGATCGAAGGCGGATCCCATTCATGCCGGGGCCGAGCGCGCCGCCCGCGACACCACGCGACATCCTCCGCTGCTGCTTCTCCAAGTCTAGTTTCCGCATCGACAAGTGCCAGTAGATCCTCCGCCCCCGGGGCAACCAAGACCGGCTGAATCTCCGACCAAAGCTTGCGGGGAGCATCGCGAATCGCGCCGTGGTGTGCGATGAGCCATCGCACACAATCCGACTCCTTGTTCGATAACTTCCACCGCCGGCAGATTTCCTCGACCGCAAGCGGCAATACCCGTCCGATCAGCAAGACCGCCAGAGAGAGTGGAAACCCGGGGCTGTCCAACCGTTCGAGCACTTGCAGCGACCGGTCGAGACTTTCTCCTTCCCGCTGCGTTGATGGAACGATCTCCGGCAGAACCCTTGCGGCGAGACCGGTATCGAGCAGCAGCCGGACGGCGCGACCGCGGCCGCTGCCGACGAGCATTCTCCGCATCTCTTCGGCAATCCGTTCTGCGGAAACGACGACGATCTCGCCGGCCCGGCGCCGGACGGCTTCGAACGTCTTTTCGTCCATCTCGAATCCGAAGGCCGCGGCGAAGCGGACGGCGCGAAGCATCCTCAACTTGTCTTCGGCGATTCGCGCCTCGGGATCGCCAATCGCGCGGATAAGCCGGCGCTGGAGATCTTGCCGGCCGCCGACGAAGTCGATCACGTGCTGCTCGACGGGATCGTAGAACATGCCGTTGATCGTGAAATCGCGGCGCGACGCGTCTTCCCGCGCGTCGCTGAAGCTCACACTGTCGGGATGACGCCCGTCGCTGTAGGTGGTTTCTTGCCGGAAGGTGGTCACCTCGACCTGACCCGCTTCTTTCGGCCCAACAACGGTGATCACCCCAAAGGCGGCACCAATGGCTAGCGTCCGGCGGTATCCAAAGAGTTCGCGGATTTGGCGTGGAGTGGCGTCGGTAGCGATGTCGTAATCCTTTGGCGTACGTCCGAGCAACCGGTCGCGAACGCACCCACCCGCCCAATAGGCGGTGAATCCCGCCTCACGAAGCTGTCGCACGAGTCGGACCGCAAACTCACGCTGTTTCTCAGCAGATGTCTCCAAGGTCCGCAATGCTCCCGTTGATTCCTCGTGAAAAAACGTATTGTCCGTTAATTACCCACTGGGAGTCAATCCGCTGAACCCGCCGGCAGTGACAAGCCAGTCCACTCGAAAGCCGGAATGTCAGCGGAAAAGGTGCGGTCAAGTACGTTCTACTTGGCGGGCGGAATTGGTGGGGCAAGCTTCCGCTCGGCAACCGGTAGCTACCGATCAAAACTGATAGGGGGGGCTTGCAAATCGGCGGCAAGTTTTCTAAAAGAGAAGGATTGGAGCCGAAGTGGCGGAATTGGCAGACGCGCTAGGTTCAGGACCTAGTCCCTGTAACGGGGGTGCAGGTTCAAGTCCTGTCTTCGGCATTCCTGGCAGCAAAGGACTTACGTCCCCGGTGGCGTAAGTCCTTTTTTGTGCCTTTGCTGTGATGGAGGGCATCGATGGATTCTCCTTTCCAACGACGGGCTTTTCTGGGTTGCGGCGCGGCTGCTGCTGCCGGCCTGCTTGCCTCGCACTGGTCGGAAGCGGCAGAAGCGGCTTCTCCAGGCTCGTACCTCGAACCGGCTCGGGAAGTTCCCATCGTCGCCGACAGCGATGTGGTCGTTTGCGGCGCCGGACCGGCGGGCGTGGCGGCGGCAATCGCGGCCGCCCGCGCGGGAGCGAGAACCCACTTGATCGAGGTCAACGGCTGCTTAGGAGGCATCTGGACGGCCGGCCTGTTGAGCTGGATCCTCGACGCCGGCAATAAGCCGGGCCTGATGCGGGAGATCCTCGCCGAACTCGATCGTCGCAAGGCGTCCGTCGCCTATGGCAGTTCGATCGGCTACGACGTCGAGCAGATGAAGCGATTGCTGGAGGAACTGTGCCTCGAAGCGGGGGTGGCGATCCGATTGCATACGCGAGTCGTGGCGGCCCATTGCGACGAGACTCGGCGACTGCGACTGCTGGTGACCGAGTCGAAGTCGGGACGGGAAGCGTGGACCGCCAAAGTGTTTGTCGATGCCAGCGGCGACGGCGACCTGGCTGCCGAGGCTGGTTGCAAGTTCGACTACGGCCGCGAAGGAAGCGGAGAGACGCAGCCGATGAGCATGTTGGCCCTGCTGACCGGCATTAAGGTCGACGAGGTCGCTCCGATGGTCAATCACCTGGTTCCCGGTCAGTCCGGCAAAAAAAATCTGTTGGCGGAGATGGAGCGGGCGGGAGTATCGCCGTCCTATTCCGGCCCCAGCCTCTTCTATCTGCATCACGATTTGTACTGCCTGATGTCCAACCACGAGTATGGAGTCTCCGCATTGGACGCCGGGGCGATCAGCGAGGCAACCCTGCGGGCTCGAGCCGAAATCCACAAGCAGATCGAAGCCCTGCGGGCATTGGGAAAGCCCTGGACCGACGTCCAGATCGTGGCGACGGCCGAACACATCGGAGTCCGCGAGGGACGCAGGATTCTCGGCCGCTACCAAGTCTCCACCAAGGATCTCGTGGAAGGCGCCCGGCACGATGACGCCGTGTGCCGCGTCGGCTTTGGCGTCGACGTTCACTCGCCTAACCCGCAGGAAACCAAGGGCATTCGCCCCGAAGGGGTGCGGGCGAAGGCTTACGACATCCCCTACCGTGCCCTGGTCGCGCGGGATGTACACGGCCTGCTCATGGCCGGGCGGTGCATCAGCGGCGACTTCATCGCCCACTCCAGCTACCGCGTCACCGGCAACGCCGTCGCCATGGGCGAAGCAGCCGGCGTGGCAGCCGCATTGGCTGCGGCGAGCGACCGTTTGCCGCACGACGTTCCGTGGTCGGAGATTTGCGGGCGGCGGGATTCGCTTGCAAGACCGTAGCGACCCCTTTGGAGCAGACCGAAACGTTTTCATGCACTTGAACGCTGGGAGGTCACTGCAATGGGGTTCTTGGCATCACGGGAAGCTTCTCAACTTTTTCGCCGGCGCCGATCGCCGGCGTTTGCGGCTGTCGCCATTTCAACCCTCCTGTTGACTTGCTTGGAACCGCGGGTATCGGGCGCAGACGACTGTCCCAAGCCCAATGTGGTGCTGATTTTCGCCGATGATCTCGGCTATGGCGACCTCGGCTGTTATGGCCATCAGCGATTCAAGACTCCCCATCTCGATCGGATGGCCGCGGAGGGGGCCCGGCTGACCAACGTTTATGTGCCGGTGCCCTACTGCGCTCCCTCGCGCGGGACGATCCTGACGGGCAGGTATCCGTTTCGGCATGGAGTGATGCGGAATCCCTGCCCCGACGCGAACGTCAACGATGTCGGCATTCCGGATTCCGAGATCCTCCTGAGTGAAGCGCTCCAACAGGCGGATTATGCAACCTGTTGCATCGGCAAATGGCATCTCGGTCACCAGCCGCAGTTCTATCCCACGCGTCATGGTTTCGACGAATACTATGGCATCCACTACTCCAACGATATGCGGCCCGTGCAACTGCTTGAGAACGACCAGGTGGTCGAATACCCGGTCGTGCAATGTACGCTCACCCGGCGCTACACCGAGCGGGCAGTCGACTTCATCGAGCGAAACCGAAAACGGCCGTTCTTTCTGTATCTTCCCCATGCGATGCCTCATAAGCCGCTCGCTCCCTCGGAGGAGTTTTACCAGAAGAGCGGGGCGGGCCTCTACGCCGACGTGATTTCGGAACTGGATTGGTCGGTGGGCGAAGTGCTCAAGAAGATCGAAGCTTTGGGCCTGGAAGAGAAGACGCTGGTCCTGTTTACCTCCGACAACGGCCCCTGGTTCGGCGGCAGCACCGGCGGCCTGCGGGGCATGAAGTCGCGGACCTGGGAGGGCGGCATTCGGGTGCCGCTGATCGCACGCTGGCCGGGACGCATCCCCGCGGGCCATGTTTCCGACGCTCTGGCGGGAACGATCGATGTGCTGCCGACCGTACTGAAACTGGCGGCGATTCCGTTGCCGCAGGATCGCACCATCGACGGACGCGATATCTGGCCGCTCTTGACTTCCCAATCCGTCAGCCCGCATGAGGCAATCTACGCGATGGGCGGCCCGCGGTTGATGACCGTCCGCAGCGGACGCTGGAAGCTGCATGTCCACCCGCCCGCCACGCGTTTGTTGGCGGACCAGTTGGACGACTGGATCGACCCACGCGGTCCCGACGGTGTGACGATCCTGGCGCCCTTTGAGCAGTACATGCCGCGGGAACACCCCGGAGTGCTCACCGGTGACCAGCCGAAGCCGATGATGCTTTTCGATCTCGACTCCGATCCGGCAGAGCAGCACGATGTCGCCGGCCAGCACCCGGATGTGGTCCGGCGGCTGAAAAAGTTGTTCGACGCGATGAATGAACAGGTATCAACAAAGAATGAAAAAAGGCCCGGGGTTAGCCGGGCCGGCGGAAGTTCAAAAGCCGTGGGCATCGAGATCGCTTTGGATTGTGCCCCACCAATTAAGCGTTTCTCCGCCCACGACGCCGATGGCGCCGATAACGCTAAGCAGAATCATCGCCAGCATCACGGCGTATTCGACCGCGGTGGCGGCCTCTTCATCCCAAACAAGTGAGTACCAGAATGCGCGCATGGTAGTGTCCACATAGCAGAATCGCTAATTGAGCAAGACGAGAAAAAGGGATGCAGCCAAGAGTGGCCTTCCCATTAGTAAAGCTACCTCGCGTGTGGGTTTTGTCAAATTCACCGGGATTCTTGTCCCATTCGTATCGGCGAATCAACAATGGTCACAAGAACGGCGCGGGGAGGGGTCGGGGGTTTTTTCCGTGTCGGCCGGAATGAGATCTATCCCTACAGGAAAGCGTTGCCCGACCGACACGAAAAAAAGACTGCCGCCCCCCTCGGAGACACCGCCCCTGGTTCGTTCGACACGTATTCATTCGTCGATCCTTAGTTCGTTCCCGACGCCCGGCTGGGGGGCGCGGCGAGGCGGCTTGGATCGGCGCCGGGCGCCGCAGAGGATTGCAGCGGAACCTGCCAACGAACGACGCGGCTGCCGTCCGGATTGCTTCCCGCGGGGCCGGCAAACTCCACCTCGCTGCGGACCAGCCCGGCGATCGACATGGCCGTGTCGTCGACGGGCTGGAGACGGCCCTCGTCGTCCAACCACTGGACCACTGCGGCGGCAGGCGAGATGAGCGAGCCTTGCCCCGACCAGCGGATCTTCGTCAAGAGACGATTCGGATCCGCCGCCGAGGCAATCGAGAGCAACGCGGTCTGCCCGGATGGGGCCAAGACACAAAGTTCCGCGGCGATCGAAACCACTCCGGGCGGCAGGCTCGAGTCCCAGCGCCAATGGACCAACGGCCCCGATTCTCGCAACGTGACGGCGGTGAGTCGCACAACGGCCGGCTGGTCCACGCGCGGATAGCGCTCGAATTCCAGCAGCGGCCCGCTGCCCGAATAGAGCGTGTTGTCCAACGCGATCATCACCGCAGCGCGGGTGTCGCACACCACTCCCGCGGACACGCTCCGAAACACGCAGTCACGGATTCGCATCTCCGCGCTGGGGAGCGACTGCTCCGCCACATCGGCGTCGGCGGGCCAGGTCCAGGCAATCGCCGTCGGCAGCTTTCCGGGGCGGGCCGATTGGAATGAGCAACCGTGAAATTCGACGTGGGACGCCCGAACGTCGATCATCGTCGGCCGTCCCGGGCCGTCCGGCACGGAGGCATCCCAGACAAAATCGACGTTTTCAAACACGACGTCTTCGTGCCGCAACGCCAGGCCCGCGGATGGCAGAACCACCAGGGGCCTCTTGCCTGCCTCGCCGCGGACGGTCTGGTCGGGCCGGATGTGGCGAGGATCGATGGCAACCGGGGTTTCGGCGGGCAGGATAAGCGTGCTGCGGGGTGAATCAGCCTCGGGCAATGGAGATTTCGGGGGCTCAACCGCGGGCACGGGCGGTTCGCTAACGGGCGGCTCCGCCGTGCTCGCCGATGCTGAAAGCGATGCCGGCGTGTCGGGATGATCTGCCACGGCGACGGCGGGGGTTTTGGCCGCACCGGCTTGCCAGACAGTCCAAACAATCGCCACGACCGCAATCAGGCATCCGACGACGGCGGAGATCATTACGGCGTTCTGTTGCCACTGTCGGACAGCTCGGGCCGGGGCGCTCCAGGCGATGGCCTCTGCATCGCGGTTCGTCAGACAGCGACGCAGCGTCGCACGGCCGCGCTTTGTCGACGGCCCGAGCATTGCCGACAATTCACGCATCGACTCAGGACGCGATAGAGGATCGCGATGCACGGCCGCTGTCACGGCCTCGGCCAACACCGCGGGCGTGTCGGGTGCCAGCAGCCGGACATCGGGGATCTTGGCGGCCTGGGCCGCTCGGATCTTGATCAGTGCGTTTCCGCCGGCCAGCGGAGGTCGGCCCGTGAGCAAGTGCCACCACAGACAGCCGCAGGCGAAGACCTCACTGCGGGCGTCGGGCGCAGAACCGCGCGTGATCCGCTCGGGAGCCAAATAGTCGTAGGCTTCCGGCACGAGGTTCGCATGGGAGGAGGATTCGTCGGGGCGGAAGATCGGTCTCAGTCCCGGCGGCGAGAGGACGATTTCCCCTCCTTCGGCAAGCACCACGCCCGCGGGAGCAAGATCTCCGTGAACTAGACCGACCGATTCGAGCTCAGACAGCCCCGTCAGCATGTGACGAGCGATTTCGAGAACCGCCTCGGGCGGAAAACGGCCGTTGCTGACCATCCAGTCGGCGGCCGTGCAGCCCGGCACGTGCCGGCTAACCGCCCAAACGTTCCGTTCGTCACCTCCAAACTCCGTAACGGGCGCCAACGACGGCGTATCCAATCCGCTCGCTTTGTGGACGAGAGTCTCCAGCGCCTGGAGCACGTCGGGATGCCGGCCCGGAACCGGCGGGAGCAGAGTGAGACGAACCAGATCGCGAGAACGCCGGCGACGGGCCAGAAAAACCTCGCCATAGCCGAGGGAGCCGGCCGGCCGGCAGAGAACGTAAGGGCCAACGGCCAGCGATTCGCCGCGGCCGGCATTGATTTGTGTGGCCTGGTAAGGCGTCAGAATGCGCTGCTGTTGCAGCGCGTCGACCCAGACCGATTCGAACAGGGGAAGGTCGCGAGCGAGCCGTTTCACGCGACCTCGCAGGCTGCGTACTCGATCGGCGCCGGCGAGGTCGAGCCGCTCGAGCAATCCGATCAATTCCGCCGAAGGTTCCGCACGCATCGCGCCAGTGACTGCACTCAAAAGCATTGGCAAGCCGGCTCTCCCTGGCAATGCGCCCCGGACAGCGCGGCGGACAATCGTGAACAACGGTTCATGATTACCATACTTAACATGCATTGACGCGGAGCACAATCCGTCTGAAATGGCCCTGCGAGCGGCTGCCGTCGTGATATCCGGGATTATCCCGGCAGTCCTGCGGGCGCTAGGCCGCGCGGAGCGGCCGAGCCTGTTCGGCGCAGCGAATCCAATCGTGGATTTCATCGCGATCGGGCGCCCTGCCTGAACGGATGACCCGCTGGCCCTCCGTCGTGGCCGCAAAATCGAGCGTTTTCTTCAACAACCAGTCGATGCCCGCGCGAGCGACGTCCTCCGCGTCGCGAAGACCGCAAGCAACCAGGATTTGGGCGTCGTGGCCGCGAAGTCCAGGGATGCGGCAAGCCAGCGAAGCCTGGGCCTGCCAGTCCCGCAGCGTGTCGCTTGTGATGTGCCGAACATTGAGTTTCCTGGCTGCCGACTCGACATCGAGAGCCAGCAGATCGGCCACAGTTCGCACGCCGATCCGTCGGAGCCGCTCGGCGGTCTTGGGGCCGATCGACGGCGCGTTTTCGACATCGCTGGATCGTTCGAGGTAGAATCGCAGAGCTGGCGCGCTCGACGTGGCCTCATCGGACCGTTCACGCTTTGCCTGCGAGCAAAACTGGTCTTGATAGCGCGGCGTCTGCCCCTGCTCGCGCCGGGCTGAAGTTTCAGCGCGGACTTCGCACATCGGCTCCTCATGCGACAAAGGACGGTTCTGCGCCGGCCGCGATTCTTGCTGAGATCGAGAGGATTTCGCCCGGTTGTAGGGAATCACCGTTTCATTGATCACCATCTCGCGAACCGTCCGATCGTCCTCGGGCAGGTTCTCTTCTACCTTACCGGTACGTTGCAGTTCGTCGTAGATCGCGAGAACTTCCGCCCTTTCGCCGGCATCGGCGATCTTCTTGGCAACCCACTGAACGGGGATTTCCATCGTTGCCAGGAACGTGGCGGCTGTCAGTCCGACGTCGGGCGGCGTGACCGCTGCTTCGGCGAACGCTCGGTCCAGGATTCTCGCCAAGCCGACGGCGGCATAACCGAGCAACGCAGCAATCATCTCGCGGCAATGCCGGTCCAGGCCTTCCTGCGGTTTCTTCACGCCCCGATCGAAATCGTAGCGGCGGATCAGTGTATCGTAGTGCCGGTGCGAGAGATCGGCTCCCGCGATAACCATCTGCTCCAGCCAATCGTCACCTTGGGGCACGTCGACGCGAGGCCAGCCGTGTTGCTCCTCGACCAAGTGCCGAAGGACGTCATACGACTTGGTGATGCTCCATTCGGCGGCGCGGTGGATGTTGTTTTCGGCTTCCGATTGGCCGGTGTGGAATGGCTGGATCGGATCGACGTAATAGTGGCTCATCACGCCGGCCTCGTAGACGGCCGCTTTCCACTTGCCGGCGCGAAGCGATTCGATGAGGCCATCGTACCAGACGCGAACGGATCTTATTGCTCCACCCCAGTTGTTCTGCTCGACATGCAAGACGTGGTTTTGAAAGTCCTTGAAGGTGGTGTCAGGGGCTTTGGCGCCGGTGAGGTAGGCTTCGTGGTACTTGAGAAACAGCCGCTGCCAGCAATCGCGGTCCCGGGATTGCAGATGGCACAGTGCGTCCAGCGCCAGCTTGTGATGGGTGCTGCGGCTGTAGGTCGCAAAGATGATGCGATGCAGTAAATGCATGAACTACCCTAACGGATGGGGATTCTAGAGAACCGGCAGATACAATACAGGGCCAAGTCAGCAGAAAAACACGAGGGCTGCAATGCCTGGTTCCGCTTTTCGCTTGGATCCACCCGCCGCGCTCTGCTATTGCGGGCGATCCTGCACCGAGTTTTCGGAACTCGATGCCGAACTGCCAACCGGATCCAGTGAGATCAGACGATCATTCGGGCTCCTGGGCTCCAAGGGAGGGAGAAAGGCGGGCGGTGCCGCACTTGCCTGCATCGCCTTTTGGGGAGGTGCTGCGATGCAGCCGCCGATGCACGCTAAGGCCAGTGATACAACAAGGAACCGCATGAAAAGCACTTGCCTGGCTCCCTTCACTCGTTCTATAGACCTAACGCTGCGGCAGTCGCGGCCGTATTCACTGCCGCTCCAACAACTTCGGCCCCCTGACCGTGGTGTGAACTTTCAATGCTCTGAATGGTTCCGTCGGGGTTATACACGATCTTGAAATTGGAGTCCCCGAACATCCGCTGCAATTCTCTCAGCCCTCCCGGATCGAGGGAGGCTCTCTTGGGCATCATCGCCTGGTGCTGCGTGGTGTAGGTGTCGCTGGTATTCCCGTCTCTTGCCCAAGTTGCATTAAAAGTGGTTGGTTCGTACGTGGTCATTGGAAGCCCGGGCGGTTTTTCGGGCTCCCGACAGCCGGCGAACGCGAGAAGCAGAATTGCAAGAGTTCTCATCACCATCGCGCGCAAGGTAGCCACCTCCCGCCTTCTTGGAAGAAACGGCGGCCTTTTAGCCATTTGTTTGCTCCTCGTCAATGCCGGTTCCAACGCCCGTCGCGGTGAGCGGCGAATAGCCTGAGTTAAGCGGCTGCCGGACTCTCTACTCCCGCCGGGAACGGAACTGGCCTATGATGGTATGATGATCGGTCTTGGAAATCCCTTGGAAGTCAAACGGCCCACTGAGAACTGCAATGCTATACGCCGTCATCATGGCCGGAGGTTCCGGCACGCGTCTTTGGCCCGAGAGTCGCTCACAGCAGCCCAAGCAACTGCTGAAGATCCAAGGCGAGCGAACCATGCTCCAACAGGCGGTCGATCGACTTGGCGGCCTTGTTCCTCCCGAGCGGATTCTGATTGCCACCACGGAGTCGTTGGCCGGCCGTGCGCACGAACAGGTTTCCCAGTTGCCTCGCGAGGCGATTCTGGCGGAGCCTTGCCCGCGCAATACGGCGCCCTGCATCGGTTTGGCGGCGATTCGCATTTTACGGGAGGATTCGGAGGGGACGATGGCCGTTCTGCCGGCCGACCAGGTGATCGAGCCGGGCGATCGATTCCGGGAAGGGCTTCGGCTGGCGGAGCGTTTGGTGGAGCAAGACCCGCAGCGGCTGATCACTTTCGGCATCCGGCCCACGTATGCATCGCAGTCGTTTGGGTATATCGAAGCGGGCGGGCGGCTCGAAGCCCTAGAGACCGCTCCCGGCACGGGCGGCGTCCACCATGTGGCAAGGTTCCATGAGAAACCGGACGGCGAGACGGCGGCGAAATATCTTGCGGCCGGCAATTTCCTTTGGAATGCGGGGATCTTTGTCTGGAAGGCGCGGACCGTGATGGAGGCTCTGGCCCGCTACGAGCCGGCGCTGCACGCGCATTTGATGGCCATCGCCGCGGCGGCCGACCGCGCCGATTTTCACGATGTGCTCCACCGCGAATTCGCCGCGATCGACAAGATTTCGATCGATTACGCCGTGATGGAACGCGCGAGCAAGGTCGTGGTGATCGAGGCCCCGTTCGACTGGGACGACGTCGGCAGTTGGCGAGCCCTGGAACGGCTTCGCCGTCCGGACACGAACGGCAACGTCCTTGACGCCGCCCGCTCGATCGAGATTGCGACCACCGGCACCATCGCTCGTTGCGGGGATCCGAATCACGCCGTGGTTCTCGTCGGCGTGAAAGACCTGGTCGTGGTGGTCACGCCCGACGCCACGCTGGTCGCCGACAAGAACAGCGAGGAATCGATCCGCCAGGTCATCGAGCAGCTCAAGGCTCGTGGGTGGACGGAGTATCTGTAATAGGGTATTCCCCAACTTTTCCCAGGGTGCAATGACACGGAGCGTCGGTCATGTCCAAGCGCGGCCGCTGTTGGAGCAATGCCTGGATCGGCTCGAAGGTGGAGAGGAGGGCGCGGTAGTCGGGATCGTCCTTGGACAGGAAAACCGGCTTGCCGCAAGCTTCCGTCCCGCCGGCGGATCGTGCCAACGGGGCCGAGAGGAAGTTGTTGTCCTCCGGCTTGAAGATCCTGGTGTAAAACGTCCGCGGAATGCCGGACGCATGGCATGATGCGCATCGTCGGGCGGCGACAGCGTCGAGCACGCTCTCCAAGTCGTCGGGCATCATGTGGCGGCAGCCTTTGCGCTGATAGTGGTTCGACAGCGACGTCGGATAGTACGGCACATTGAGGTCGATCCAGGCCATCACGCGTCGCCGGGCGGCCCGATCCATCGCGAAACGCGGCTTGCCGTCGGCGTCCGGGTGGCCACTGAGGACAATCTCGGCCAATCGGCTGGCCGGCGAGCCCCATGCCTTCGGCATGACCTGGAGGATGTTGGCTTCCTCGCCGTTGTACGTGGAGATCCAACTCGTGTACGGGCTGGCGCCCATCAGTCCGCCGTGAGCGCCGTGGCGGGCGAAGTCGCGCTCGCCAAGCGTCCCCTTGCGGGCGAGGATATCGTAGGAGACGCTGAAGAAGTCGGTCATGTCGCCGCTGAGATCGACCTCTCCGGCCATCTCCCGCACGTTATGGCACTCGACGCAGTACTTATCCAGCACCGGCTGTACGATCGCCGGGTAGCTGAAACCTCGCACGCCCCACTCGGGCGGATCGAGCGGTTGCGGCTCGCGGTCGAAGGCCAAGGGCATCCGCGGAGTTCGCGCCGTGGTCGTGTTGCGGTTGGCGTGGCAACCGGTGCAGCCTTGCACTTCTCCCGGCATGAGATGGGTGAAACTCCGCATCCGCTGCACGGCGCGTCCTTCGTCATCCAACGCCATGAAGTAGATCGGCAGTTCGGCGGGGACTTTGAAATTGGCCGAGCCGTCCGCTTCCACTTCGGCATAGCCCCAGACTTTCTTGGGTGAGTAGGTCGCGCCGCAGGAGACCAGGGGGAACTGAAATCCGAAGGCCGCGATATTCCCTTGCAGCGGGGCCGTGAAAGCCTGCGGCGCCCAGCGACTTTTTTCGATTTCCTGAACGACGCAGATCTGGCGAATCTCGCCGCGCTCGACGTAACCGTCCAGCCCTTGGTAGACGTCCTGTAGACAGACGGTTGCCCACGGCTCCGGCTGCTGCTCGGCCGGCGGGGCCGGTGCGGTCACCGGCGGCACTTCGCGGGCGAGGATCGGTGTTGGACTGTAGAACCCCAGACCGTCGCGCGGGCGGAGCAACACAGCCTGTTTCGTGCCGTCGTAGTTGCGGATCAGCAACGAGCCGCGTTTGGAGACGAGGAAGTATTCCCCGTCGATCGGAAGTGGATTCTCGTACGGCCCGCGGATGCGGTTGCCGTCCCCCTCATCGACCGAACCGATGTTGACTTCCGGGGTCAGATTGCGGATCGCCTCGGCGGCGTTGGGGCCGAAATTGCGATCGATGATACCGATTGCTCCGCGACAGGGGCCGTTGTGGCTGGTGAGCACGCAGAGGAGCTTGTTGCTCCCGGGGATCGGCCGGGCTTCCATGAACGTGGCCGGGCTGAGCACGCGGTTGCCGAAGACGGCGGAGAGGCCCGTGCCGTCGGGGTTGATGCTCCACAACCCCTGAATGGGAATCGCCGGGCGGTCGACATACTCCCAGCGGCTGTAGAGGATGCGGCCGTCGTGTGTGACGTGGGGGGTGAAATCGTTGAGATAGTTGGCCGAGAGCCGCTTGACATGGTGGCCATTGCGGTCCATGCGGTACAGGGTCGGCGACGTGGAAACAAAGCAATAGGCAAAGGCCGGCCGGCGGTCGGAAAGGAAGGCGATATCGCCGTCGGGGAGCCAGCAGGGATTCATGTTGTTCGATGTGCTGTCGGTCAGCGCCGTCAGTCCCCTGCCGTCGACGTTCATGCGATAGATCGTATACATGTGGTCGGGGTCGACGTCGGGCGGGAGGCTGCGGTCGAACTGGGCGCCGTACTCCCGGCCCCCCTGCTTCCAACTGAAGAGGACTTCCTTGCCGTCGTAAGACAGATCGCAATCGAGGATCTGTCCGTGGGGCGAGGCAACCAGTTCCTTCAACTCGCCGCCGTCCGGTCCCCGAGTAAACAGGTAGAGCCCGCCACCAGGTCGGAAACCTTCGACATGGTACGTGTAGACGTGCGACGGATTGAGTTCTTGACGCTGGATGACGAGCATTTGACGGATCGGCGGCATCCATTCGGGGAATTCAACGTCGGCCGGATCAAATTCGGCGAACATGTCATTGGGCGGGCTGACGGCAAATGCCATGACCTCCGATGCGCCGGGATTCGAGCCGCCGTGGGAACTGAGGAATTTCAGGGTGATTCTCGCGACCTTCGCTTTCGGCAGCTTGATGCGTTGCGGGCCGTGGATCATCTCCAAAGCGCCCTTGGCCACGGGGGGCTCGGCGCCGTCGACGTAGACCTCGTAATCGCGGAAACACTCCTGGACCGACCAGCCGGTGCGACCGAAGTAGACCAACTCGGCGACCTCGACCGGTTCGGACCACTGGAGCGTGAAGTCGGCCTTGCCGCCGGACGCTTTTCCCGGAACACACCAGGCTCGTCCCACATCGTCGCGCGCATCGCACTCGGGGATGTCGCCATCGATGGCGAAGCAGGGCGCATAGCGCTCGTTGTACTGCAAGCTGGCGGAGACCTTGGCCTTGCGGGCTAGATTCTCCGGCTTTGGCTCCGCGGCCAGGGCGGAGAACACCCAATTCACCAACAGCATCGCTACGATGCCGAATCGAACTCCCATGGCGTGCTCCTGAAAAAAACCGGCCTGTGGGGCAGGTTTACAACCTGCCGATTTGTCGCACCGATAAGAGGCAGGCTGCAAACCTGCCCCACGGTCTCTGCCGTCTCGATGGCTCCTCAACGGCTTGCGGTCTTCTTATCGATCGGCGGCAGGGGGAAGACCTCGTTGGGGACGTGCGCTTCGTCCATGATCTTTCGCATTTTTTTGACGATCTCGGGATGCTCGGCGGCAACATCGTGCGATTCGCCGATATCGTCGTTCAGATTGTAAAGCTCGATTTTGAGCGGATCGGGATTGTTGCGGCGAAGCATGTCCTGGCGGACCGCTTTCCAGTCGCCCATGCGGACCGCCTGCTGGCCGCCGTAGGCGGCGAACTCCCAGTAGAGATAGTCGTGTTCTTTCTGCTTCGCGGGACGGCCCAGCAACGTGGGCGCGAAACTGATGCCGTCGATGTCGGCGGGCGGTTTCGCGCCGGTCACCGCGGCAATGGTCGGCATGACGTCCCAGAAGGCGGAAAGGTGATCCGTGACCGTGCCCGCCGCGATCTTGCCGGGCCAGCGGGCGATCATCGGCACTCGAATGCCGCCTTCGTAAAGACTCCCCTTCAAGCCGCGGAGCGGACCGACGCTCTCGAAAAACTCCGCGTCCACTTCTCGATCGAGATGGGTGGTTCCGTTGTCCGACGAGAACATCACCAGCGTGTTTTCGTCGAGGCCGAGCTGTTTGAGGGTCGCGAAAATACGGGCGACATCTTTGTCGAGCCGGCTGATCATGGCGGCGTAAGCGGCGCGGGGCGTCAGGTGGGGCGTGTAGCCGCGTCCGCCGATGAAGGGCGTTTCGTCCCACTTGTCGAGATAGGGCTTCAATTCCTCGTCGGGGATATGCAGCGCCACGTGCGGGATCGTGGAGGGGAAATAGAGGAAGAACGGCCCGTCCTTGTTCTCGCGGATAAAGTTGAGCGCCACGTCGATCATATGGTCGGCCGAGTAGTCCTGTCCTTTGAACGGCGCATAAGAGGCCGGGTCCGCCGGATCGGCGCCCGCCGCCAGCGACGCATGGCCGGGAATGGGCGGATCGTTGGCCAACCGCACCTTCTCGCCGTTGCGCCAGAGATGACCGGGGTAGAAACTATGGGCGTGGGCCTGACAATTGTAGCCGAAGAAGAGATCGAACCCCTGCCGGTTGGGATCGCCCGTGGTGCCGAACTGTCCCAGGCCCCACTTGCCGACCGCCGCCGTGGCATAGCCTTTCTGCTTGAGCATTTCCGCGATGGTCACGTCGGAAGCGGGGATAGGCTCCTGGCCGGGGAACTCGAAGCCGTAACGCTCGCTGAGTCCCTCGGGGAGTGTGGCCTGGCGATTGTTGCGGACATAGGCATGGCCGGCATGTTTGCCGGTCATCAGAACGCACCGCGAAGGGGCGCAGACGGCATTGCCGCAGTAGTGCTGAGTGAACCGCATTCCTTCGGCGGCCATCCGGTCGAGGTTGGGCGTTTTGATCTTTTGTTGTCCGTAGCAGCCCAACTCCGCGTAGCCAAGGTCGTCGGCAAGTATGAGTATGATGTTTGGTACACTGGATAACTCGGAACATCTCCCGTTTTTAGAAGGACATGTTGACACAGCAGCCGTAACGGCGATAAGTATAAGTGTCGCAATTCTGTGTAGCAACGAGACTAGTAAATCAGAGTGGGGCTGGTTTACCACTGTGAACATGCAATCCATGGCAACACCTCCGTCGAGTTTCTGGTCTGTTGGTTCCCGGCTTTCCCGCACCGGGGCTTGTCCCAGTATCCGTGTCCAACGGCTGAAGGTCAACGAGCCGCAGGTGTTCACGGGATGAGCCGTGGAAGGAGGTGATCGGATGGGAAGGAAACGACAACAACGGCGACAGCCACACGGGTCGGCATGGCATTGGAAGCAAACCGACTGCTGGTACTATACGCGGCCGGGGACGAGAAAACGCATTGCCCTGTTTGACGACGACGGTCAGCGAATCCGGGGGAAGGGCAACCGGGAAGCTGCCGAGTTGGCACTGGCGCGGGAGAAACTCTCTTGGGAAGACAGCTCACCGGGAGCGGAGGGCGGCGGGGAATGGCTGGTCGCGAGGGTCTGCTCCGATTACATCCAATACTGCGAAAGCGGGCTTGCGAAGGGCGCGATCAGCAAGAACCATCGCGACAATACGGTCAATTGGCTTAACGACCTGTGCGCGTATTGCGGGGCGTTGCTGGTCGCGCAGCTCAAGAAGGGCCAGGTCCAGCAGTGGCTGGAGAATCACTCCACCTGGCGCAGCTCGGAAACGCACCGGAGCGTGATCGCAATCGTGCTTGCTGCGTTCAATCGAGCCGAAGAGATGCACGGAATTGCGAATCCCCTCAAGGGACTCAAGAAGCCCCGGCCGAAACCTCGGCTTCATTCGTTCAGTCCGGAGGACGAGAAGTCGCTCTACAGTGTCACGGAGCCGTGCTTCGGCAGTTTTCTTTTCGCCGCGGTCCATACGGGATTACGCCCGTTCTGCGAGCTAGCCAAGATCACGGCTGACGACATCGAGGAGAATGAGCGGGGGATGATGTGGAGAGTGTGCTCCACGAAAACAAGGAAGAACCGCAAGCTCCCGGTGCGATACGAAGTGGCCGAGCTGACTCGCAAGCTGATGAAGACGGCGCCGAAAGGCTCAGGGGTTCCGTTATTCCGTAATACCAAAGGCAAGCCCTGGAAGCAAATGACTGGAGTCGTTCGGTTCATCGCCATCAAGCAGAAGCTGGAGTGGGACCAGCACCCGGTGAAAACGAATTACTCCTGCTATACCTGCCGCCACACATATGCGCACCGCATGCTCTCCGGCTACTGGACCGGTGGAGTAGGCTGTTCGATCGAGAGGCTTGCGGAGCTTATCGGCGACACACCGAAAGTGGCCTTCGATCATTATGGCAAAGATTGGGGGTAACATGATCAAGATCCATTATGGGCCGTGATTGGGGGAAGCCGAACAGGCAGTCAGCTACATCGCAGCACGCTACCGAGTCGCCAATCCAGGAAGCCATCGCCGGGATCTGCTGACCGCCTTGATGCTAATTGCCCTTGGTGCGGTGCTCGGCTGGTTGCGTGGATAAAATCGAGATTCGAGTGCCATGCGAAAGCCGCCAGTCTCAAGCCGCAGGAGAGGAACGCGATGTCCAACATCAATCGGCGAATGTTCTTGGGTGGGTGTATTTGCGGTGCCGGTGCAGTGATTCTTCGGTCTTCGAACCTTCGTGCCGAATCGCTCGGGAACTCGCCATTTGCCACGTGCGGCGGATCAAGCCAACCGAAGGCATGTTCCTAGAATACGCTCCGATCAGCCGCCGCTACGACGTTCCTTACGAGCGGCAGCAAGGGCCGAATGACCGGGACGGCCTGCCTGCTCTGGATGCCAATCTGGAGGTGTTCCCCAGGGACACGGCCCAAGTGCTGGAGTATTGGTTGGACGTGACAACCGGGGAAGCGAGCAACTTCGTCGCCGCCGCAGTGGACCGAGGGATCAACTACTTCGATGTAGCCCCGTTCTATGGCAATGCCCAGGAGCAACTGTATCCGTCCATTTTGAAAACTGGTCTTTGCGGCAAATCGGGAATCGGATAGCTTTTCCGGTATGACGATTCCCGAACTCGAAGAACGACTCCGGCAGAGCGAGGCGC
>JAAYEH010000187.1 GCA_012728855.1 Rhodopirellula sp. | reverse complement strand
GGTGGCCGGCGCGGTCAAGAACACCGGCTTCTTCCGCGCCGGGGAAATGCTGGTGCAAATCGACCCGCGGGATTACGAGATCCGCATCCGGCGTCTGGACGCCTCGCTGGTGGCCGCACGCGCCAAGCAGGAGGAGACGGCGCGGGAGTTTGAACGGAGCGAAAGCCTCAAGCAGCGCAACGCCATCAGCGAATCGGCTTTCGATCAGTCGAAGGCCGCCCGCGATGTTGCCGGCGCTGAAGTCGCCCGTCTGGAAGCGGAACTCGCGGCCGAGCGGAATGCTCTGGCCGACGCCACGGTCGCCGCCCCCTTCGACGGCTGCGTTCAGCAACTGATGGTCGACGTGGGGCAGTATGTGACCGTGGGCACACCGCTGGCCCTCTGCTTCGCCACCGATGCCGCCGAGATCCGGCTGCCCGTTACCGACGAGCAGTTCGGTTATCTCGGAATCCCGCTGGGCGAGACGCTGGCCCCGCATACCGGCCCCGCCGTTCGGCTGGAAGCCGGTTTTGCCGGTGTGCGGCGATCCTGGCAGGGGCGAATCGTCCGCAGCGAGCCGATGGTCGACACGAAGAGCCGCATGGTTTACCTGGTAGCTCGCGTGGAGCAGCCCTATTCCGAGGCCGCGCGGAGCGGCGGGCAACCGCTGGCCGTGGGCATGTTCGTCGACGCGGCAATCGAGGTGCCAGGCGTCTCCGGGGCGTTCGCCCTGCCCGAAGCGTGTGTGACGATCGACGGGCGGCTGTTCGTCCTGGACGAGCAGGACCGCCTCGTGCCGCGCTCGGTCCGCGTGCTCCATCGCGACTCGGAGCGGGTCGTGCTCGCCGGCGATTTGACTGCGGGTGAGCGGGTTTGCGCGACACCGCTGGCGCACGCGGTGGCGGGCATGGCGGTTCGGGTCGTCGAGAACTCGGATCCGGCAGACACCGCCGCGCCTGCATCCCAACAGGTACGCACCGCGGGAGTGCAACGATGACCACGATGCTGACCTGGTGTGCCCGCAACCGCGTCGCGGCCAATTTCTTCATGCTGATGATCTTCATGGCCGGTTTCACGTCGGTGGCCAAGATCCAGCGCGAGTTATTCCCGCAGGTCAGCCTCGACACGGTCTCCGTTTCCGTGCTCTATCCGGGCGCGACACCGGTGGAAGTGGAGGAGGGAATCGTTCTTCGGATCGAAGAGGCGATCTCCGGCCTGGAGGGGATCGAGGAGATCCAGGCCATTGCGGCTGAAGGGTTGGGCACGGTAAATGTCAAAGTGGAGCCCGGCTACCAGACCTCCGCGCTGCTGAACCAGATCAAGACGCGGGTCGATGCCATCTCCACCTTTCCCATCGACGCCGAAAAGCCCGTCGTCGAGGAACTCACCTCGCAAATCCGGGTCATCAACGTGGTGATCTCCAGCGATGCGGTCGACGAACTCACGCTCCACCGCTTGGCTGACCGGGCCCGCGACGAGCTACTCTCGCTGGAAGGGATCACGCAGGTCCAGTACGGCGGTCTGCGGCCGTATGAGATCGCCATTCACGTCTCGGAGGCGGCCCTGCGGCGGCATGGCCTGACATTCGACGAGGTGGCCGCCGCGGTGCGTCGCTCCTCGCTCGACCTGCCTGCCGGGGCCATCCGCGCCGGTTCGGGCGACATCCTCCTGCGGACCCGCAGTCAGGCGTACCGCGGGCACGAATTCGAGAACCTGGTGGTGCTGGCCAGGCCCGATGGAACCCGGCTGCTCTTGAAGGATCTCGCGGAAGTGGTCGACGGCTTCGACGAGAACGAACAGTGGGCTCGCTTCAACGGCCGCCCGGCAGCCATGCTCTCGGTGATGTCGGCCAAGAACCAGAACGTGACCGATACCGCCGCGGCGGTCCACGCCTATGTCAAACAGGCCGCCGAACGGTTGCCGGAAGAGGTGCGGATCGATACCTGGTTCGATATGTCGCGGTGGTACGTCGAGCGCCAGGATCTGATGCTCCGCAACGGCCTGACCGGCCTGGTCCTCGTCTTTCTGGCCCTCTCGCTGTTCATGCATCTGCGACTGGCTTTCTGGGTAGCCTCGGGCATGGCGGTGGCATTCGTGGGCACGTTTGCCGTGATGATCGTCAGCGACGTTTCGTTCAACATGATCTCGATGGCCGCGTTCATCCTCGTGCTGGGCATCGTCGTGGACGACGCCATCGTGGTGGCCGAGGCGGTCCACCATTGGCACAGCCGCGGCAGCAGCGGCACCGACGGCGCCGTGGCCGGCGTGATCGAAGTGGCCACTCCGGTGATCTTCGCCGTGCTCACGACCGTGATCGCTTTCATGCCGATGCTGGCGATTTCCGGCGTGGATGGGAAATTCTGGCGGGCGATCCCCATCGTGATCATCTCCTGCCTGTTGATCTCGCTGGCGGAATCGCTCTTCATTCTGCCGGCGCACCTCTCGCACACACCCGGGCACAAGATCCCCTGGTACCTGCTGCCGATCTGGCCGGTCGTCTGGTTCTCCGAGCAGGCGCAGGAGCGGGCGGACCGCTCGCTGCAGTGGTTCATCGACCGCGTGTACCGGCCGCTTTTGGATGCAGCGGTCTCCTGGCGGTACCTGACCTTGGCTGTCTTCGTCGGCATGCTGATCCTCATGGTCGGCCTGGTCGCAGGCGGGCGGGTACGATCCGCGTTCTTTCCCCGCATTCCCGGCGACTATGCCACCGCCGCGTTGGAAATGCCGGAAGGAACCAGCGCGGCCGACACGCGGAAGGTGCTCTTGCGGATCGAAGCAGCCGCAGGCTGGATCCAGCGAAAACTTGACGACGAGCAGCCCGGCAAACTTCCCGTATTTCAGCATGTCCTGGTGGCGATGGGGAGCCAGCCGGTCACGCGGGCGCACGACTCGATGGAGGGCAACCT
>JAAYEH010000186.1 GCA_012728855.1 Rhodopirellula sp. | reverse complement strand
CGCCGCGCTTGACAGATCGCGCCGCATCGGCCATCATGCTAGTGTATAGTGAACGCCTGAATAGTATAGCTCTTTGACAATTTGCTCCATCACCGAGACCCCCTGCCGGCTCGCCCCCGGCAGGGGCTGGCCTCGCGCACGCGCGAGCGCTTTGTTGTTCGTGGCTCCGTACTCGGTACTCCCCGCTCCCCGCTCCAATCTCCAAGCACTGGGCACTAAGCACTAAGAGCCTATTCCAAAACCGTCGGGGACTGGCCCATTTTGCGGAGTCTTCGGAGCAAAATGGGCCTGTCCCCTTCTCCTCGAGGTTTTGGGATAGGCTCTAAGAACTAGGCTCCCTGCTCCATGCAACACACCCCTAAATTTAGTCGTCACCGTTGCACGCCTCTCACACTGCTCAACCTCTTTGTCTGCCGCGACTTACGGCACGGCAACCTCTCGTGCAACACCAGTGCGATGCGATGCGTCGCCAGTCCCGCTGCAATGCGCAGAAACGGGGTCGGCGCTCATTTCGCCGTTTTCGGGCGTGTTGACGCTCTTCGCGTCATGGATTGCTTTCTTCGGGGAGGACGCCCCGGTGGACGCAATGTTCACTCCAGAAAACAACGGTTGACTCCACCGGCTGAAATCAACCCGCGAATTCTGCTGAGGAGCCATCGTTGCCGGTCGCGTTATCCGATCTCCAGAGCAACTTCCCCTTCGATGTCCGCCGTCACGGCTTGGAACTCAAAGCCATATAACGTCCAACGCTGGCTCGGCGCCGGCCGACCGTTGAGGCTGAACGACTGGGGCGCGTCCGGCGGGCTAAGCACCAGCAGCGTGGCCTCGTGGAGCGGTTCCGCGGCGCGCAGCGTGAGCCTGTTACCGGCCTCGAACCGGGCCGTAACGGCTCGCCGCCGCTTCTCCCATCGGTAAATCTGCTCGCTCGTCCACCATTGCATCCCCTGCGATCGGCCGTAATCGATCAGATCGCTGATCGCGTCGGCCACGCCGGGCTTAAGAACGTGGGCGGGATGGAAGAGAAAATGGGCAACCCCGTGATGCCGCAACGCCGAGTCGAGCAGTTGCCTGCCGTACTCCGCCGGGCAGACAACGACCAGATCCTGCGTGAGCATATTCACTTCGAGCACGTCCAAAAAACGGGGCGGATCGGCCTGGTCGTCCAACGGGAAATACGGTTGTGAGCCACCCAGCGGAAAACCGATCGTCCCTTTCTTGCTCGGCCCGCGGGTTTGGTCGGAGTGGATGCCGACTGCTTCGCACCAGCGAAGGCAATCGAGCCGGTCTTCCCAGCGCGTATAATGGTTCTTGTTCGTGACAATCCCCTCCAGACCGGATTCCTGCAACAACCACTGGTGCTGCAAAACAAAGTTGTCTTTCGACCAGGACGTCTGCTCGCCGCCGCTGTGGGCATCGTAGTGCAGGGCGACTTCGAACTGCTCGCTCTTCAGGGCCTCGTAAAACGGCTTGGGATATCCCCCGGGGTAGAGAATGCACCAGGTGGATTTCACTTTGCAGCGGTTCATCACCACGCGCATCGCCTCGGCCTTCGCGGGATCGTTGCCGTCGCTGTCGTGGGAAATGTGGCCTACGGCCTTCAGCCCCTGCGGCCAGTACCAGAGCATCGGCAGCGCAACGCCCTGCTCTCGGGCGGCATGGAAGACGGCGCGGAGGATAATCTCACGCAACTCGTCGCTGATCGGCTCGAGAAACACCGGTTCGCCGTCCGGTTGCATCGCAGTGCGGTCCCGCTGCCAGTCGAGCACCATGCCGTCCTCGGCTTTAAGGATGCCGTCGTCCACTCGAGCGGACTCGCCCGGCGCCGGCTTGCCGTCCTGCAAGACGGGCACTCCCTGCTGCATGTGGACGATGGAAAAGATCAGATCCGGCGCAAGCAGGATGGCCCGGCCCTGGCCAAAGCGATTTTCCACAACGGCGCTGCCTTTGACTGCCCCTTTCACTCCCCACAGCACGTCCGCCAACGAGGCGGCGGAGGCGGGCTTCGCCGCGCAGCCGCCAAACACGTGCAGCGAACTGCACAGCCCGGCCGTGATCGGATGCTCCTCGGCTGTCACTTTCATCCAGCCTTCCGCCAAAGGAGTAATGCCGCTGACGCCGAAGACTTCATCCAGCCCGGACGTTCCAGCGAGACCAACCAGCGAATTGCCCTTTTCGACCAGCGACGATAGCAACTCGCGCTGGCCGGTCGAGAACCGCAGGTTCCCGGCCAGCAGGATGATCGCATCCGACCGACCGGCCAAAGACGGTACATCGGAAGCAGGCAACTCCTCGAAGAAAAGCCCGGCTCGATGAAGGATTTCCGTAATGTAGATCCAGGCGCCGGCGCGCGGGTCCACGTCGCGCGAGACCGCTTGCGTGACCACGATGAGCGAGGACCGCCCGCCGGCTTTCGCGGAAGCGGCGACCGGCTCGTTTGACGGTTGCTCCTCCGCCCCCGCCGGTCGCTGGGCAACCGGCAGCCCGCCCAGCACCAGACAGCCACCTGCCGCGGCCGACGCGCGTAAGAAATCCCGCCGTGTCGTATCGTGGTTCATCGTCGCTCCTCGCTGTTCGTGCCGGGCCGGATTTCGACGTCGCGATAGTGGATCTCGTTTCCTTCCGACGTCAGGCAGATCTTTCCGGGGCGGACGTCGCAACCGGTTGCCCGATTGACCTCCTGGCCGTTGATCATCAAAGTGACCGTGCCGCCCTTGGCGTGAATCTCGTAAAAATTCCACTCGCCCGCGGGTTTCTCCAAATCCGCGGTCCGTTTGAGGTTGGTGAGTTTTCCAAACTGCGGATGATCGAGCGCCCTGGCTCTTTCCGTCGGCCCGCCAAGCCGATAACCGTCCAGCCCCCAAAAGTCCCCAGCTCCGCCTGCGTTGATTTGGGCCTCCAGACTTTTCGGCCAGATCTTGTCGTTGCCTGTTGTCCGAATGAGAACGCCCCCGTTGCCGGGCTTGCCTTCGGGCCACCGCCACTTCAGCCGCAACACAAAGTCGCTGTATTCCCTCTCCGTGCAGAGGTAACCCTTGGGATTCCCGCGGCAAACCACCGCGCCATCATCGGTCAGCTTCCAGACGTCTCCGGTCTTCGTGCCGGCCTCCTCATGGAACGACTTCCATCCGGCCACTTCTCCGGACGGATCTTGACGCTCCAACAGCGGAACCCAGCCGCCCTCGGCCGCGGGCGACTCTTCAGCCGAAATCATCCAACCAATCACGACCATCGCTGCGAACATGATGCGGTGCATTGCTTGCCCTCAAAAAGAAACACAGGGAATAACCGTTCACACTTACGGCCGGGGATCTGTCCCCTTCCTTTCCGCCCGATGATTATGCATACCACGTCGCCAAAAGCAACCTTTTTCTGCCGTATTCCGTCTGATCTCTGTGGGCTCGTGGTGAATCCTCCGATCAGTCTGCGGCAATTCCGGATTCCTCGATCAGCATCACCAGTTCGCCCAGGATCATACAGGTGGCGCCCCAAATCTTGTGCTCTTCCCAGAGGAAATGGGGAGCGGTGTAAGGCTGATCTTGATACCATCGCTCGTGGCAACCGAAGTGTATCGGGTCGAGGAGATGGCCAAGCGGCACCTCCAGCAGGGCAGCCACTTCCGCCACGTTGGGAACCATCGCCGGGCGCTGCCGGGCGACGCCCACCCACGGCTCGATGCGGAAATGGCTGGCATGGACGTAGAGCGTCGATAGCCGGCCGAGCATGTCGACGGGCTGGCCCGCGGCGCCGAGTTCCTCATGGAACTCGCGTAGCGCGGCCTCGCGGTCGGTCTCTCCTGGTTCGATCGCGCCGCCCGGCAGGCTGATCTGGCCGGCGTGGTCCGGCAGGTGCGCCGGCCGAAGGGTGAGCGGCAGATGCCAGCGGTTGCGGTGAGGATAGAGCAGGACAAGCACGGCGGCCTTGCGGGCGTCGGCCGGCGCGCTGTCATAACAGCGCCCCAATCGCGGCGTCGGCTCGAATCGTGATCCAACCGCCGGACCGCACAGCGGCTGTGTCAAGCGGGCGGCCAACTGTTCCGGGAGGAGCGGGTTCATGGCGTCGCTAATGGTTCACGGGGCGGCCGGGGACAGGTCGATTCTTCGGACGGTTGATGCGGTCTTGACGCAAGAGACGTTGGCTGAAAGCACGGACCTGTCCGTGCGCTGCGCCAATTTGGGAAAGGCGAGTAGATGTAAGGATACAACGTGAAACCTTTCGATGGAATCCTGCACGCCACCAAGCCCGCCCGGCAGCCGGAAACGAGTCTTGCGCGGTGTACTGCGGCAGGGCACTTGGACCAGTCTCCTGACAGGTTGTCAATTCTCCGAAAAAGATTGCCCTTTTTTCGAGTTGAATGGTGTGGGGAATCGAATGCCGATCGGGTCAGCCAGAATGCCATTGACCTGAACAGGCCAAGCCGTTACTCTTCCCCCCTCTTATTGCAAGTTCGCGGCATGATCGGCGTGGGAATTCCGGAGGATTGGGCAGATGTCGGCGGCTGAAGAGACCGCTGCCCGCGGATAGGAGGCTTTTCAATGCGATACTTGGCTGGCGCGGCGGGTGTTCTGATCGCCGGGATGTTTGCGCAGGGGTGCTGCTGCAATCCCGGGTACAACCAGCCGACCTACGCACAACAGTCGCCCTACGCCCAGCAACCGGCGGTCTACCTTCCGCAAGCCGCTGCGCAAAACTATTGCCAGCCGCAACTGCCGGTTTGTCAGCCTCAAGCTCAGCCGGTCTGCCCGCCCGGATGTGTGCCGGCACAATCGCCCGCCGTGCAGTGACGTCCAACCGTGGCCAGGAGGTGACGGTTCGCCTGCGGTTTCGAAACGGCAGATTGGGCCACGGCCTGCGCGGCGCACAACACCGCGGCCAACGTTACCAGCAGTACGGACCAATGCTTCCAGGGAGTGAGATTCCACACGGTGATTCTTCTTGAACGGTAGACGTTACCGCCGAGATGGCGTCGGCGGAGCGATGATTGCCCACTACGACACGCTACCACAACTTGACCCGCGCATAGCACATGGCGGGCTCCCCGGACGGCCGTTCGAAGCGGCTGCCGAAGAGGTCGAGCGTCGTGGAGGGCGCGGAGCCGCCGCGCGGGGTGGCGGTGAAGTAGTTCGAGAAAGGATACTCCAACGGGATCTTGACGCTCGATCCCGGTACGCCGTCGGCCGACAGTTCCATCAAGCGGTTCTCGCGAGTCGTCTTGTCCGGCTCGCGGTGTTCCACGGCGTAGACCAGGATTAGCCGGTTGTCCGGCGTGATCTGGAACCGGGGCGTCGAGGGGAACTCGTTGCCGGCGCCTTCGCCGGCTTCCAGCAGCGTGCGGCGGAGCACGATTTTGCCGTCGCGGAGCTGGGCGTACTTGATCGACTGCGTCCGCTTGATATCGGGAAAGTAATCCTGCCGCAATTTCGGATGGATGGGGTATTCGGTCCACACGATGTGCATCGGGCCGCCGGGCGCTCGCCACATGTCGCCAGTGAGCAGATAGCCGCCGGTGGCGAAGCAGTGGGCGACCTCCACCCAATCACCAAGCGGTTTGTTGGCGATGTCGGGAGTCCATGTATAGAGCAGACGCCGGGTGCGGCTGCCCCATTGTTCGCGGCCCATCAGCTCGGGCTTGTCGCGAACGCGGTCCCACTTGTTGTACGACGCGATGCCGCAGAAATGCACCTCGCGATTGTGGAGCACCACGTTGGAGTAGTTCACCCGCACGTGCGTGGCGCCGTAAGGCTCCAGACTCGGGTCTTCATAGGGCGGCCAGACGAGTTTGCCGCGGGCCGGCCATCTTCCTCCGCGATCCCGCAGAATCCATTCGGAGTGCGTGTAGCCCACGTTCTGAAACAGGATCAACTCGCCTGCGGGACCGTCGGCCGCGAAGCTTCGATAGGAGTGCTCGGTGAATGCCGGGCTGTCGCCCCACTCGGGAAGAATCGTCCGCGGCGGGGTCTTGGGATCCGTGCCGGAAAACTCCAGAATCTCCGGCCTGGCCGGACCGCCTCCACGCTTGGTGTGGTCGGCGACGAGCGTGGGATTGGCCGAGAGAAACAGCCGGCCGTCGTGCGACCATCCCAGCGGGCAAGGCTCGCGAGTTCGATCCTTGGGATCCTCGGCGGCCAATTGCCAACCCGCCGAATCGCGGCTGAACAACTGCCACCGGCAGTTATTCAGAGGCGGGCATTCCTTCAAAGTCTCCAGCCCGCTGGCAAAGACCCGCTCGCCCGACCGGACCAGGCAGGTCGACCCGAAGCACCACAAGGGGCCCGAACCGTTATCGGCCGGCGTGTAACGATAGACGACTTCTTCCGCCTCCACAACCGGATTCAGCGGCGGTTGTGCGGACTGGAGCAGGAGGGCCAGGGACAGCGTGAAGAACAAGGCAGGCTCCTTGATCGTGATTGGTTCATTTCATTTGTTTTCGCGGCCCGACGCCGAGTCTTGTCGCCAGAAGACCGAATCAGTTTCCTGCGCCTCGTGCAGCGGCAGGGTTGGAAGCAGGCTGGGCTTTGCGTTCCTCCCGGTATTTCGCGAATCGCTGCAAGACCTGTTCATCATCCATGCCCTTGGCGATCACCATGCGGCAGTGGGCGCGGGCTGTTTCGCCGGCCGCCACGTCTTTGCCGAACAGGGAAAGATACAGCGAACTGTGGCCCGCCACGTTGTCGGGCGGTTGCTTGTTGTAAGGCGTCAGCACGGCAAAACAATCTTCCGGTGGCGCCATCCATGCCACCGTGATCCCGCTCTCGGCGTGGCGTCGTAGGGCGACCGGCGCGGCCAGGTAGCGGGCGAAGGCCCAGGTGACCGGGCTGGGCGGGATTTCCCACCGCTGGTCGTAGACCATTAACAGCGATTGGCGGTCGCGGGGGAAGACCAGATAGTTGCCATCGAACAACTCGCACCAATCGGCCCGCAGGAACTCGGGCGACGTTTCCGTTGCGAAACGATTCGGCTTCACGTAGATCAGAGCGTCGAACCCCGCCACGACGTAGGTGGAGAGGAAGACTTCCATGCGGGGCATGGCCACCTGCGGCTTCACAACGGTCTGGAGGTCCAGTGTGTCGGGCGCCACCCAGCGGAACGTGCCGGTTATCTCTAAGGGATGATCTTCGCCCGGCGGGAAGCGGATCTCCAAGGCTCCGTCTTCGTGGACCTTGACCGACAGCGGCCAATCGCGAGCCGCATTGCCGTAGCGGGTGTCGGTGGAAAAAACGCGGTAATAGCTCAACAGCCCCGGCGGCTTGGCCAACTCCATTCCGCTGGCCGCGTCGACGATCGAGGCGATCCCCTGGTACTTGCCGTCGAGCTTCATGCGGCCCTTGAACGGACCGGTGTCGAAGGCACTGTAGCCGCCTTCCGGCGGAGAGAAGGCCAGGCTACCGGTCTGGGCCTGAACCGCCGCGGCGATCCACGGCAGAACGGCGAAGGACAGGATGAGATACTTGTAGCGCATGGTGGGTTACTCCGGACGTGAAAGAATGCTCGTTCAGCAATGCCTGCTCCCGTTCTTGTCCACGAGATCACTGCCGCGGGGCGTTCGGGAGCGCAATCAGCCCCAGCCGCACGGACCGCCAATAGACGGCTTGCGTGTAGTAGAGCCCGTACCACACGGATTTCGTGTAGTCGACTTGAGCGATCGACAGCCTGATAAGCTGGAGTTGCTCCGGAGTGAGAGACGAGCCTGGGCAGAGCAACAGCACCAGCGCCGCCTCGGCAGGCTGCCGGACAGTGCGATCGTCTCGGTTGCAGACGGCCGGCCTGGTCGGCACCCGGTAGCTCATGGAGCCGTGCGTCGGCCAGGTCCGCCAGTCCAGATCGATTTCTCCGCCGTCCGGAGACTGGTACTCGCGGCAGTAGGGCAAGAAGCCTTCCGCGCGGCCGGCCACCAGCCGCATCGCCTCCAGCCACTGCCTTTTCAACTCCAGCGACTGTTCCAGCAGGTAGAGAGCCTCTAACGAGACCTGTTGCTGCAGCAAGGCGTAGGCGATCTTCGTCGACGGCTCTTTGGATGTCACCGCCGCTTCGAGGCTGTATCGCTGGGCGAGATCCTGCCAGCGGCCCTCGCCGGTGATGTCCGCGCCGATGGCGTAGATCATCGGAAGGCGGGCCACCTCGTGCGCCTCGTTCTCCCACATCTTGTCCACCAGGCCGTCAAAGGTGCCGTCTTCCCTGCCGATGTGATAATCGTTTTCCGGCACCACGTTTTGCTCCAGGCGGGTGCAGACGGCGGTGATGATCTTCCGGATGGTGGCCTGTTCGGCGGGACTCGACAGCGGCGAGCGGTAGTAGCGCCACAGGCCGTAAGCGTACCAAGTGTACTGGTCGCGAGAACTCTCGCAATAATGCGATCGGCCGTCCGCCGGGCAGATCCCGCGGATCACGAAGCCCGCCGACGGGCTGAGCGTACCCAGCGACACCATGCCGGCGAACACCTTTTGGGCCGCCGGCCGCAGGCCGTCATCCTTGGTGGCCGCAAAGCGGTCGCAGATCATCGATAGCATCACGCCGCCGCTAATCGCGCAGTCCTCCATGCCGGTTCCCCAGCCGTTGCGGTTGGGATGCTGCCTTGCTGTCTCTTCAGGTGTCGGCAGGGCAGCCAGGCGTTTCGCCGGGTCGTAGCTGCAGACGAAATCGTAGAACAGGTGCGTGCGTTCGTCGTAGAACCGCTGCCAGGACGCCTGCCACGCCTCCTCAACCTTGGCATACAGTTGTTCATCACTCACGGGCCGCGGTTCGGCCGCCAATCCCGGCACCGGCACGGCGGCAAGCATCGCCGTTATGCCGACAAGCCAGGCGGCCACTGGAGTATTCCTGTCCATTGCGCATCTCCTCTGTTTCAACGGGATCCCATGCTTTATGAAATCGGAGTTTATTCGATAACAAATACCCGCGTGGCTCCGCCGGGGAACTCCGCCTGGAAAACATCGATTCCCGCCCCGATCTTTTCGCCCAAGAAGAGGTCAAGTACGGTGGCTTTGCGAGGCAATCGAATCTTGCGGCTGCCGGGATCTTTGACGCAAACGGCCACCAGATCTCGCGCGGCCCAGACCACGTCGTCCGTTTCCACGTAGAGATGAACGCCTGCCTGCCGAGCGATCTGCCGCAGGAGTGCTGCGGGCAAGAGCGGCGCGGCGGAGTGGATGGCGGTCCAGCCTTCGTGTTGTTTGACGACGAGCCCCGGTTTCCCATCGGGAAGCGTTCCCAGGACCACGGCTTGGGAATCGGCGGAGTAGATCAACGGCAGCGT
>JAAYEH010000185.1 GCA_012728855.1 Rhodopirellula sp. | reverse complement strand
TGCTGGAGCCGATAAAGGCCGGCACGTCCCCTTCGGCGGCGATCTTGCCCGGACGCTCCAGCGAGGCGATCTCTCTTCCGTCGAGGTAGACCCGCATCGTGCGGCCGTCGAACGTCGCCGCGCAGTGATGCCAGACGCCATCGTGTACTTGGGCGGGGACGATCTGAGCATCGCATTCCACGTATCCGCCGATATTGAGCCCCAGCGACAGGATAGCGCCGTTGTTTTGGTAAGAAAAGAGCAGCCGGTTGGGGCATTCCTTGCGGAAGATCTCGCGATAACCGCTCAGTTCGCCGGGAAGGGTCCAAGCGGAAAACGTGATGGCGTCGAGTTCTTTCACTTCCAAGTCCGCCACCGCCAGCCGGTGCTTGCCGCCGAGACTCAAGGCGTTGCCGTGGACGCCTCGCCTCCGCTCGACTGCAACAGCGGGTACGGCGAGTCTCTCCTTACCCGTCGCTTCGGCAAGCGTGGTTGATGTGGCGTCGTCGTCAAAGGTCCAGTGCGCGATGAGCGACTTGTCGACAACCACCGGGCGGGCCGGTTCTGCCGCGAAGGCAGAAGCTGCGGCGGAGAGGATGACAGGAAAGCACCATATAGGCCAGGCATATGTCCGAGTCGCAATCATTCGAGAAACCTCCGGTAGAGTGCTGTCGCGCAGTCGCCCCAGCCCCATCTTAAACCAAGTTGCACGGAAATTGACATGCGAAATGTGGCGGTCAAGGATGCCGATTTTCCAAAATCACCAGTCCCTCACCACCCGGTGATTATAGCGGGGTAAGCGTTGGAGGAGGAGCGGCGGGGCGCGTGCGACGATTGGCAGCGGCGCGTGTGGCCACCAAGTTGGCGATTTCTCAAAACCGAGGGGATCTGGTGGCCACGCGATTCTGGGGGAGAAGGTGCCGGTTTCTCGCGCTGAAGGGAGCTTCACTTCGTAAGAGCTTGGGCCGGAGCAGGGCGGGCACCTGGGGGCGGAAAGGGACCGCGATCCCTTCCGCCCGCCGTCGGGAGAATCGAATCATAACCAAATTGCCAATGAGCTGCCGGAGACGGGCCGCGAAAGCGGCTGGATCCGGCTCCGGGGGATGGACGTGATCGTGTGTCCACTATTGTTGTTTGAGCATGGTCGATGCGGCGCGCTATGTCAAGCAGGTTTTTGAGCGAGGGAATGAGGAGAAGGTCGGCCGGGAGGCGCGACGAGGGAATTATTCGCCAAGGCGAGTTTTCTGCGATTTGACTCGGGCGAGAGCGCCCTCCACAAGCGGTTGAGGAGCCGTGATTTGGGTCGCACCAGCGTGCGCGCAAGTCTGTGCCGGCCGAAAGCGGGGTGTCTAAGAAGTCGCTCGCGAGTGAGCCGACGGGAAGTAGGAATGAGAGGAGGCAACGGCGATGCTTTGCAGTCGCGCGAGGGAAACGTCGTGCGGTGAGCGGGAAGTGGAACAGGGATAGCACGGATGGCAAAGCCGGCAGGAACTATTCAAGCTGCGACCTCATCTCCGCCGCACTCGCGCAGGGCTCAGAGGGTCCACCTTGTTCGCGCGTTCCCCGACGTTATAATGGTGGTGAGTTCGCACCAGACTGGCATATTCCCGAAGTCACACCGAGTGCGAGGCGCTACGGAGGGCTGCGGAAGGTATTGTTTCCTAGCCCCTTCTGGTGATCGTAACGACTGGGTGGCATCATGGCAGCAAGCATCTGCTTCCAAGAACAGATCGAGATACCTTTCTTCCACAGTCTCGCCAGGTTCCGTGCCTGGGCCACGTCGGATGATTGCCCCGACAAGGCTCGCATCGACTATATCGCAGGCCGCATCGAGGTGGATATGTCGCCGGAAGATCTCTACACGCACGGCAATCTGAAGACGCGTTTGATCACCGTCCTGGGAACACTTTTGGAAGAGACGGACCTGGGAGAACCCTTTTCGGACTGCACGCGGATTTCCTCTCCAGAGGCGGATCTTTCCTCGGAACCGGACATCGTGGTCATTCTTCACGAATCCCTGGAGACAGGTCGCGTGCGGCTGGTGCCGAAGGCTTCGGGGGAGGCGGACCGATACGTCGAGTTCGAGGGGACTCCGGACCTGGTGGTCGAGATCGTCAGTGACGGTTCCGTAGCCAAGGACACTCAACGGCTCCCCGAAGCGTATTGGCGCGCGGGAATCCCCGAGTTCTGGCTGGCCGACGCCCGTGGCAGCGAACTGGTATTTCGCATACACCGCACCGGCTCCGTCGGCTATGAGCCTGCACCGAGCGATTCCGAGGGCTTTCAGTACTCCGCCGTTCTCAACCAACGGTTCCGCCTGCTCCGCCACCGACGTCGGACGGGGCGGTGGGCGTATGCCTTGGAACGGAAATCCTCGCAGGACGGGAAAGCGGGATGAGGGGAAAGGAGGACACGTCCGAATGGCATTTGACGCTGCTTATCGCCGACAAGGCCCTCGACCGGATCGAAAGAGACAGTCCCCACCGTGGGCCTCATGGTGCCTGCCGTTCAGCGACACACGGAGGAGTACATGGAACACGCTGCCGCCTTAAAGATCATTCGCGATTGTTTCGCTCACGTTGCCGTTGTGCGGATCGTGGTCGAGCATGATCCGCTGATCGGTGGCGAGGTCGCCAAAGTGGCTGTCCGAGACGATGAGCTTGCCGAGGCACTCCGCGGTAACGGCAAGCACGCCCGGCAAGCGGCCATGAAGTCACGGCTGGATGTTGAGGTGGTGCCGACGTCCGAGTTGCAAAGGCAGGCCGAACCATTGGGCGTCTCTTAGGCCGGGTCGCCCCGGGTGATTGCTCACCCGGGGCTCCCACAGATCCGGACGTGCAGATTTCCCGCATCCGGTTCCTCAAGTCGTAGCGCATCGCTGACGGCAAACCGAGTGGATGGCCTTGGCAGG
>JAAYEH010000184.1 GCA_012728855.1 Rhodopirellula sp. | reverse complement strand
GCTATTTCCGCTTGTGCCTTACCGGCACTTGCAACCGGACGCCTTTTGCGGATAATAGAGGTTCAGCCACAGACCGTCTGGGCCAGAGTGGCGGAATTGGCAGACGCGCTGGACTCAAAATCCAGTGTCCGTTGAGGACGTGAGGGTTCGAGTCCCTCCTCTGGTACTTGTGGCATAAGGACTTACGGCGATTCGCTGTGAGTCCTTTTTTCGTCTGGCAAAAGGGGTCAGTGGCAATTCAGTGGCAGTCTTGGACCTGCGTTGGGCTTGCATCGCTGGTCTGAGATCCGCGTGGCATGCGAAGATTCGTGTGCCACCAAACTGCCACTGGAGACCACGACATGGCATGGCTACAAGCTGACCCGTCGGGAAACTACCACATTAGTTTCCGGTTCGGAGGGCGAAAATTCAAACGATCGCTCGGAACCAAGAAGGAACACGAAGCGACCGCGCGCAGGGTTAGGCTGGAGGAGAACATTCGCCTCGTGGAAGGGGGGCGACTCGACCTTCCGCCCGAAGCGGACGTTCCGGCCTTCCTGCTTTCAGACGGCAAGGTCTTCGGTCGCCAACGCGCGTGCTCCTTCCTCCGACTGAAGGAGCTACTTGAGGCGTTCTTCGATTCGCTCCCTGATGGAAACCTGGAAGACACAACCATCAGGGGGATGCAGATCCATCGGCGCCACTTGCTGAGGCACCTTGGCGAGAACTTCGCCATCCAGCGGTTAACCATCGGGGATCTTCAACGGTACACCAACGCTCGTTCCACCGAGAAGGCCATACGGGGAAGACGGGTCAGCGCAAGCACCATCAAGAAGGAAATCGTCACGCTCCGCGGCGTATGGAATTGGGCCGTCGATCAGGGAATGATCAAAGGTGAATTCCCCAAGAAAGGACTTCGACTGCCTAAAGTGTCTGAGAAGCCGCCATTCCAAACGTGGGCTGAAATCGAGCGGCAGATCGTAAGATGTCGCCTGACTGAAGCACAGCAGGCCGAACTCTGGGATTCCCTCTTCCTGACACTTCCCGAAATCGACGAATTGCTGGACTTTGTCAAACAGTCTGCCAGATGGCCGGTTGTCTACCCCATGTTCGTGTTTGCTGCCCACACGGGAGCGAGACGCAGCGAGATGGTGCGGTCAGAAATCGACGATTTTGACTTCGAAGGCGGGACGGTCCTGATCCGCGAGAAGAAACGCGTGCGCGGCAAACTGTCCACGCGTCGGGTTCCCTTGTCGCCACTTCTGGTCGAGACGATGCGGCAATGGTTCGCCAGACATCCGGGCGGCAGGTACACATTTTGCCTCGACTGCCGGCTTCCGCGGGCCGGCAAGACGCGCGAAATCGGCACACCGATCACCCGCGACGAAGCCCACGACCACTTTAAGCGGACGCTCGCCGGGAGCAAGTGGGACAAGCTCCGCGGTTGGCACGTGTTCCGGCACTCGTTCTGCAGTAACTGTGCCGCAAAGGGCATCGACCA
Source organism: Rhodopirellula sp. (assembly GCA_012728855.1). Lineage (GTDB taxonomy): Bacteria > Planctomycetota > Planctomycetia > Pirellulales > Thermoguttaceae > JABWBD01. Next base: position 208 of record JAAYEH010000184.1, on the reverse strand, counting down.
ACGGATCATCAACGCCTGGGTCGGCCATCAGACGGAAGAAATGGTCCGCCGCTACCGTCACCTGATCCCAAACCAGCAACAGGAGGCGATTCGGGCCGTGTTCGGACCTACGCCGATTCAGTGACTTCCGGGAGAAGGACGCTCGCGATAAGGTAGGCCGCGGGCAACAAACGCTCTGGAGCAGCCGAAAAGAGGCCGTCCAGAGCTT
>JAAYEH010000183.1 GCA_012728855.1 Rhodopirellula sp. | reverse complement strand
GACTCGGGATCGAGGGGCTCGCGGTCTGCATTAAAGCGCACCTCACCATCGTTGTCTGAAACTGCCCAACGCGCGATCACCCACGGCAGGTTCAGCCTGAGGCGACGCAAATCCACGACGCCCGCGACGATGGCAATATCAAAGACCCCGTCCTCGGACGAGGGATGCAGGAACATGGAAGTCAGCTTGGTTCGAGCCTGCACGCCCCAGATGTAGCTATTTCCACGAAAGGCCTCCCGCCGGTGCGTCACCGCCGCGTCCGGCTCGCGAGAGCACCACTCCGAGAGCAACATCTCGAACGTGGCGCGGTCGCCGGCATGCACGCGAATGAGCTCGTTGAGGTCTTCCAGCGGCGCATGGATCGCTTCAATTACCCCTGGAGCGACATGAAGCTGGGCCGCATCCAAAAACCTGCGAATAGCCGTCGGGCCCGGAAGATGACGCGCCATCATGACCGGATCGCGCGTCTTGACCAGCCTGGATATCTTCCACACGAGCTGTTTGTCCAGCTTCAAGAGCTCGGCCACCTCGTGCGGACGCCCGTTGCGTGTGGGAACTGATTCGAGGATGCCCGCGAAGGCCGCCCGGAGCCGGAGCATCACCGATTCGACTTGCTTGCGCAATTCCAACGGTTGCTGCTCATGAACATCGATGTCCGCGCATTTTGAGCTTACTGAGTCAGTCATGGACGCATCACGTTGGGCCTGTTATGAACTGCATGGCCGTCCGCCCGCGGCGAGGGCAGCGCCATCGCGTATGTACTAGCGTGACCGCCGATCACGCGTTGAGCGCTGGCGTAACTCTTTGCTGGCCCGTTATTTACGAACCTGGGGGAGATAGCGGTGAACACGACAGTTCGGTCCACTCTCCAGATCGCCACCCGCGCGTTAAGGGAGCGGGCTGCCCCGGTGCGGCCTGGGGGAAGTCGAGCAGCCAGCGTTTCGGATGAGTACTCCACTTTCTTACAAACTATCAAAAAAAACGGCTCAATTGACAGCATAACCAATTGACACCGCCGGCTCAAGAAGCATGACGTCCCATAACATGCCGCCTACCACACCCGCCGTGGATAACCCTCCGTGCGAATACCGCCGGGCAGGGTTTTTTACCCATGAAGACGTTTGATCTGGCCGACTTTCTAAGAAAGTTTTGCAGTAAGTATTGTTTCGAGTTTCAGGTTTTGTTATCGTCAACCTGGCATGGTGAAACATCACCGGCAGTGAAGGCACCCAGCAGGAAGTCTCGAGACGCACGGTGCGTGTCGGTTCCCGGGCCAGGCTGCCAAGGAGGATAACGAATGATCACGTGGAAAGAAGTCGTGTATGGCTTTGCAGTTTGTGCACTCTGCACCAGCGTAGGGCTCGCACAGCCGGTGCAGCCGGCGGCGCTTCAACAGACCGCCGTTTGCCCTGCCTTGCAGCAGCCGGCTGGCCCGGCCGCATTCGGGACCATGGATCAGAGCGTGGCCGACACGTTCGTGACGGCTCCCGGCGAGGCCACGCGTCAGGGCGGAGAGAACTGCGCGACCGCCTTTGCCATAACCGGTCCGTTGCCCTTTACGGACTCCGGCACGACCGTGGGCTACGCCAACGACTATTACCAGCCATTCTGCGGTGATGGGACGGGCCCGGACGTGGTTTACTCCTTCAACCCGTACGGCAGCCAGTTGGTTACGATCTCACTGTGCGGCTCGGGCGACGAAAATGACACGGTGGTATGGGTCTACCGCGGAAACTGCGACGGCTACCCGATCGCCTGGAACGACGACAGCCCCGAGTGCGGCAATCTCAACTCCAAAATCGAAAACATCCCGATGCCTGCGGGAACCACTTATTACATCGTCATCGCTGGTTATGGATACAGCACGGTGGACTACGTTCTCAACGTAACCAGCGTGCCGCTCGTGACCGGGGCCTGCTGCTTCTGCGACGCCACGTGCATGGAGACCTGCGAGTCCGATTGCACCGACCGGGCTGGCACGTATCAAGGCGACGGGACGTACTGCTGGAGCTCGGAGTGCACATATCAGCCGCCGCCCAACGACGACTGTGAGAGTGTCACTCCCGTTACCTTGTCGAATGGCGTGCCGGAGGTGTTCACCGGGCATAATGCGTGCTCGACCAACGATTGCGGGATGGTCAGCGGTCCGCAGGTCTGGATCGCCTTCACCATAACGGAATTATCCGACGTCGACATCAGTTACTGCGGGACCTGGCCGACCCAGACTACTGTATCGGTCTGGATGTTTGACGCCTGCCCCTGCGACGCGGATTACTACGCTGCCACGACGAGCGGCTGGGACTGCCCCGACGGCAGCGTTAACTTCCATGGCACCTGG
>JAAYEH010000182.1 GCA_012728855.1 Rhodopirellula sp. | reverse complement strand
GCGCGGCGGATGCTCATCTACGCGCTCTCGGCCAGCGCGCTGGCATTATTCCTGGTAAGTCTTGTCGGGCTGGCGCTGTTGACGTACGTCCGCCTCGAACCTTCGATGCTCGCCGACGGCGGGCGGATGATGTCCGACGCCGACCAACTGTTCCCGCACTTCATCGCCTACGGACTGCCTACCGGGGTCACCGGGATCGTGCTCGCCGGACTCCTGGCGGCGGCGATGTCGAGCCTTTCCTCGGGAGTGAATTCCTCCTGCTCGGTGATCACGGTCGATTTCCTCGACCGCTTCCGCCGCCGCGAGCAGTCCGATTCCAGCCGTGTAAAAACGGCCAAGGTCGTCTCGATTCTCATCGGGGTGGTGGTCGTCCTGCTCAGTTCGCTGGTCGGCCTGGTCGAAGGCAACCTGCTGGAGATCGCCTACAAAGTCTGCAACCTGCTGACGGCGCCCTTGTTCGGGCTCTTCTTCATGGCCCTGTTCGTCTGCAGTACATGACGCGCTGCCCTTTTAGCCTGTCGCGGCTGGTGAAGGTGACGGCCGACGGGCAGGTGGTCTACAAGGCGGAAAAGGACGCTTGCCGGCCTTTCCCCAATCCGGACGCCGAGGGCCTGGCCCGGGGTCTGAGCCGGAATTTTCAGATTCTCTCGCCGCTGGATTTCCTGGCGGAGTTCACGCAGCACATTCCGGCCAAGGGATCGCATCTCGTTCGCTACTATGGCTGGTACTCGAATAAGGCACGTGGCATGCGTGCCAAGGCGGCGGAAGCGGCGCGCGCGGCAGAATTGCCGCCCGCGTCGTCCGCTGCCGAGGTGGCAGGGGTCCGGACGCGAAGCCGCTCGAGTCAGACGTGGGCGATGCTGATCAAGCGGGTGTACGAAGTCGATCCGCTGCTTTGTCCGCAGTGTGGCGGCCAGATGAAGGTGATTGCATTCATCGAGCCGCCGCAGCAGGAGGTGATCGAGAAGATCCTGCGTCATTGCGGCTTGTGGGATGCGTCGCCGCCGCGGGGACCGCCGAGCGAGAATGCCTCCGTCCACGTCGGCGATGGCTTGTCGGACCACTTGGCGTCGCCTTCCGACGAGCCGGCGGAACTCACCTACGTGGACGAAGCGACCTTCTGGGCGACGTTCTGATTTTGTCCGCCCACGCGCTGGGCACAGGGACGGTGCGTGCCAACTGCGGGATTCGCTGTTGATCTGGGTCCGACCGCCCATCACCGCACCGTTGACAAGCTTGCAAAGAGCGTTCTGCGGCGCTTGTCACCATGCCGGGGGTGCAAGAAGGCGAAGGCGGCCGCGGCCGCGGCCGCCTTCTTGCACCCCCTTGACCACCCTATTTCTTCCGGGCTAGACTCAGCGGCCGTGGGAAATCATTTTTCCTATCATTTGGTGGAAGATGAGTCGCACGCATTGGAGTTGACTCGCTACATCCATCTGAATGCCGTGCGAGCGAGGATGGTCGAGCGTCCCGAGGAGTACGCGTGGAGCAGCTACCAGGATTACCTGGCATTGAGGAAGGCGCCGGCATGGCTGGATTGGCAGACAGTGCTGACCGAAATCGGCAAGAGCCGGTCGCGTGCGCGGCTGGCGTATCGGGGTTTCGTGGAAGCCGGCTTGCGGGAGCCGCCGGCGTCGCCGTTGGAGGGCGCGGTGGGCGGGATGTTTCTGGGCAGTCGCGAATGGGTGGAGCGGTGGCGGCGGCTGATGGCGGCGGAGCCGGTTCGCGAAGGTGTGCCGGCGCAGAGGCAACTGGCATGGCGTCCGACCGTAGCGGACGTCGTGGAGACAGTAAGCGAAGGGTTTGGTGTGGAGGCGTCGGAGTTGTGCGTGAGCCGGCGTCACGGCAACGAGGCGCGTTTGGCGGCGATCTACTTGACGCGTTTGCTGACCGACGAAGGAGTGAGTGCGATCGGGCAACAATTCGGCGGCGTGAGCATGGCGGCCGTCTCCAAGACGGTTGCGCGGGTGGAAGCTCGGCGCCGAGAGGATCCCTCCTGGGATCGGCGACTGGCAATACTTTTCGAGCGTCTTCGGACGAAGGGGCCTTCAATAAGTTAAGTGGCAAGACCTGACCCTAATCTCCAAGTGCAGCATCGGCGTTGGCGGCGCAAAAAACAGCCCCTGGCGGACTGACTGGCCAGGGGCTGCGCTCTACGCTGCTCGCAGGCAATCGTACTTGCTTCCTGTCGCGCCGGACTGAAAACGCCCAAGGTTTCGTTGGATGTCCGGTTCGGCTGCGTCGATACGCGAGCGTCGGCGGCCAGTAATCAAAACAGTACGATGCCGTCAAGTCCGATCATTAGCTGGGAGTCATTCTGCCCGTCGTCATAGGGCAGCGGAGCGGCGGATCCCTCGTACCAATCGGCGCGAATCTCGGGGCGTAACGTCAGGTTGGCCGTTGGCTTCCAGTTTAAGCCCAGAGACACCGAAAAGAAGTCGCCGGGGAAAGGCGGCTTGTTGGGGTTGCTGGGGCGGTTCAGCCCGACGCGAGTTCCTTCCTCATCCTGGAACCATTCGAAACGGGCTCCAACCTTCCAGCAATCGTTAACCGTGTAGTATAGGTACTGGTCGATTCCGTACCAGTCCGCGCGACCTCCGCCGACAGCGCCATCATCCTGGAAGCCGAGCCAGTGGTGGAAGACGTACTCCAAGCGAGAACTCAGAGGCAGATCGACCAGCCAACTGTACCGTGTCCGGTTCGCCGTATCGGGCTGGATCTGCAGGCCGGCCGCGTTATTGAACTCTTCGCCCGTGATGATGGCGAAGGAAGTCCAGATGCCGGTCGGCTGATGCGTGTACTTGGCCCTGGCGATCGCCGCCGCCCGGTCCTCTTCCCGATCTAAGGCGTCCCAGCCGTTGACCAGGCCAACGTTGAATTCCCAGCAGTCGTTCGGGTTCCAGTTCACCTGACCTCCCCAATGCGTGAAGGGGCCGGCAAACTGGTAGCTGTACGACTTGCTATAAAAGAAGTTGTAGGGGGCCATCACGCCTTCGTACCCAACCACCGAGTAGAAATGGCCGACCCGCAGCGACAGCCGCTGCGAGCCAATGTCGACGTACGCCTGCGGAATCGCCAATCCGTAGTACTCGGGGTTCCAATGGGCCGAGCCGTCATCGCGGGTCTCGAAACCAACCGAATCGGCCAGGAAGTAATCCTCGCCGTAAAGCAGGTCAATCCGACCTCCAATCCCCCGGTAGCAGCCGGTCGGCAGAGACTTCTCAGCCACCAGATATGCCTGATTCAGCATCAGCTCGTTGCTGCGATCGACGCCGTTGTACGGCCCGTTGAACTTACTGGAAGGGCCGTCGGTGTTGCCGATGAATCCAGCATTGATCCAACCGGAAAAGTTGATTCCGCAATCGCTCTGCGGGAACAGATACCAGCGGTCGTCGCAACAACCGGCGGGGCCACAACCGTCGCACAGGGTCTGACCGCAGCAACAGGCGGAGTTACAGGAATCGGCCAGGAGCTGGCCGTCGCAGCACGGCTCCCCCGCCATTACATTGCCTTCCTCGGTTGCCGCCACCCAATCAGACGCGGCAAAGAGAGGAAGCACGATCTGGCCCGCGCACAGCGCCGCCAGCGCGAGCATACGGAAACGCATGGGTCTCATACGAATGATCCTTTCTCGTTTCAGGTCGGCGTGCGACTCGTCATCCCCTCCGGGCGGTGTCGCCATTGACCTTGTCCAATCCACGTGGCAACTCATCCATACCCATCGTCAGCAAGATAACCGTTAATGAACGATTGCCGTCGGAACCTTATAGGGAGGGAAGATCTGCTGTATCAGAAACAGCACAATATGCACAAAGGCCTGATCCGGGCAAATCGCTCCAGGATGCAAGCTATTCCTGAACGCTAAAGTCGACCACAAACGGCCGGCGATAGGGTTGCTTTCGCAAGAGAGAAGCCGCGGCACCGCGTGCAGGAACGGATGGTTGACGCGGTTGACCTGCCGCCGGTCGCGCAATGCCTCGGCAAACCGTCGCGTCAGGCCGATTTGCTCGTCGCGTTGCCGGAACGGTGGTAGCCCTGCATCGCTGGAAACCAGGGCGGTGGAGGGCTCTGCCACGATCGGCTTGGATCGGAGAAGCATCGAAGCAGAAAGGCAGGCTGCGAATCCATTTTGGGCCTCCGTGTGGCAAGCTAAGTGATTCGGTTCCAATCGCGTAGATGCTGCCGGAGGCCCAAAGATTTCCGACATTTCTGAATAATCTGGGTCAGTAGGAGGGCCGGAACCGCAGAAAAGCCAAGCGATGCCGCCGTTCCCACGAAACCTTAAAGCCTTGCTGAATTGCGTATCTTTCGTATTCGCGCTACCTATGCAATTATGCCCACTGGCAGTATTTTCGCTGGGAGGGATCACGTGCCCAGGTTCGATCGATGCGGTGTCGCTAGCGTGCCCGAACCTCCGGGGATCCGCGGAGTCGGTGCCGGGATGCTCGGTATCTCAGCCATTGTGGTCTACGAGCCCCCTTGGCGTCTCGGAAACGATTGGTTCGGTGAGGGTCTCCCCCGCAAGTTTGCCCAGCACACGGGGATTCAGTCGCGTTGGGGCGAGATGGGGTCGAGTCTTGACTTTTAGGGTCGAGCCGCGCCGGAGTCAGGTCTTGACTTGGAACTTATCGGAGATAAGTTCCAAGTCAAGACCTGACCACACGGACCTGCCGGTCGACGCGCTGAAGAGGGCCACGAACATGCCACGGTCGCAGAGACAGGTCGCCTATTCCTGGTACACGCCGTCGTAGAATGTTAGAGTGATCCGTGGTATGAGTAGTATTCTGAAATCGGTTTCGGCGACGGCTGCGGCCACCGTTGGCGGGTGGCACTGCTTGCGCCACCGCGTTCCGCTGCAATCGGTGTGGGACTGCTTGGAGTTGTACGGGCGATGCCATGGGGATCGAGCTTCCCACAACTCCAAGCAGTGTCGGTCCACCCAAGCGATCTTCCCATTCGGCCGAACCGTTCGGGTAGCTGAGCAGCAGGCGAATCGGTCTGCCGCTGGGCGCTGCTTCGTATTGTGGAATGATCCTTCCGTATCGGAGAACCCATTCAATGCCAAGCTGTGGCGCACAAATCGCAACCGCACGCGCCGATGGAAGCACAACGCGAGCAGGGCCACCCAGCCAACGGCGTGGCCCGATACGGAAATAGACTCCTACCCCCTCTGTTCACAAAGGCTTCAAGGTTGCGGCCAGTCGGGATCGAGGAAGCGGCCGTTTTCCGCAATGAGCTTGCCATCGGCAAAGACTTTTCCGCCCTCGCGGAGATCGCAGACCATGTCCCAGTGGAGCCCCGACTGGTTCTTGCCGCCGGTTTCCGGATAGGCGGCGCCGACGGCCGCGTGAAAGGTTCCGCCGATCTTCTCGTCGAAGAGCGTGTTCTTGGTGTATTGTCGAATCGCATAGTTGGTGCCCAGCGCGATTTCGCCGAGGATTCGCGCGCCGGCGTCCTGGTCGAGCATGGCAAAGAGAAACTCTTCCCCTTTGGCGGCCGAGGCGTCGACGACCCGCCCGGCTTGGAAGGTGAGACGGATGCCATCGACCTCACGGCCCCCGTGGACTGCCGGGAAGCTGTAGTGAACAACGCCGTCCGTCGCATCCTCGATCGGGCCGGTGAAGACCTCGCCGTCAGGAAAATTCTCGTGTCCGTCGCAATTGATCCAGCGGCGACCGGCGACGCCAAGCGTCACATCGGTGCCCTGCGGGGTAATGAAGCGGATTTCCTCCACGGCGTTGAGGTAGTCGGCCACTTTCTGCTGCCGCCGGCTGATCTCGCCCCAGGCAGCCGCCGGATCCGCCATGTCGAGCAAGCCCGCCTGGTAGACGAATCGCTCGTAGGCAGCCAGCGACATCTGCGCGTCCTGAGCGGCGGAATGGCAGGGTAGTTGAGTGCCGACCCAGCGGAGTTCTCCCTGGGAAGCCCGTTGCAGAAATCGGTCGAGGTATTTCTTTCGTGCCTGGCTGACGATGGCCTGCCGTTTCGGGTCCGTGCCGCTGAGCGACTTCGTGTTGTCCTGCCCCCAGATGCCGATCGAAGCGTCGATTCTTTCGACCATATACAGCTCGATCGGATCTTCGAAGCGGAGTTGGTCCTCGCCGGCCTCCTCCAATTTGATCTCGGCGCACTCGTCGGGCGCCATCTGCACCAACGGATGACCGCCGGCGCGGATCACCGCGCGGTAGAGTGCGACCAGCAACGGCCTGGCAACCGGCGACCCGGACAACCGTACCAGGTCGCCGGCACGGATGCGGGTGGAATAGCGGACCAACACATCGGCGAGCTTTTCAAAGCGAGGATCATGCACCGGATTCTTCCTTCGGTTAGCGTTTGAGGTCGATTCTACGGAACCCAGCCTTCGAACTGTGCGCGTTTGAACTTGAAGTTAATCTGCTCCATAACCATTCCGGTATCCACCTCGACCACTCGCAATCCCACGCGCATTTCATTGTAAAGACCCGGCGAGACATCGCCGAGAATCACGTGCGTGGCCCCGGTAACTCGGCCGATATCGACTGCCAGCGCCGGATTGGTGTCGAAATTCTCGTTCTTCTGCTGGTCGACGACGGCCTGCAGCGCGCTTCGTTCGACGACGGCTAGTCGCAAACGGACCATTGCATTCTGCAGCATCTGGCTCAGTTGATCGCCGACCCACTGGGTTGCCTCTTCGAGGTCGGTATAGTCGCTGGCCCGCGTCTTGCTTCGTTGCATTCCAACACTTAGTGCGGCATTCATGTCGACGCGCGGTTTGAGCACACCGACGACAATCCTCCGCGCGGGCCGGCGATGCACGATGTCGCCGACTTCGATGGCGAGCGTTTCCTGAGACTCCACTCCTTCCAGCCGCTCGACGTTTGCCAATGAATCGACGTCCGTAGTCTCCGTCACGATCAACTCATGCGGCAACACCATTTCGGAGGCGGACAACTCGCCGCTCGTCGCATCGCTCGAACGGCGAGCCGTGAGCCGGTCCCCCTGCTTGATTCCATCCATGCGGCAGAGGGTCAGCTTGACGCGTTGTTGACTGACTTCGGTGACGCGGCCCGCGGTCGGGAGGATGAATTTCGCCAAACGCCAGACAAGGTATCGCATCAGCAAGAGGTATAGCACACCAGTACCGCTGATAGATGGCTCCTCGGAACAAAATATGGTGCATTGGTTCTCTCTAAACGTCGCTCTTCATTTCTGCGATGTCTATTCAACCTCAACGTGAATCGTGCTATTCCATGGCGGGGAGGCGGGGATATCCAAGACGACCTCAATTTGGTCTCCTTTGACACCCCTAATTGTTTTTGTGGTATAGTATTCTGTTCCGTAGAAGCCCCCACGGTGAAATTCACCCTTCTTGTAGTAGCCGCCGGTTACTGTGTATATTCCATCACGTCTAATCCTGATGGTTGCGCTGATCTGCAGCAGCCACCTCTTGCCAAACAACGTTTCGCGTTCCACTTTCTCACCGTGATAGGTCTGGACTTCTGCACCAGATCCAGTGTATTGCTCGGCTGACTCGGCGCGTGCCGCCTCTCTTGCCTGCTGAGCTGCCCCTGTAGATGAGCCCGAAGGCGTTGCCGGCGATGTATTGGAGTTCGGGGACATCACGTTCATAACGTCTCTAACCGCTACAATAGTATCGCGCGCCTCTGTGGCGCCTCGTGCAACTTTTTCCAAGATGTTAAGGAGGCCGCCCCCACCACCGTGCCCCACAAGTGAACTCGTTTGATTCGGGTCGGTGAACTTCTCGAATTCACGGTTCATAAGCTTTTGGACTTGCTGTTCATTCAGCGCGATTTTCTGCTCCTCGCTTTCCACTGCCAAGTAAAGGCCATACAGGTCCACGTAGTACTTGCACATCTGCCGATATAATAGTTCATACACTGGCTCTGCAGAGTAATCCGCCTCGGCGAATCGCAACCCATGGCGGCTCATAAAAGCCATGAGTTCGTCTACAGAAGCCTTGCCGCCAGAAGGCGGGAATATGGTGCTCTGAATATCGCTGGGATCTCGTGCCGCCACGAATCGGCTGATGCCTCCGCGAAATTCCTTCAGGAATCGCTTAGCCACGGTAAATCGCAGCCCTCGTGTCGCATCGCTGGATGTTCCTTCTCTGAGACGGCTGAAATGCTCACGTGCGTTGTATTCGCACAGACGGTACAGAGCATCGGCTTCCGTCATGAGGGTCCGTTGAACGCTCAAAGGAATGCCCCCCTCATAACTGAGCTGCTTAATCGCGTCTTGCTTCGCCGTTTCAATAGCCTTGCAATGTGGCGCGTACCCCGGGTCTGACCGTATCTCTTCCGGCCAGTCCAGCGGTAGGGGCCCCTCATTCAATCGCGACTTCAGTGCGTACCCCGTCAATCCCTGCTGAACGATCACCTTGCTCAATTCCACGCCCGTAAGCATTCTCGGCCCACGTATTTCATCCAACAACGCCAAACGAATATTGATGCCTTCGGGGTCCATACCCAACGTCCGCATGTTCTTCTCCTGACGGCTACGAGCCTCAGTAGCGGACTCATCGTTTGCAGTGAGAACAATCATATTCGAAACAGCACCCAACTGCTCCCGGTAAACTTGGTGATCCAGGGCGGTTGGCCCGCATGCGTCAAGGAAGAAGTTGAGAGCACGGCCAGACTTAATTGCTCCTCGCGATTTTTCCGGGTAGTTCAGAAACTGCTCCTTCGTTATGTCGCGCGCTCTCGCCCAATGCTTCATATGGTTTGGAACAGCGGAGGACTGTGGAATCAATTGCCGCTCGCCGACCTCGAACTGGCTGAGCGCCCACTGCTTCTGTTCGACCTGCAGTTGGAGCTTCTTGATCCGACCTTCAATTATCTGGCGTTCATCCTTGGCAGCTTGACGCTGCTCCTTGTCAAGCTCCAAGGCCAACTGGAGAACATCCAGTCGTTGTTTCTCCGCCACCGAGTCCAACACCTTTGCTCCCTGCTCTATTGTCCGGAGGAAGATTTCATAGGTATCTGGATCAATAGCTTTTGCAGCATTCCCCATCCCAAAAGCAATTGCTATGCTAATGATCAGCCACATCCCGCCAAGTGGATAAGCCTTCTTCTTCGCCATCATCGGTCTTCCCCCTTGATTTGCAGCTCGTCAATCTGCGAAAGCCTTTCGCAACTTCTCGCCACAGGTTCTGGGCAGGCCCTCACTCAACCATGTCTGAAACCGTTACGGACAAGACTCCATAGACCTTTCGGTCCATTGTTCGCAATGTTCCTATCACCTTGCCGTCTGCGCCGAACAGCGGGGCTCCGTCCATTCCCTCTACAGCGTCTATTTCCAAGACTCGTCGCGGAAAATCGATCGCACTGCTCGCGACATCCGCCCCAGCAATTCTTCCGATCTTAGAAAGGCGGGTCGGCGGGCTTGCCGGGTCCATGGGGTTCTTCTGGATCGACTCAGTCAGCGCGTATCCGACCGCAATAACCTGCGTGCCCCTGCCCACCTTGCTTCCCAAGTCCTTTCTTTCCACAACAGGAAGGCTTGACACGGGAAGACTCCGCTCCAAGATGGCAATGCCCGTATTATAATGCCTGCTCGTTTCCGCTCCGCCGTCCTGCCGATTGTACTTGCCGTGGACCTTCAACTGTTTCACGTAGATCACCTTCTCGGGCATTGAATCGTAGTACACGAAAACACGCAGACCAGGCCGCTTCTGTTGCCCGTCGAGAAAATCGATCTGATCGGCGGTAGTCGCCACGCAATCCGGTCGTATGATCCAACCGGTGCAGAACGGGAAACGATACACTCCCGCCGTCTCGGATCGCGCCTCCACCCCCAACCACACGACCGACTGCTCATAGGAAGCCGCCACCTGCTGGAGGTCAACGGCTTTCGTCGCAGGTTGCTCCCCGGAACCTGCCGGCGGCACCGTTTTGGGCGACGCCGGACCAGCGGGCGCAGGTATCGGTCCCGGAGCCACTGGAGGTATGGCAGGAGGTATGGTGGAGGCCGCCACCTCGGACTTTGTCGGCTCCGAACTGTCCTGTTTCGCGAGAATCATAAAAATGCCAAACACGGTCGCCAGAATTACCATCGCTGCACTCCCGACCAAGTACAGCGTCTGTCGGTTCTGTCGTTCCATCGTCGCGACGAACATCTGCATTGTCGCGGGATCTCTCGCGGCCTGCGCTCCTCCCTCTGGGGCAGCACTCTCGCGCGACGCTCCGGATTCCGCTGGGGTATTCGTGCCGGATTTCTGTGCGGGGCCAGACACAACATTCGACGACGCAGCCTGAGCCAAGTCGATTGTCAGCACCTCCAGCCGGGGGCCGCCTTTTCCCAGTTGAACCTGATCTCCTACCCGCAGAGGTATCAACTGCCTGACGGACGTCCCGTTGCACAGTGTGCCGTTTGTGGAATTCAGATCCCGCAGAAAGGCTCCTCCGACGCCGAGTTCAATCGACGCATGATGCGACGAGACAGTCTCTGCAGCCTGGCCACTGAAAAGGAGCGTACAGTCTGATGCACGGCCAATCTGAATTTGCGGGCCTGGATGGTCCCAAACAAATGATTCGTTCGGAGAAGGCCTGACTTGCAGTTGGATTCTCACGATTGGAATATCCTCACCAAGAAACGCTGTTCACCCGCCTGAAGTTCAGCGGTGCTCCTAATTTGGATCTGTTGGACTCGAAGCCATGTTCCGTTCCGCGACTTTCCGTCTTTGACGTTCCAGCGCCCTTTGTCGTCACAGAACAGTTTAGCGTGCTGTTTGCTCACGAACGGATCGTCACTCACAATCACAGTACATCGTCCGCCATCAGCGCCGATCCATTGTTCTCTGTCTCTCAACGCAATCCGCCGACCTTCTCCCCCCGCCGTTAGTTCGACCAACGTGGCAGTCGCCGGCCCCAGGCTGCTGGCGGATAGCGTTTGCCATCCCTGAGTAGTCTTCCGCGCCGGCGAGCCTTGTGAAGAAGCAGAAGCCATTTCGTCTGAACGATCTAAACGCGGCGCCTCGAACCGAAAGCGGCGGCTTCCAATGAGAATCTCCTGCTCATCCTGCAGCAGCGCCGCTGCCACACGAACAAAAGTGCCGTTCGTGCTCTGGAGATCCGTCAGTTGCCACGTGAATCGCCCGTTGGTCGATATGCGAGCCAGTTTGAAATGACGCCCGGAGAGTGCGTTATCCTGCGGAATTCGGATGTCGCCTTCATCCCGGCCAACGACAATCTCCGGGCCCCGAATGCGGAACCATTCACCCCCGTCCCCGCCGTCGTCAACGACGCAGAGCAACGCCATCGGCGCCCGGCGGATCGGACGAAACGGCATTGCCGAATCTTCCGGTGCCTCCGTTCTTTGCTGCGTCGCCGCCTGCTTCGCGGGGCGAGACCGTTCCTGTTCCACCCAGCGCCGGACATCTTCCACCGATTCCAGACGTGTTCCTTCCGATGTCTCATTCCCTCCAGAGTTTCCGCGGCCAATTTCTGTCCCGCAGCGCGGACACCGGTCCGCACCGTATGGCAAAGGAGAGAAGCTGCAATACTGGCATTTCTGCGTCCCGCTCATGACTTTTCCTTCTGCATCACTGACAGGTATTTCTTCGCCGTGCCTAGCCTAGTTCCGTGTTGGGGAAAGGAAACCCTCCCAGCACCCAGCCATGCCAAGCACCCGACTATTATCCTCGACAGCCATCTTCGGATGCAACGCTATGTTCTCGCCCATCCTCTAGCTATCGCGGCCAAAGGGCAGGACCGTTGTCCGCGTCTTCGTTTGCGATCCGCACTCCTGCGTAAAAAAGAATGTTTTCCCGCTCGGCGAAGAAACGAGCGATCCTGTCCCGCCCATTTTCCAACGCCTTGATTCCACGGCACCCTTGCCATCCCGCAGTCCTCGAATGTCCCAAACGATAATGAGCCCAGAATAATCCGCAGTGACCAAGTACTCCGCCGATCCTTTCTGAAAGGTTGCGCTCCAGACACCGCCTGGCTTCTCAGGGCGTCCCGTGTGTCCGGTGAGGTTGCCCAGGAACTCCCCCGTCGCAAGCTCCCAGACCACTGCCTTGCCGTTGTTATCCCCGGCTGCAACGAAACGTCCCTTAGGGCCAACATCGACGGAATACACCGCCGCATCAAGACCATCGTACGTTCGCACGACTCTACGTTTCGCCAGTTCCCAGAGCCGCACCTGCTTTCCTTCTCCGATCATAATGCCCGTTCCGTCTGGTGTGAAGGAGAACCTCGCTCCATCATTCTTGTAGGAGATTTCAAAGCTATCTCTGGTCTTAACTTCGTAAAGCAGGACTGACCGCTCATGTACCCCCACTGCAATGAATCTGCCTTTTGGATCATAGCGCAGTTGCGTGCCGAGGTTCGGTAAGTTGATGAGGATCCGCTGTTTCCCGGTTTCAACATCCCACAACCGCAAAGTCTTATCATAAGACGCGGATGCCAAAGTCAGCCCGTCCGGACTGAAGTCCGCTTCGATGATGTTCCCGGTGTGCCCCGAAAGCGTCTTCAATTCCTTTCCCGTTGCGGCATCGTACAGGTGAATCTCCATGTCCCGGCCCACGCTCGCCAACATGTCTCCGTTCCCGCGAACAGCGACGTGGTTGCTGTAGGGTGTCTCCATTGCCGCGATTGCTCCCGGTGGTGTGCCTCTGGCCAGACTGTCCCATTCCGGCGAGTCGATCGTGTTCGCTTCTGCCGACGCCTGGCTCGGTTGGACATCGTCTTTTGATGCCCCTATCACGTCGGTGTCCAATTCCCAAATTCGAACCGTACTGTCGTCACTGCCAGAAGCTAACGACTTGCCATCATTGGAGAAGGCTATGCTCCCGACAGATGCTTTATGACCTACCAGACGAGCCAACTGCGTGCCGGTCTTCACATTCCAAAGATCAATATTGTTTTCGTCCTCTCCACCTTCGAGCGCCAATAGACGACCATCTCGGCTAAGGGCGCAGCAACCTGCAGAACGACATGAGAGCACCTTAAGCTGCTTTTCAGAACGTACATCCCACAGGCAGACCTCGTTCCCGCCGCCACAAGCCACCCTTTTCCCATCGGAACTCATTGCGAAGGCAAAAACCAGGCCAGTACGTGATTTCCGTCGCCATGTGTGATACGTCTCAAATCTATGTATCAATTCGCCTGAACTCGTGTTCCACGCTGTCACTATACCATTGATACTAATTGTAACTAGGGTGTCATCACTATTGTCGAACGAGGCGACCACAACTAGAACGTCGTTATGTCCTCTCAGTTTCTTCATAACGCTACCAGTATTCGCATCGTACAATATTAAGTCGCGCCCCGCACCGCCGACCGCCAACACTTCTCCCGTTCGATTGAACGCTATGCACTCGACGCGAACGCCTGGGGCAATCGAACGTATCTTCATGCCTGAATTCACGTCCCATAGGTCGACCTCAGATCCGTTGACTACTGCAGCGAAGCGATTGTCTGGGGAAAACCTTATGTCGCCGCCACATATGGCAGTGGCAGTTACATCGAAAGAATGAGAGACTTCTCCGGATCTTGTGTCCCAAATCCGCACCTGTCCATCTTCGGACGCTGATCCTAAGAAGCGACTATCCTCACTGAGCGAGACCTCTCTGACCCCCGTCGCATGCCTAAACTGGTTTTTAGAAGTTAGCGTGATGATCTCAGTGGGTTCGCCAACTACCTTATTCCGACGATCTGACGAACTCACCTTATCATGGCGTACCTCAATCCGAACCGGCGTCGGATCCTCTTTCTCTTTCTCGCCGTGTCTCGCCAGGATCTCTTCGCGCTCAACGTACCCCTTGCTTTCCACCGATGTAGAAGAAGGTCTTGGTACAGCAAGAAAGAGCATCAGCAGACCGACTACAACTACAGCCGCGCCGATTGTAAGGGTCTGACGCAATCCTTTGCCACGCTTTCCCCCAATCTTTTCGACAATGGTCTCCACCCATCGCGACGAATCCTGAATGCTGCGAGACGTGCTTGCCGACACAGGGAGGGTCTTGTTCAGTCCCGTGGGGTTCACGCTCTGCGACAACCCGCGAGTCTCGGCGCTCGCCGACTCTTTGGTCCTTACCCCAGCGTGCCCAGCACCACCAACCGAAGAAAACTCGTGTCGCGCAACCCCGGCGACGCAATCCACAAACACCCGACAACTCTCAAACCGCTCCGCCGGATTCTTCGCCATCGCCCTGAGCACCGCATCAGACGCATGCGCGGGAATCCCCTTCACCAGCGACTCGAGCGGCGGCGGCGGATCGGTGGTGTGCCGCACGAGCAGCATCGCCGGCGAGGTGGCGTGGAACGGCGCATCGCCCGCCAATAGCTCATGCACCATCACCCCCAAGGCATATTGATCCGCTCGGCCATCGTATTTCTCCCCCATGATGACCTCGGGCGCCATATACTCCGGCGTCCCGAGTGCCATGCCCGTCGCCGTCAGTCTCGTCACCTGCCGCCCTTCCTCGGCCGCCAATGCCTTGGCGATGCCGAAGTCGCTGAGGTACACGTTCCTATGCCGGTCGAAGAGGATGTTCGCCGGCTTCACGTCCCGATGGACGTAGCCTTGCGCATGGATGAAGTCGAGGGCGTCGGCGACGTACTCCAACCATCCCCGCAGACCCCCGACAGCCACCGGACGCGGCTTCCCCTCTTTATCGCGCGGTCGGCGGTTATCGAGACTTCCGCCGTCCAGGTACTGCATGACGGCGAACGGCAACCCCTCGTGCTCTCCCACGTCCAGGACGCCGACGATGTGGGGATGCGAGAGCTTCACGAGCGCAGAGATTTCCCGCTGGAAGCGCGCCGCAAACTGCGGGTCTTCCTGGAGCATGGCGCGCCGCGGGACTTTGACCACGACGTCCGCGTTCAGGGAGTGGTCCCGTGCGGCGTACACGAAGCCCATCCCCCCTTCGCCCAGCACCCTGGTAATCTCGTACCGTCCCTCGGCGAGACGTGCCCCCGTCCAGTTGTCTCTGCCGCCCACCATCGCCATGCTCCCACCTCACATTCCTCTGTGCCTCGTCCGCTTTCCCCACCCGGCCACCGGCCCTCTCGACCGCACCACCACCGCTCGCCCGATGCTCACGTTTGGTTCGCTACCAGACTCTATCTACCCCGCCGGCGGCCTCGGGGTGGGCCTTCTATGCTGGGCGTAGTCACTCTCGTAAACTCGTAGTGATTCGACCTTGTACCGATGCTCCGACCGGCCTTCAAGACCGGCTCATCCACGTCCATGACGATGAATGATGGCGTCCGGTCATCCGGCACTGCGAACTTCAGACTCACGTCGAAATCTTTCGTCTGGCGGGAAAAGTAACTCCCGCTGACATTAATCGTCATCGTACCATCACCTTTCATGAAGCTGCCTTCACGCGACAGTGAGGCGGTCATCCCGTACAGGGTCGGACTTTGAATCAGATTTACGCGGAGTTTCTCGCCCTCGTGCCTGAATTCATAGGACGCACCGTCCGGCGTCTGCCACTCTCCCGTCAGATCCAAAGTTGACTCCTGCGTCTGCGTCTCCTGCTTTTCTGCGACAGGCAGAGAGGGAACTGTTGACGGGGGTGCGGCAGGCGCTGGCGCTGCACGCACCGACACGTCGCGGATCGGCGCGATAAAGGGACGCCGGAACGTCACGTCGATCGAAAACGACGTTTCCCCACGAAGCCTCGGGGCGGCCCCGTTCCTCGCCGCCACTCGAATTTCGTAGCGCCGTCCGGCCTGCTCACTAGTCGGTGTCCACGTCAAGACGCCCGTCTTCGAATCCAGCGCCATTCCATCCGGCAAGAGCGAAGACGGGATGAACTCGGGTTCTCCACGGGGATACCCCATTTCCGCCAGGTCTGCTGTGAGCGTCCACGCACTGCCCTCTTCGATCGCCTGGTCAGGAATGCTGGCAAACACTGGCGGCGCGTCCTTGGGAACCACCCGAATGGTGAACGCCTCTTCGTCCGTCAGGTGCGACCCCTCGGCAGTGACGCGAACAACAACACGATAAACACCAGGAGTACCCGCTTGCCACGTGATCTCCCCGAATCGCGAATCGATCGCGGCGCCCGGCGGCGCCTTAGCCAGCAAAAACCGTGGCGACCCCTTTATGTTCCGTGCCGTGCTTTTCGCAGAAACATGCATCGTGTTACCCACGACAAGCGTCTGGTCCGATATTCCCTGCAAAGACAACGACATCTTTGGCTTCACTGGCTTCAGCCACTCCGTCCTGGATATGGCATACGCGGTGACGGGCACCAGGATCAGCATCAGCCGAAGAAAATTGTGTAGAACAGCGTTACCCTCCCCCGCCAATCTGCGCAGAAGTCCATCTATCATTCGAACTGTTGCAGTAGGAAGCCCCACTGTTATCCAAGCCACTAGCCGTCCACCACCGACGACCAGGAAACCTGCGGCCGTCCCTAGCCACGTAAGCACGCGTCGAGGGCTGATCCTCCACCATTCTGCTCTCCAGAGCCGCTGTATGTACAGTAAAAGCATGGCGAACAACCGTGCGAGCACACCGAGCAGCTTGTTTTTTTTTCCGGCTCTCTGGCCAACGACCGCCGTTGTTACCAGCCTCTCGCCGTTGGATCCGGACATCCCCTCCAAGCCCGCGACCACGGCTTGTGCAAAGGCTGTGCAGGAGCAGAATCGATCCTCGGGATTCTTCGCGAGTGACTTCTTCACCGCATCTGAGAGTGACTTCGGAATCCCCGGAAGCAGCGACTCAAGTTCAGGTGCCGAGTCCTTGATTTGTCGCACCAGGATTGCCGTCGGCGTCGACGCTTGAAACGGAGTTCGACCGCAAAGAAGTTCGTAAATCACCACCCCGAGCGCGTACTGGTCAGCTCGCCCATCGTACGCCTCGCCCATGATGACTTCCGGCGCCATGTACTCCGGCGTCCCGAGTACCATTCCCTGACCAGTTATCGCAGTACTCTGGGTCTGCCGGCCCTCCGCAGCTAGTGCTTTGATGACTCCGAAATCACTCAGATACACGTTCCCGTGATCGTCGAACAGGATGTTCGCGGGCTTCACGTCCCGGTGGACGTAGCCTTGCGCATGGACGAAGTCGAGTGCCTTCGCCACATCGGGCAGCCAACTTCTCAGTTCCGATGGAACTATGGGAAGAGGCGATCCGTGCTCCCCCGTCTGCCGCCTATCCTCCAGGCTCCCTCCGGAGAGGTATTGCATAACGGCGTAGGGTATCCCCTCATGCTTGCCTACATCGGTAATCCGAACAACATGCGGATGAGCCAATTGCACCAACGAACGGATCTCACGAAGGAACCGCTGGACGGCATCCGGGTCTTCGAGAATCGCTGCGCGAGGAACTTTGAGAACAACCCACGTGTTGAGCCGGCGGTCTTGGGCACGGTACACATACCCCATCCCCCCCTCGCCGATCTTGTCTGCGACACTGTATCGCCGTCCTGCCAATTCCAGGCCGACCCATTCGAGCGACTGTGCAGTCATCGGACCACTCCTGGGATCTATCACTACCTGCGCATCGATCAGATATGTAGCTGCCCCCGAAACGAAGTTTGGCCCCATTGTACAGGCAGAGAGCGCTCTGTGAAACCATCCACAGAAAACCTGGAAGACTCATGCCACGACGCCAGGTGTCACCAGAGCGGTCTGGTGAACCTTCTTCACCTTCTGCCAGACCATGCCGACGTCCCAGCGCGGAGTGCCGCCGCGCATGCGACCGGGAGGCGTGCCCTCCGTTCCACAGGGAGCCCAGCCTTTACCATAGGCACTGCACTGGTGATCAAACTGAGACCCGTTCGCCTTAAGAATATGTTGCCGCGTCGGTAGCGTATTCATCGCACGGGCCGCAGCGGGCTCTTAGCGATGATGAATTTCTTTCGGCCCGCCGCCGAGGCAAAGTCGGCGGTGGCCCTTGCCATGCTCCTGGTCGCCCGGCGCGCTGACCGGTCGATTTCCGAGTGGACAGTCGCCGCAGGCGTTCCCGTTGTTATGCCGGTTCCTACTGAAAAAGGCACCGGCCGGCGAGAGCCCGACGAAACCGAACGGAGATGAATCCGAAAAGAATGGGTCAAAGGGAAGGGAAGACGGGGGGGATCAGGAAGTTGAGGCAAAGGCAGGGGCGACCGGATCCGCGTCGTCGGAACCGATTTCGGGCGCAATTATTCCCGTGGATCGTCCATCCCCCGGGCCTTCGGTTCCTGTGAAATCGGAGCATCCATCTCCGCCAGCCGACGTGCAGTTGGTCATCGCGCGAAAACTCAATGAGCAGCACGGCGTGAAACTGGCAGAAGTCTCCGCCGACAAGAACGCCATGAACGTGCTGGCGGGCCGTTTCTGTCAATTGGCTTCGGCCGGGGGACAAGCCGCGGATGAGTGTTTTGTGCTTTGGCGGTTGGCCGGGGAACTGTACGAATCCGCGGGCAGCCTGCAGCAAGCTGAGGAGACACGCCGCCGGCTTGCCGCGGAGTTCGGGGACATCGAGGAATCGTTGCAGGAGAGTCTTCTCCCTCAACTCAGACTTCGTCCGCCCGGCGAGGACAGCCAGTGGCGAATCGCGAACCAACTGCAGCAGCGGTATCAGGTGAGCCAGGCGGGCACGCCGGAAGAGAAGCAGGCGTTGGCGGTGCGGATCTTCAAAGATGAACACAGCCCGGGGGACGAGGAGTTCGTTGCCTTGCGACTGGCCTTGGAGCTTTTTGATGAGGCGGAACGATCCGAAGAGGTCAAGACACTTGGCGACCAAATCAGCATGAACTATGAGGTCAGTATTGCCTCTCTCGGTGAAAGGCTTCTCCCTCGTCTAGTCGCAGCCAGGCCCGCGCCGGCGGATCCGCTCACGGGCACGCTAGTCGACGCCACGAAGATGATTATGAACGGAGACCTGAAGGGCGGTCGAGTCAAATTGACCGAGGCGGGAAAAACGTCGGGCGAGGACGTCCGGCCGGATTTCCTGCTGGGACTGTTGGAAAACTTCGAGTTG
This sequence comes from Rhodopirellula sp., assembly GCA_012728855.1. Taxonomy (GTDB): domain Bacteria; phylum Planctomycetota; class Planctomycetia; order Pirellulales; family Thermoguttaceae; genus JABWBD01. Next base: position 39,087 of record JAAYEH010000182.1, on the reverse strand, counting down.
AGTTTTATTGCGGCGGAAGAGTGCTTCCGCAAATGCACCAAAGCCAAGGACCAGGAGACCGCGCGCCGCGCATGGAACAACCTGGCCTTGGTTTACCTGCGGCAGAAGAAACTCAAGAAGACGGTCGATGCCTTTGAGAAGGCCATGGAATTGGGAGAACCGTCGGAGGAGCTTGTGCATAATCTGGGAAAGCTCTACGCGCTGAAAGCGACGACGACAACTTCCAATTTCTGGGATCCCGCAACGAAACGATCCTTGGACAAGCTCTGCCAGAAAACCAACGCGTCTGCCGTGTTCGACGCGACCATCGGATGGCAACTGATGCCGTTGCTGGCGGCCGATGGAGAACCGCTCGGTGGAGTTGATCGAAAACTCTTTGAGGATCCCCGCTGCCTTTTCTGCAACGGCCTATGTCGCATCCCCTGCCCTCAGTGTGGAGGTTCGGGAACCGTAACGCAGCAACGCGCGCAAACGATGGCTGTCGACCCAGTCAGCGGCAGGAAATTAGGCCGGAGTGTCAATGTTGCCGCTGCTTGCCCCGCTTGCCGCGGCAGTGGGGTCATTTTATGCCCATTCTGTGATCGAGGTCTGGAAAAAGGGCTGGCTCGGACAGCAGAACAAAAGCCGGAAGAGTCTCCCGGACAACCCATAGCGATTCCGCCTGGCCCGGGTCAAGCGGGCACGGTGCCCGCTTCCCAGCCGGGGATGTCGCCGACGGCGCAGCCCGGCGGGCAGCCTTCGATCCAACCGGGAACCCAGCCCTTCCCACAAACACCGCGTCGGTAGCGTATTCATAGCACGCGCCGTAGCGGGCACTTGGCGATGGGAGGGGCTATCCCGAGGACACGAACCATTTATGCATGACTGGGCAACCTCCAACTTGCCTGTCATTCCCCTCATCCCGCCAATTCCTCACTCCACTGCTCCTCGATCAGTCGTAGCTTCCGCTGCACGGTTCGCGTACTCACGTGCATCTGCTCGGCGATTTCCTCCGGCGTGAAACCCTCCAGTCGCAGCAGCGCCACCTCGCGGAGCCGGTCGTCGCGGAGTCGTTTCAACAGCCGCTCGTGCTCCTCGGCGAGGATCGCAAAGTATTCTGGGCTCGGCTCCTGGCTGATCAACTCCTCAAGCGGGTTTGTCGTCGAGCTGCCAACGGCCGCCGTAAAATTCGAAAGAGAGAAAACCTTACCCCCCCCGCTTTTCCGCCCGATCCCGGCGGATCTGGTCCAGGATCTTGTGTCGCGTCACCCGCAGCAGCAGCCACCACAGTTCGTCACGATTGCGCAGGTCGGAGAAACGGCCGTTGGCCGCCGCGTGGCATACCGTCCGGAAGGCACTCAGCGCAATATCCTCCTCGTCCGACACCGCCCGCGGTGAATCCGCCAGGCGCCGACGAGCCAGCACGACGAGTCTCTCTGCGTATTTTTCCCAGAGTTGCTGTACTACCAGGACGTCGCCTTTTTTCAGTGCGGCGATCCACTGGGTGATCGAGCTTTCGGGCATTCTTTCGTCGTGCTGCAAAATCTGGTGGCTCAAAAACGGGGACAGGCACCTCGCCAGGACATGTTTTCGGCAGGCAAAGGGCTGTTTGGCTCGGAGCCAGTCCCCGTTTTTGAACCATGCCCAAAAATCTTGGCCGGAAATGTCGCGAAGGGGCAGTGGATTACGCTTGGTCTAATAGCGAGACTTGCTTCCCAGCGGCAAATCCCGTTAGGAAGCCAGTGTACCCGGCAGCGGAAGCGACTGCATCTACTCACTGAAAATTGTTAGCAAACGGGCAGGACGATTGAACTCAATCCTGGAAACAAAGTGCGTAGACACTTGCCCCGTTCAGCCCGCGTGTCTCTTTGGCGTTGTCAATCAGTCATGCTGGACATCACCCGCAGCGCGAGGTAATTGCATGGTTGATCTATTGGGGGGGTAATTCCGTGCTTTTCGAGCAAAAATCCTTTTCTCGGGGTATTCCGGCGTGTAAAATGGCACCCGCCTCATGCGGGCTATCATGGCCGCCTTCATCCCGCCTTCATTCCGAGGAATTAAGGATTTGCCATGCACAAGCGGGGATTGTCTTCTCGACCGGATTTCGGTTTCACGCTCGTCGAGTTGCTGGTGGTCATCGCGATCATCGGGGTGTTAATCGCGCTGCTGTTGCCGGCCGTGCAGGCTGCCCGCGAAGCGGCGCGGCGGATGTCTTGCTCCAACCATCTCAAGCAGACGGGGCTGGCACTGCACAATTACCACGATGTGCATCAGGCTTTTCCAGTGGGCGCGCGACACGCTCAGCGCAATGCGATCGGGACGACCACCGGGATGAGTTGGTGGGTTGGCATTTTGCCATACCTCGAGCAAAGCTCGCTCTACGACAAGCTGGACCAGGTGTCGCCCAATTGCGGTATGGCCGGAGTGAATACGAACAACGGCAGTGCCGCCAGCGGGATCACGATGGATATGATGCTGTGCCCATCCAGCCCGCTGGACGAGACGATCAAAGTGGGCCAGTTCGATCTGACGCGGCCTTCCTACGTGGGAATCGCCGGCGCGACGGACGGCACGGGCGATTCCATGTCGGGCGCGATGTTTCCAGAAAGCCGTACAAGCCCTTGCTGCCTCGGCGGTCCAATCCTGACGGGCCGAATTTCCGCTGGCGGTCTGCTGATCCCCAACCGGAATGTCCGCCTTCGCGACGTTACCGATGGCACGAGCAACGTGATGGTCGTCAGCGAGATCTCCGATTATGGCCACGACAGTTCTGGAAACAAACTCGATATCGACAAAGGCCGTCCCAACGGCTGGCTCGCCGGTACGGCGGCCGACGGCGCCCCGAGCAGCTACCACTCCGTCGCGAACCCGCCGCCGAGTTGGAACATTACGACGATCCGATATCCGGTCGGGACTCGGGCCGTCAGGCAAGGGGCTTCCACCTGGTTGGCCGGCGTGTATGTGAACAATGGGGCAAACCATCCCTTGGTCTCCGCTCATCCCGGCGGCGTGTTGGCTCTTTATGCGGATGGGAGCGTTTCGTTCCTTTCCGAAACGATGGAGTTGCTAACCCTCAAGCAGCTCGCCACCCGCGACGATGGGCAGGTCGTCGCGCGGCCGTAAGTCGGCGGGTTGCGGCAGACCGAGCCTTGGCCAAGGACGGCCAACGTCGAACCTTCGCGTTCGAGGTTGACCATGGATGGCTGCTGAAAAAGGGGACTGGCTCCGCAACCAATTGTTGTTGCTGCCAAGTCGAACCGCGACGCGTTGCGGTGCCTGTCCCCTTTTTCAGTGGCCTGGATTGCAGGTCAACGTGGAGGAGACGGTTATGAAGCGACTTCACCTGTTATCGGCAGCCTTAGTCGGCGCGGCAATCGCGTTGGGCGCGGGCACCCTTCGGCTCAGCGCCCAGGAAGACCTCGCCTCCGACGATGCACAACGCCAGGATGACGTTCCATGGTCGCCGGGCGCAGTGCGAGGGATCGAGGAGCCGCTCCACTGGAGCGCGTCGGCGCATTTTTCCCAGGGCAACGAAATCGTCCTCACGCGTTTCTTGCGGATCCACACTCCCCAAGGGCGGACGTACGACGCCAAGATGTTTCTGGTCGAATTCCGGCCCGAGCGGTTTCAGGCAAAAGAGGAACACCGCGAGGCGATGAAGAAGGCTGTAGCGCGGGTTGTCTGCTGGGCCTACGAGATCGAGGCCGACGAAGGCTATCAGCCCGACTACGTCGTGCCGGCCCGCTACGTTCAGCAAACGTCGGCCACGTCCTACCGTGTCAGCCTCGGCATGCTCACCTGCGACGTCCGGCTTGTCCAACGGGACACCAAGTAACAACGCACCAAGGCAGTCCGGTTGTTCCCATTTTTTGCAGCAGGAGTTCTGACATGATGAGACTACTTGCGATTTCAGTTCTGGCTCTCCTACCGTCACCGATCCTGGTCGCGGCGGAAAAACCCTGCGGATGCGGCGAAACGGAAAAGCCTGCAGCCAATAGCAGAGGGGGCTGCGCGTGCCCTCTGTTCCTGATGGACGTAGAATTCTGGTACTGCGATTACTACGAAGATTGTTGCATATCTGTTCCCACTGCTGCCTGGATGGAAGGCAACTACGAGCCGTGTTGGGAATGCGTTCTGGATCCGAATCGCTGCCCATCTACCTATGGAAAAACCGAGCACTCTCGGACAAAAAGCCATGGCTCCTACGGATGCTATTCAGGTAATCTCATGGCGCCCGGTGACGAGCCCACGTTTCCTCAACAGAAGGTTACCGTCACATTGAAACGCAAAAGGCCCGTCCAGTTCAAGCATCCAGTTACCGGCATGCCGGCATTCGCGATCGTCTTCACGTACGAACTCAGCCATCCCGACTTCCCAAACAAAAAGACCCGTTATGTCGCGTATGAGGTCGCTAGAGGAGCGCCGAACCCTCATCCCGTTCCCGACAAGCACGTGATAATGAAGGGACGTGTCGTCCGGTTCCATCTGGAAGACATGGGAATCCCGGTCACCGCGATCGTGCGTCTCGCCTGTGCGAACCTTCCGGAAGGCACCCGCTAAATATTGGCACACTGAGAGGGGCCGCAGGGTGCCAGCCGGCCTAATGCGGTGGACTGGGCAGCACGGCCTCGAAATCCTCCGGTTCCCAACGGGCCTTGACACTGCGTACGCAGCGGAAACCGAGGCCCGGCTTGATGGTGTAGGTTGCGACACGCTCCCGACTACGCGGGTCGCGCTGTTGGATCGTGACGGCGCCGTCCCCTGCTATGACGGCGCCGTTACCGCCACGTGCGACACGGTAATCGCAGGGGCTTCGCGCCTCACGGACTCCCGCCGCGCGATATTGCGGGTACAGCGTGAACCACGTAGACGTCCACTCCGCCACGTTTGATACCAGCCCGAAGACAGGCGGCGTTAAGTCAAGGCGATCCCATGCCGGCGTGCCCACCGGCCCGATTTTCTCATACGCACCTTCCGGCGGAACCTCACCTCCCCAAGGATACCGCAACCGTCCGCCACCGGTTGCCGCGTACTCATACTCGGCTTCGGTCGGTAGTCGTTTCCCTGCTCTTTCCGCGCACCGTTGAACGTCGTTGTAAGAGCTGCTGACGGCATGGTCATCCGGTACCTCTTGCCATTTCAAATCAGGCGGCCCGCTTCCGGCGACAACACGGTAATCCGCCACCGAGAACTCCCGAGGGTCGATCAAGAAGGAAGGAATGCGGCGATGGTGCAGCGGCGTTTCCGTCGAATCTGCCAGCCCCATGGCGAAACGATCGGAACCCTCGATCACCGCCATTCCGTCGGTCACCGACGCGCTGGGGATTTCGATTTCCGGAATGCGCACCGTGCCCTCATCGCTCACCGCCCATCGTAGATGAGGATAAACCCCGGGAAGGCCCTCCTGCTCGCTCGGGACATGCCGAAACACTTCGTGGAAACGCCCCTCATCCAGCTTGGCCACCACCAGGTACTCGCCCGGCGGAAGTTCGACGCGAACCGGTGAACGCCCAGCGGCTAGGATACGCTTCCGCGGCAAAGGCTCCCCAGTCCATGCGTCTCGTGGAAAAAAAGCCACTTCGGCCCCGGGTGGTTTCGTTTCCAAAGACACCAGTCTCAGCGAACTCGCGGCAGGATTGTCTGGCAGTTCCTTGGCGGGCTTGTTGAGCAGGACGGCAATCGCCCCCAGAGCCATCAGCCCCAACACCGCGGAGGCGACGTCTTTGGGCCTGCGGCGGGCCCATCGCCAGGCTCGGCCAAACGGCCCGATCCGCCGTGCCAGCACACACTCGCCGCCAAGAAACCGCCGCAAGTCGGCCGCCATCTCCGCCGCCGTCGCGTAGCGGTCCTGCGGGCGTTTGGCCATCGCCTTCAGGCAGATCGTCTCCAGGTCAAGAGGGATCCGGCTGTTGTGCTTCCGCGGCGGCACCGGATCCAGGTAGAGCGTTTTGGAGAGTACCGACGCTACGTCGCCCGTGAAGGGCCGCTCACCGACGAGCAGCTCATAGAGGATCACGCCCAGCGAGTAAACGTCGCTCCGCCGGTCGACCCTCGCGCTGTCGCCGCGGGCCTGCTCCGGCGACATGTACGCCGGAGTCCCAAAAACCTCCCCGGCTCGCGTCCACGTCGCGTCGGTCGTCTCTCGCTTGGCCAAGCCGAAATCGGCGATGTGCGGCTCGCCTGTCTCGTCGATCAGGATGTTGCCCGGCTTGAGGTCGCGATGAATCACGCCCCGCTGGTGAGCGTGCTCCAGGGCCTCGGCCACTCGGGCGCACAGTTCGGCGCTTTCCGCGGGCGTGTACTCGCGGGTCTCGCGGTGCGACTTCAGCGTCGTGCCTTCGATGAACTCCGAGACGATAAACACCTGCTCGCCGTCGCGTCCCGCTTCATAAACCCGCACGATATGCGGGTGGTGCAGTTGGGCCGCCGATTTCGCCTCGCGGAGAAACAGCTCTTCTTCTTTGGCCGTCAAGGTTCCCTTGAGCGGAACCTTCACGGCTACGACGCGGTCCAATTGTTGATCGCGGGCCAGCCACACCGTGCCGAACGCGCCGCTGCCCAGGTTGCGGAGAAACTGAAAACGGGAGGAACGGCCGGGCGACGGCTGCCATGTCGTGGTCTTGGCCGCGGGGTCCGCCTCGGCGTCAGTGCTCGCTTTCGAGACGAGCCCCGCGCCGACAAGGATGGACCGGTACACCATAAACCGCGACGCATACTCTTCCAGCCGCGGCGACTCACCTCGTCTCTGCCGATAGTCGAGTTCCAACAGCAGGAGTTCCTTGAAGAGCCGCGGCCGGATTTCTTCCGGCTGCGGATCCAGAAACGACTCGATCCGCGGCTCCCGGCCGGCAAGGATCTCCGCCTCGAATTCGTCGCAGATGCAGTCGATCCGGTCGGCAATCGCGGCCCGGCTGGAGGAGGGCATCGGGTTGTCGCCGTTTGCAGCCATGTTCTCACTGCCGATGAGGAACACCTCGCTAGATCACGAGCGCGAGCCGACGCCCATGCGTCTGGAGCCTATCCTACCCGCACTGCGAGGACAGGACAACGCCTTGGGCGGCCCAGTGTGCGGCAATCGATCAACCGGGAACCCTGCCTTTCCCACAAATTCCGCGTCGCTAGCGTATTCATCGCACGGGACGCAGCGGGCTCTTGGCGATGATGAATTTCTTTCGGCCCGCCGCCGAGGCAAAGTCGACGGTGGCCTGCCGCATCGGCCCGCTGCCGCTGAGCGCAACGACGCGGCCGAGGCCGTACTCGGGGTGGCGAACGACCATGTGCTGCCGGAAGTCGTCGGCGTTGGCCGCCGGCAAGGGGCCGCCGCCGGCCATCTCGGCCGCCGTGGTCAACGGGGGCATGATGACGCGGCCGGACGGCCGCGGCGTTTGCTCCACCGAGGCCCCCTGCAGCGGAGCATCATCGCAGAATGGATACTCGGGGTCGTCGTCTTTGAAGGGGTCGGGCCAAGCCGACTCCAACTCGTGGACCTCCATTTCCGCGCGTGGCAAGTCCATGAGGAAGGGACTGGGCACGGTCATCTTCCGCTGGCCGCGGAAATCACGGTAGGCTGACATGCTGATCTGCAACTCTTCCCGGGCACGCGTGATTCCGACGAACATCAGCCGCCGCTCTTCTTCAAGCTGATCGAGCCGATCGCGGCTCCGCTCGTGCGGCAAGAGCCCCTCCTCGACTGCCACCAGGAAGACGACGGGAAACTCCAGCCCTTTGGAGGCGTGCAGGGTCATGAGCGTGACACGGTCGGCTTCCCCTTCCCAATCGTCCGTGTCGTTGGTGAGGCTTGTCTCTTCCAGAAACTCCTCCAAAGGCCGCCCGTGATGGTTCCGCTCGTCGAACTGGCGGGCGACGGTGAGCAATTCCTCGATGTTGGCCAGACGTTGCTCGTTCTCTTCGTCCTCGGTGTGCTCGAACTGACGCCGGTAGCCGGTTTCTTCCAACAGGTAACCCAGGATCTCCTCGACCGGACCGGCGGCCACGGCCACCAACCGGTCGAAGAGTCCCACAAAGCGCGCGACCTGCCCGACGGCCCGCTTGCTGAGCGAATCGATTTTGCCGCAATCGCGAGCCGCGTCGATCAAAGGCAGGGCGTGGGCGAGAGCGTACTGGCCGATGCGATCCAGCGTGGTCTTGCCGATGCCGCGGGCAGGCGTGTTGATCACGCGGAGCAGGGCGATGTCGTCCCGCGGGTTATTCAAGAGGCGGAGGTAGGCCAGCGTGTCCCGGACCTCCCGGCGATCGAAAAAGGCCACGCCGTTGACGAGCTGGTAGGGGATGCCCTGTTCGCCGAGCGCCAATTCCAACGCCCGCGACAGCGCATTGACGCGGTAGAAAACGGCGAAATCCCTTCCCCGCCGTCGCCCGGCGTGGATTTCTTCGGCGATGCGTGCGGCGATCGCCCGGGCCTCTTCCGTCTGGTTGGGATAGACAACGAGTCGGACCGGCCGGCCTTCGCCATTGGCGGTGTAAAGGTCTTTGAGTTTGCGTTGGACGTTGTGGCTGATCAATTGCGAGGCGACGCGGAGGATTCGCTGCGTACTGCGGTAATTCTGCTCCAGCCGCACGACGCGAACCTTGGGGAAGTCTTTCTCGAATTCGAGGATGTTTTTCAGATTCGCCCCCCGCCAGCCATAGATCGACTGATCGGGATCGCCGGTAACGGCCAGGTTGGGATGGTCGATCGACAGGGCGCGGGCGATGGCGTATTGCGCGAGATTGGTATCCTGGTACTCGTCGACGAGGACGTAACGGTAGCGCTCGTCGAGGGTTTGGCGGATCTCGGGGTTGTCGCGGAGCAGGGTGGCGACGTGCAAGAGGAGATCGTCGAAATCGGCCGCATTGGCGTTGCGGAGTTGTTCCTGGTAGGCGGGATAGACTCGCTTCACCAGGGCCCCGAGGGGATGGCCGGGACGTGCTTCGTACTCGTCGGCGGTGATGAGCTTGTTCTTAGCCCAACTGATGGCGTAGGCGAGATTGTCGGGGGTGAAGTGCGTCAGTTCGACCTTGGTTCGGCCGATTGCCCGGCGGAGAGCCCGACCGCTGTCGTCGGTGTCGTAGATGGTGTAGTTTTCCTGGAGTCCCAGGAAGGGGGCATATTTGCGGAGCAGGCGGGCGCAGAAGCGATGGTATGTGCCCAGCCATACCGCATGACCGGGGACAAGCCGTTCCACCCGTGCCCGCATCTCCTCGGCGGCTTTGTTCGTGAAGGTCAGCGCGAGGATCTGCCGACCGGGAACGCCCAGTTCGCAGAGGTGCGCGATGCGGTGCGTGATGACGCGCGTCTTTCCACTGCCCGGGCCGGCCAGGATCAGCAGGGGGCCGTCGACGTGCTCGACGGCCTCGCGTTGGGCCGGCGTGAGTCCCTCCAAAAGATGCTGCAAAGCGGATGCTCCTTGGCGTCGGAACGGGTAACGGCGGGCAGGGGTCACTTCAAGTCGTTGTGTTCAATATACGAGTTGTGGCGAGGATCCGAAGGACTCGTTTAACGGCAACGGCCAACGGCCTGCGCGGGCTGTGCCGTGGCGGGTCTCGTTGGCACCCCCCGCGCAGGCCGTTGGCCGTTGCGGTTAAACGAGCCGAACGTACGCGGACCGTGCTTCGCGACACAATGGTGGCATGACACCCCTCTTGCGTTTCGCGAAGCGTTGCGGCTGTACTTTTCAAACCGGAGGGCTGTGATATACTGTTGGGTTACCGGCGGCAGGGGTCCGCCGGGAGCGGCCCAAAGGCTGCTGTACACTAGAGACGGAACCGCCATGTTTTTGGGAGGGATCCCATGAAGACCCGTATTCCTCTGAGCACCGTAAGGAATGCCGCCGACGACCTGCAAGAGAAACTGGAGATGAGCACGGCGGAGATCGGTCTTTCGGTCCGCACGACGAACTGCCTGGAAGAGCGTGGGATATTCACCGTGCAGGATCTGCTGAACTGCACGCGCGAGGATCTGTTGGGCATTTCCAATTTCGGCGAAAAGACTCTCGACGAAGTGTATTTGGCGCTGGAAGGAATCGGCTTCTATCGGAAGTCGCGACAACCGGACATCGTCGAACCGGTGCGAATCAGTTGACGTTGAGCCGAAAGCCCGCCGCTGAGTTGCCTATTCCGATCGGTCGTCGCACGGCAAGTGCGGAAGGGGCCTTTTCGCGCCCCGCGCGGGAGAAAAGGAACTTGGCGCGTCGCATCCGCATCTACGATAAGAAGCGAGGGCATCGGCGAAGCGGTTCCGCCAAAGCCGGCAGCGCCGGCGAGGCGATTTTCTTCACGGTATTCTTCTTGCTGGGTTGCGGCGGGCTGGCCGGACTGATCGGCACGTTCGTCATTCCCGAATGGCGAGCTACGCACGAGTTTGTGCCGCACCGATGCGCCGTTCTCGATATGCGCGTCGGGCACATCCAGCGAGAAGGCCGCCCCTTTTATCGTCCGGAGATTCAGGTCAAGTACGATATCGAAGGCGAGACATACGTGGTTTGGACCTACGACGTTCACAACGTCCGCGGCAACGGCTACTCTCCCGATAAACTCGATGCCCAGCGGGTGCTGAGGCAATTCCAGGCGGGCCACGAATACCGTTGCTGGTACGATCCTTCCGACCGCACGGCGGCGGTCCTCGTCCGCGGTCTGGAATGGTGGGTCTGGGTGACGTTCGCCGTGCCCGTCTCGCTGATCTTGATCGGCGGCGGTGGCCTGATCTACCGCCTCGTCAGTTGGGGGAAGTCCGACGAGCGGCGTAGCGCACTGGTTCGGAAAGCGGCCAGTCTGGCGCCGTTCGAGCCGGCGGGCGGCGGTCTGGACTTTCCCAACGTGCCCAACATGTACGATATCATCAACAGTCCGGGGACGACGCTACGCTATCGGCTGCCCATGACGGCGTCGCCGTTTTGGGCGTTGGCGGCGACCCTGGCGGCCTGCCTGTTTTGGAACGGCATCGTGGGGCTTTTCGTAGTCTTCGCGATTAACGGCCACGTCAGCGGCGCCCCCGATTGGTTTCTGACGGTGTTTCTCGTGCCGTTTGCGCTGGTGGGCGTTGGTCTGATCTACTACTTCGTCCGGCAACTGCTGGTGACGACCGGGATCGGTCCGACGATGGTCGAGGTCTCCGACCACCCCTTACGTCCCGGCGAGCGCTACCAGATCTTTCTCTCGCAAACGGGACGGCTCCGCGTCAATTCCATGGAGATACTGCTGGTCTGCGAGGAGGAGGCGACCTTTCGCCACGGCACCGACACGCGCACGGAAACGCGGCGGGTTTTCGAGCAGCCGTTGTTCCGCCGCGAGGGATTCGAGGTTCATCGCGGCATGCCCTTTGAGAACCTCTGCGATTTCGAAATCCCGCCGGGCGCCATGCACTCGTTCAAGTCGCCGCACAACGAGGTCAACTGGAACGTGCTGGTGCGAGGCGACGTGGCCAACTGGCCCAACTACGAGCGAAGCTTTCCAATCATCGTTTATCCCGGCGAGGGGGGGAAATCGCGATGACCGATTCGAACATTACCCTCCGCTTTCACGCCAACGGCCGAGCCTTTCATCCCGGCGAAGAGATCTCGGGCGAATACCGCTTCGACTGGCTCGCGTTGGACGAAATCCAGGCGGTCGAAGTCTCCGTCCTGTGGTATACCGACGGCAAGGGCGACACCGATATGGCGGTCCACGATTTCCGCCGTATTTCCGCCGAAGAAGGCGGTTGGATCGATCCCCGCCGGCCCGGTGAATTTCGCACGGTGCTCCCCAACAGTCCGTTGAGCTACGACGGAGCGATCCTCAAGATCAAGTGGTGCGTGCGGGTTCGCGTCTTTTCCGAACGCGGCAAGGAAGTGGTCGGCGAACTGCCCTTCCGGCTTGGCGCCGTCTTGAGCGTGAAAGCAGCCGCCCCGTGACCGCGCCGGACGACTTTGCCCCGGCCGACAATCCCTTCTCGGCAAGGCATGTTCGTCCCGGTGCGCTGGGGTTCCGCTTTCCGGCCGGCCAGTCCGCCACGAGCCTTGTCGACAAACTGCAACAAGCCGGCTGGCGGGGGCAGATCGTCGGGCCTCATGGCACGGGAAAATCGACGCTTCTGGCCTCGCTGCTACCGGTGATACGAGCGGTCGGCAGGTCCGTTGTTCACGTGGAATTGCACGACGGCCAGCGGACGCTCCCCGTGGCGATCGCGCCCGCTCGCCTGACGCGGCCCGCGATCGTCGTCGTCGATGGCTACGAGCAGCTCAGCCTGCCAAGCCGGCTCCATTTATCTTGGCATTGCCGGTGTGGAGGGCTGGGATTGCTGATCACCACGCATCGGCGGGTCCGTCTGCCATTGCTGCTGGAGACCCGTATGGATGCCGATCTGGCCTATCAGCTTGTCCGCGATTTGCTGGACAACAAAGCGGACCTGGTGGGCCCGGAAGAGATAGCGCGGCGGCTGGACCAGCGCGACGGCAACCTCCGCGAGGTGCTCTTCGATCTGTACGACGTCTACGAACAGGGGCGGCTCACGCGTCGGAACCGAATCCCATTACCGCATGCGACCGAACGCAAGGGGCCGCCGTGCAAATGATCCATCGCGCTAGCGGCGATTCCGCCCGTGTTGAGCACCTTGGGCCTTACGCGATCGAATCGCTGATCGACCCCGAAGAGGAAGCCGCGGGCACGTTCTACCGTGTCACAATTGCCGCGGGGCAACGAACGCGGGTGAGCTACCACCGCGTGGCTGAAGAATACTACTATGTCCTGTCCGGCTACGGCACAGCGATCCTCGACGGCCGCGAGTACGCGTTGGCTGCGGGCGACTTCCTCCGTCTTCCACCCGGCACGACGCATGGCTTCGTCGCCGGATACGAACCGTTGGTAATGCTCGACATCCATACACCCGGCTCTCGTCCCGACCGCGATGTGTACTTTATCGACGGCCCGCCGCCGGAGGGCTTCTCGTGAACTCAAACGCGGCTGGGCTGCACCCTGAATCGTTTAACCGCAACGGCCAACGGCCTGCGCGCCGGGCGAGGAGAAGTTGCCAACATGGACTTTAGCCCCAATCCAGGCGAACCTTCGATGACCAAGCGCGACGTAATCCGAACCGTTCTCGAGGGCAATCGGCCTCCCTATGTACCGTGGTCGATGGGCTTCACCCAGGAAGCCAAAACGAAGCTCGAGCGGCACTACGGCTGCGACGACATCGAAGTGCCGTTGGACAACCACCTCCTCCGCCTGGGCAACGATATCGGTTTCTTCACGGACCTTGGGGACAACCGTTTTCAAGACGTCTTCGGCGTCGTCTGGGACCGCACCGTCGATCGGGACATCGGCAACGTCGAAGGCTGCCTGCTTTCCGCGCCCACGCTCGACGGCTATGATTTCCCCGATCCGCGCGCCCCGCGTTTCTTTGAAGACATTCCGCGAAAGATCGAAGCGTTTCCCGATCGCTTTCGCGTATTTCAGATCGGCTTTTCGCTCTACGAGCGGGCGTGGACCTTGCGGGGAATGGAAAACCTGATGATCGACTTCGTGGAACACCCCCACTTCGTCCACAAGATGTTCGGCGCCATCGCCGACTACAACATCGCCCAAGTGGAAGAGGCGTTGCGCTACGACATCGACGCTGTCTACTTCGGCGACGATTGGGGCCAGCAGCAGGGCCTGCAGATGGGCCCGCGCCACTGGCGGACCTTCGTTTATCCGGTCTTGCGGCGGATGTATGGCGTGGTCCGCGCGGCGGGCAAGTTCGTGATGATCCATTCTTGCGGCGACGTCGACGAGTTGTTCGACGACCTCGTGGCGGCGGGCCTCAACTGCTTCAATCCCTTTCAACCGGAAGTGATGGATGTTTGGGCGCTTCTGCCGGCGTATCGCGGCCGGCTCGCCTTCTACGGCGGGCTATCGACCCAGCGGACGCTTCCCTTCGGCAGCGCCGACGACGTCCGCGCCGAGGCCCGACGATTGCTGGAGTTGGGAAGCGACGGCGGATACATCTTCGCCCCCGCCCATGACGTGGAGGGGGACGTACCGCTGGAGAATATGCTGGCGGCGATCGACGTGGCACAGTCGCAGCGGGGTTACGCGCAGTAGGTTCCGCTTGCCGAGCGGGATCTTGCCGCAACCCATTGTTGGCCGATGAGCGGGCGCGGAAGCGAAAGGAGCTGCTCGCGGCCGCCGAGAAGAAGTTGGAAGCCGTGGCCAATGGGCCAGTTCCCGATCAATCGCCCGGACGTGATGGTTGGTCCGAACGATCGTTTCGCGATCTTGCGGATAAGAGGTCGGCGACGTCATCTCGTCGTGGAGTCTCCACCCGAGAGATATTTGACCGGCCCGCGCGCTTGCTCGGGCGTAAAGAGGAATTCCTGAAAGTAGCCGAGAATGGCCGCGGCTGGCAATCGAGGATTACCGACCAGCGCCCTTGTCCGACATTGTCGACCACCGACGCCTCTTCACCACGTCGTCGGGCCGCAATGAATCGCCCGCGTCCGGCTCTCGCCATCCCGCGACGATCGTGTAGAGAGGCTCCTCGGCAGGACGAAGTTGTGTTCACTCACCGGAAGTTGGCCACGCATCGATCGCGGAATTCGACACCACGCCTACTGGCACTTCTGCCAGAGTCGAGGGCGGGATCGCCGGCTCCGTCGCTCGGGCGGTGCGCAACGAAGCGAGAGTGATCTGGATCAGCAGCGACACCAGGAGGGCGATAGCGCACACAGCAAACATGCCGCCATCCTTGCCCATCAGCCTCTCACCCAACTGCACCGCAAACAGCCCGGCGAACGAACCCATCCCGACCAGACACTCATTCACCCCGATGTTGAGAGACCGGCGCCCCGAGTTGCTGGCGTAGTACACGGCGGAGAAATAGGCGTACCCCATGTACAGCCCCAATGCAATGATCGCCGCGGCGCTCACTGGGAAAACGGGTTTCAGCCATGCCAAGCCGAGCAGAAACGCACCGGCAACGTGCAGGATCACCAGCGGCATTCGGCGATACCGCCAGGCGGCAAAGGCCGCCACGCGGTAGCCGCAGACCCCCTGCACCGCCATATGCAGTGACAGAACCAACCCGGGTAGAAATGGCAGAATGGCCATGCGTGCGCACGCCGCCGGCCACAGGCTCAGCAACGGCCTCTGGACAAACATCGCCGTGAAGATCAGGCACCAGCCCACCACGACGTAGCGCACGTTTGCCCCTCGCTCGGCAAACGCCGCATCGTCAACATGCTCGTCCGCGCTAAGCATGGCATATGGACGGGCCTTGTGCCGGAGCAGCGCCACGAGGATCACTGTTCCAACCAGCAGATTCGTCATGCACAAGGCGAGTGTGCCAAGCTGGTAGAGGCTACCCGAACTCAAAAAACCGGCCGCACTACCGCTGCTCCACGCCAGGGTATATCGCCCCACCGTGAGCGCCAGGCCGCCGGGCGCCGTCTCCCCCCGCATGAAGGTCTGAAAGGAGTTGAAGAAGAAAGCCAAGAACACGAACAGCAACGCCTGGCACGCCATCTGCGGCGCAAAGGAGGTCAACTGCAGGCAGACGATCCCCATCATCGTGCCGCCCGCCGTGCTGGCGAGCAGAAAGCCGCGTGCGTTGCGCCGGGTCAGTACCAGCCCCGCCAACAGGCTCGTTATCATATACGCCAATTGGCCAATGCCCCCAATCCAGGCACACTGCATGCCACTGAACCCCTGCTCGCCGGCGCCGTAGAGCACTGCGAAGAGCACGAGAAACACGGTCCAATCCATCAGCGCCGGACATATCTGCATGAACATGAAGAAGGCTCCACGACATCTACCCGAGAAGGCCCGTCGTCGACAGGACCACTCCTCTCGCCTGCGATCAAGGCGGAATCGTATAGGATACCCGAATCCAAAGTGATGAACAGGCGGCCTCGCAGTCCGGCCTCGCTTCGCTCGGCCGCACGCAAAAGGGGTGCGAATTCCGGGTTCATGGTAAGTGAGACGTGAGCGGGATGGAACGGTGTGTTTTTCAAGGCATAACTCGGATGTCCAATGGTACTTGGCGGGTGGGATCGGGCTGGTTATGCTAGCGCAGCCCGGTAAAACGGAGTCGAGTTCTGCTGATATTTCCAGGCGATGGACCAGAACGGCCTGGCGGTGACATCGATGCGTTCCGGCAGGCAGTTCCAGCCGGGTGAGAAGGCTGGCCTGCCTTTCCGGCTTCGATGGCGTGTACGAAAAGGAAGGCGGCGAGGCGAGATTACGCACCCGACTCTGGGATAGGGCATCCATGGACACTATTATTTCCAATCCCCTGCTCGGCGTGGCGATGCATGCCGTCGGTGCGACATTTGCCGCCACCTGCTACACGCCGGAAAGGCGAGTGCGGGGCTGGTCGTGGCAGACGTACTGGATCATGGCTGCGATTACGGGCCTGTTCTGGTACGGGCAGTTCTTCTTCTATAACCTGGGACATGTACGGATGGGCCACTACAAGTTTACGAGTTGGGCCATCCATATGATCATGCTGGTGCTGATCAGCAACGTGGTGGGAATCGTCTTGCGCGAATGGCGATTGTGTCGGCGTTTGACCCGCGTCACTCTCGCGACGGCTTTGACCGTGCTGATCGCGGCGGTGCTGTTGTTGACCTACGGGAATTACACGGGCGACCTGGCGACGAGAGATGTCCAGACGGAGTTTTCGGAGGTACAATAATGAAACGGTATGGCATGGTGGTCGGACTGCGGCCCGAGAAGGCGGAAGAGTACAAGCGGCTGCACGCGGCGGTTTGGTCGGACGTGCTCCGCATGATCCACCAATGCAACATCCGCAACTACTCGATCTATCTGCGGGCGCTGGACGACGGCCAACAGATCCTCTTCAGCTACTTCGAGTACCACGGCGACGACTTTGCAGCAGACATGGCGACAATGGCTGCCGATGAGACGACGCAACAATGGTGGGCTCTCTGCAAGCCCTGCCTCAAGCCGCTGGAGAGCCTTGGTGACGGCGAGTGCTGGGCCGCGATGGAAGAGCTTTTCCACGAAGAGTGACGCAGGAACTGCAAAGACGATACCCGCAATCAAGCTGCTCCGCAGAAGCAAATCGTAGAATCCACAACCTGAAGAAGGAGTAAGAAGCATGAACGCGCGAACGATCCGAACGTTGGCAGCCGCGGCGCTGATGGCGTTGACCGCGGCAGCGGCGGGAGCCGAACCGAGCACCGAACCATGGCTCAAGCCGGATCCCGCAGCGTTAGAACGCTGGCAGGACATGCGGTTCGGCATGTTCATCCATTGGGGCCCGGTGAGCCTCACCGGCCAGGAGATCGGTTGGTCGCGAGGGAGCCAGACGCCGATCGACGAGTACGACAATCTCTATAAGAAGTTCAACCCGACGAAGTTCAACGCCGACCAGTGGGTGGCCGTCGCCAAAGCCGCCGGCATGAAGTACATCGTGCTGACCACCAAACACCACGACGGCTTCTGCCTCTGGGATACCCGCGAGACCGATTACAACATCATGCGCTCGCCGTTGGCCCGCGACGTGACGAAGGAACTCGCCGATGCCTGCCGCCGCGCCGGCATCGCCTTCGGCACTTATCACTCGGTTTGCGACTGGCATCATCCCGACTTCCCGCTGACCAGCCCCGGAGGCAAGGTTCGCCGCGAGAACTCCGACATCGCCGCCTACCGCCGCTACCTTCGCTCGCAGGTCAAGGAATTGATTACGAACTACGGGCCCCTTTCCACGATGTGGTTCGACGTGCCGCAGGAATTCGACCGCGCGGAGGGGTCGGAAAACGTCCGCCTCTGCCGCACTTTGCAGCCCGACATCCTGGTGAACAACCGCGCCGGCGGCGGCTGCGGCGACTATGCCACGCCCGAACAGCGCGTCGGCGGCTTCGACATCGAACACCCGTGGGAAACCTGCATGACGATCTGCCGCCAATGGGCCTGGAAACCCGACGACAAGATGAAAAGCCTGCCCGAGTGCCTGCAAACCCTCATCCGCACCGCCGGCGGCGACGGCAACCTGCTCTTCAATGTCGGCCCGATGCCCACGGGCGAAATCGAGCTGCGCCAGGTCGAGCGTCTCAACGAGATGGGCGAGTGGCTGGCAAAGTATGGCGAGAGTATCTACGCCACGCGCGGCGGCCCGTTCCAGCCGGCCAAACACATCGCCAGCACTCGCAAAGACAACAAGATCTTCGTCCACATCTTGGCGTGGCCGGAGGAGACGCTGAAGCTGCCCGCGCTTCCGGCAAGAATCGTCAAGAGCGTTACGCTCGCCGGCGGCCAGGCGACCGTGAAGCAGACAGCCGACGGCATCGAAATCGCCGTGCCGAAATCCGACCGACACCCGATCGACACCATTGTTGTGCTCGAACTCGACAAGCCGGCCATTCAGATCGCTCCCATCCCTGTTGCCAGCATTGGCCAATCGCTCACCGTGGGCGTGCAAGCCACCGCTTCCACCGTTTACCAGCAAAACGCCGCCTACGGCGCGGCCAAGGCAGTCGATGACGATGAGCACACCCGTTGGGCCACCGACGCTACCACCGGGCCGTGCTGGCTGGAGGTGGACCTCGGCAAGCCGCAGACGTTCGACCGCGCCTTGATCCAAGAGTGCGTGGACTACGGCGTACGCGTGAAAGCCTTCGAGCTGCAGCGGAAGGATGACGACGGCTGGAAAACCATCCACCGCGGCAAGTCCGTCGGCGAAAACCTCGAAGTGACGTTCGAGCCGGTCACCGCAAGGGTCGTCCGCCTCAATATCACCGATGGCGAGGGCGGTCCGACGATCCGGGAGTTCCATCTCTTTGCGCCGCGTGCGAACAAAGCGTCGCCATGACGCTCCGCCAAAAAAAGCCGAGCCCCGCCAGAGTGGCCCGAGCAGAGAGAAACCCGCGGATTCGTGGAGGCCGGTTTGCTTTGAGTGCTTCCTTCAGCCGTTCAGTGCTTCCCTAAAATGTACAACGTCTTCCGCCTCCCGGCCGCTGCGTCGTCGCTGCCGACGATCGGGTCGAGAAAGGACCATCGGACGATTGACACGGCCATGGCGCGGGGCGATACTGCGACATGGCATGCCGTCGCTGTGCGGTCCGGCATTCACGACAGAAGGTACTGCCCTTCCCGCCGCTGAGAGTTGACTTCCATGAAACGACACCCATTCATTGTGGCTTCCGCCATCGTGCCGTTGATTGCCGCGTCGGCGAGCCTGGCTGCCGAGTCGCCGTCGCCAAAGCCCAACATCCTCTTCATCTTTTCCGACGACCACGCGCAGCAGGCCATCTCGTGTTACGGTTCGAAGGTCAATACGACGCCGCACATCGACCGCCTCGCCCAAGCCGGCGCTCGGTTCACCAATTCCTTCGTCACGAACTCGATCTGCACTCCGAGTCGCGCCACGCTGATTACCGGGCAATACTCTCACCTCAACGGCGTTCCTGTTTTCAACCGTTTCGACGGCTCGCGCGACAACGTCGCCAAGCATCTGCAGGCCGGCGGGTATCACACCGGCATGATCGGCAAGTGGCATCTCGGCTCGGATCCCACCGGCTTTGACCGTTGGATCGTGCTGCCCGGACAGGGCCGATACTGGGATCCCGAGTTTCTCGTGCCTGGCCGAAAACTCAGCATCCAGGGGCACTGCACGGAGGTGACCACGGATCTGGGAATCGAGTGGCTCAAGACGCGGCCGAAGCAGAAGCCGTTCTTCCTCATGCTCCATCAAAAGGCGCCGCACCGCTGGTGGGAGCCCGACGAGCGAAACAAGGCGATCTTCCAAGGCAAAACCTTCCCCGAGCCGGAGACGTTTTGGGACGACTATGCCACTCGGCCCGCCGCGCTGCCGGCAAACGAACAGACCGTCGCCAAGGATCTCACTCGCCGCGACCTCAAGCTCGAACCGCCCGCCGGCCTCATGGGACGCGCTCGAAATCAGTGGCTCAACGAAAAGCCGGCCGAGGTCGAAATCGCTGCGGCGGACGGCAGCAGGAAGACGCTCACCGGCAAGGATCTCATCCGTTGGAAGTACCAACGCTACATGCAGGACTACCTGGCCTGCGTGCAGGGCGTGGACGACGGCGTCGGCAAGGTTCTCGATTACCTCGATCAGACCGGCCTGGCCAGGAACACCGTCGTTTTTTACTCGGCGGACAACGGCTGGTACCTCGGCGAACTCGGCCTCTACGACAAGCGTTTTATGTATGAGCCCGGCCTGCGTGTTCCGCTCGTTGTTCGCGGCCCCGGCATTCGTGCCGGCATCACGCCCGCGTCGTTCGTGGCCAACATCGATATTGCCTCCACATTTCTTGATCTTGCGGGCCTGCCTGTTCCCGCATCCATGCAGGGCCGCTCGCTCGTCCCGCTTTTGCACGGCGAATCGCCCGCCGACTGGCGAACGACGGTTTACTATCGCTACTACCACGACCCCGGCCATCACAACACGGCCGCCCACTTCGGCGTCCGCACGGCCACGCACAAGCTTATCCACTACTGGAAGAAGAACGCCTACGAGTTGTTCGATCTCGTGGTCGACCCGTGCGAGCAGCACAATCTCCTCGATGCCGCGGGCGAGGCGTCGAAGCCGGAAGTCGCCGCGAAGTTCGCCGAGCTGAAAGCCGAGATCGATCGTTTGCAGAAGCAGTACCAGGACGACGGCCGATACGCCGACCCGGCCACCTGGCCCGCGGGCAGCGCCGATGGCCCCTTCAACGACAAGCAGCCGATCGGCGTGAAGACCGTGGCGGAGGCGATTGCCGCTACCGGCTCGGAATGACGCGGCCTGTATGGTTTGATCATTCCTCCCTTCGCGATGAATTCGTCTTTGCTCGGCCCGCCGTCGCCGTTCGCGTCGAAGGTGGGGAATCGCGGGCGGCCTTCGGCCTGATCGGGGAAATTGCGAAGCTACTCCACCTGCGGCTGACGTGCGCCACCTTCGTTGATGCTGCGTTTGCGGCCGCGGTGCGGGTCGGGTGATCCAACACCGGAATTCGCCGCGTTGGCGATAGGATCATCTTCATGACCATCGTCGCTGCTGAAAAACAGGCTCTTCCGCAGAATCTGCGGGTAAGCGTAAGCCGTTGAGGTTCAAAGACACCCGGATTTCCCGTCCATCCGACGAAAGCGGTACATGGTTGTTCGTTAGGCGCTGTTAGCGAGCACGTGTAGGCGGCCTCCGCAGCCATCATCGGCCCAGACTCTTCGCTCGTGGCCAGCGAACTGAGACACGTGTGGAACAAACTCTCCGGCTGCCAGGAGTCTCAATCTTGCGGGCACGGAGCCTCTTCGCCCAGTTGCTCTCCCTGAGTGGTGGTCATTGACTCCACGGCCCCCTTCACCAGGGCCCGAGAAGCCGCCACGGCATATTCCTTCATGTCGGCCAGCGTCATGTCCAGCCCCGGACCGTCGAGAAAATGCCTCTCGGGCAATCATTTTCCCCAGCCTTCCGCAACCTCCTGAATTTCCGTCAGTTTCCGCTCCCGAGCTTCCTTGCTCGTCATCTCTCGATCCTCCTTGAACTTGCGACGGCACGACAATCCAGAATCCGGATCGGTAGCTTAAACCATCCCTGTTGGCCCCGCAAACCCGTTCCTGCGCCGGGTGCTCAGTCGTAGCGAGTAGTCTGTTGCGGAAGCAAAGAGATTCTGGTATATTTCCCCAATCTGGTGGCGATGGGCGGCCTGTCCTGTTACCCGGGCGACATCTCGACCAGTGACTCCTGTATGAACGGACATGGCTATGGCGGAAGGTACGATCAAGAAACTGACGGACAAAGGATTTGGCTTCATCGCGCTGGCGGGGAACAAAGACATCTTCTTTCATTCGTCGAATCTGGACGGCGTCGAATACGAAGACCTCTACGAAGGGCAGAAGGTCTCTTTCGTCGAGGGGCGTGGGCCGAAGGGGCCTCGAGCAGAACAAGTGAAGCCCGTCTGACGTCTATTCTGTCCACTTCGTGAGGCCCCGATCTCGCCGGGGCAGGGCGACATCGGAGCGATCATCGCACGGGCGCGGGTCCGGACAGCCGGTTTGCGCTGTGCGATCCGTTGGAGATAATGCGGACGTCGACGCGAAAAAGCTCGCCATTGCGAACGGCAACCGTCCGGAACCAATCCTGGTCGGCCTTCGACCATAAGTTGCCGCGAACGAAAAAATTGTAGTCGTTGCCGAAGCTGCCTTCCAGAGCGATGGCCACCCGGTTGCCGAACCCTGCCAGGCAGGCAACCCCGCTGCCGTCTCCAACGAACCGCACCGTCTGCTCGCCGATCAAGTCATACGTTCCTCGCTCGGCGCCGTCGACCACCAGCCGCCACTTCCCATCCCGCAGTCCTGCGTAGGCGATTCGCCGACTATCCGGGCTGAAGATCGGGGTACTTTCCAGCATCCTCTCGTAGAGCGGATCCTCCCGCCCATCGATGACCGCCAGAGCGCCCTGGCCACGAACGGCGACATAGGTCACCCTGCGCCCGTCCGGACTGAAGGTGAGGGACGCTTCACCGTAGCCGTCGTAGGGCGTTTGTTCCCGGCCATCGAGAACGACCCGCCAGCGCCCGCCGTCCTCGGCCCAGTACGCCGTTCGACTGCCGTCGGGGCTGAAGACGAAATCGCCGATTGCTTCGTGCGGCTTCCACTCGGCACCGTCCACGACAAGCCATCGCTTCTGACCACGCCCCGCCTCGTAGCACCATCGCCTTCCATCCCGGCTGAAAGTCGGATATCCCGCCCAGTCGCAACCCTCCGCGACAGAACCGTCAACGACGACATGCCACTGCCGTCCACGCCGTGCCACATAGGCCACACGACTGCCGTCCGGACTGAAGACAAGATCCCGCTGACGCAACTCGTCGTACGCTTCCCCCTCAACGCCGTCGACAACCGCGAACCACTTGCCGTCTCGCATGGCGCCGTACGCCGATCGCTTGCCGTCCGGGCTGAATCGGGGAGTGCCCGGCAGCACGTCTTCGTACCGTCGCTCCTCGTTATCGATGACCACTGTCGCCGCACCGTCACGCACTGCCGAATAGGCCACGTGGCCGCTATCCGCACTAAACACCGGAAAGTCGGCGCCGATCTTCTCAAACGGCGCGCTCTCGCGGCCGTCGATGATTGCCAGCCAACGGTCTGCGCGGCGAGCCGTGTACGCCAACCTTTTCCCGTCGGGGCTGAACCGGGGGTGGCCGGCAGCGATCTCATCGTATTTTGGGCCCTCGGCGCCGTTGAGTGTGATCCACCACCGGCCGTCGCGGCGCACGGCATAGGCCACCCGTGTCCCGTCCGCGTTTGCCGTACAGGAAGACCAAACGATTCCTTCGGGCGCCTTGCCAAGAGAAGTCTCCTCGGATTGAAGCCGAACTGCGGGCGGCGTCGGCCGGACGGAAACTCGCTCGTCACTGGCAGCCTGCTCGACCCGGACGACCTGTCGCTGCTGGATCCAGCCGCTCAGTGGCCGACCGTCCTCGGTGAGCGTGACCGCGACCCAGGGGGCTTGAACCTGTTGAACGGCAAGAACGGTCCCCGGACGCACAACGTGGAGAGTCTCTTGGCCCGCTTTCAGTTCCGCCTCTTGCGTCGTTCGGACCTGGTCGCCCGGACGAAGCGGCTGTTGAGCGCTGCCACGGGAGGAGACGGCGAGAGCGAGGACCGCCACAGCGACCAGTTGTGTCTTTCGGTTTACCGGTGAATAACGCATCGAACCTCTCCTCTGCAGGCAACCGCCAACGGTAGACCAGTGTAATTGCTTGTCACCCGAATTGCACGCCGCAATCCCGCGGCAGACCGATTTGTGCGGCCCGTCATCATTGCCTATTGTTCGGAACGCTGGGAGGCTTGACCGCTTCGGCCGCGGCGTGTAGCGTTTTGGGTTGACAGCCTCGATCCTGTTTTTCACGTTGCGGTACGAACTGCAAACGCTATCAAGTCAGCGGGCGGGAAATGAACTTCTGGCTTAAATTGCGGAGTCTCGTCACCGCAGGATTGATCCTCTGGCCCCATTGGTCGCTGGCCTGGGGGCCCTACCGTTTTCAAGGGGGCGCATCGGGGAAAGCCAAATTGAAGTATATCAACGAGGTGCCGGTTTTGGTCGTCGCAGGTCGGCCGGACGAGATCGGGCACCAGACGGCGGAACTCACGGCAGCCGCGGCGAAACGCCTGCTCGATTTCCCCCGCGCGTTGGTAACCCTCATGGGAGAGGGAAGCCGATGGCCGCAACTCCTCGCCATGGCACGAGAGATGCTTGATCAGCTTCCGGCCGACCATCGTCGAGAGTTGGAAGCCTTTGCCCAGTCGAGTGGTCTGGAACGCGACAAGTTGCTCGGCATGAACGCCTTGCTGGATATCTACGGCGGATTCGGCTGCTCCTCGCTCGTCCTGGAAAGCGAGCGAAGCGCGACCGGAGCGCCAATTCTCGGGCGAAATCTGGATATCTTCTCGGCCGGTGTACTCCAGCAGTATGGTTTGGTCGTCGTCTGCCGACCCGAGGGAAAGATCGCTTTCGTCTCGGTCGCCTTTCCCGGCGTGTTCGGTGTGTTTTCCGGTATGAACGAGCGGGGATTAGCACTCGCGCTGCACGGCGTGTTTCGGTCGGGCGACGAATCCGCCAATTTCGACCCGAAAGGCACACCCTGTACCATGGTGCTCAGACGAGTATTGGAAGAATGCTCAACCGTGCAGGAGGCGGAGGCTCTGTTGCAGAAAAGCCGACACACCACCGTGCTGAGTGTTGTTTTATGTGATCGGCAGCGTGGGTCGGTCGTGGAAGTGGGCCCTGGAGGGACAGCGGTAAGGCGACCGGTGAATGGCATTTGTGCTTGCACCAACCATTTCCGTGCGGGCCGGAACCTCCCGGCCGAAGTCTGTCCAAGGTACGCGGGGCTTCTGCGGGCCACCAAGAGTGGTCGGCTGACGCTTGACGCCGTAGCTCGTAAGCTCGACGAGGTGAACCAGGGCCTCCAGACGGTCCAAACGATGATCTTCGAGCCCGATCCGCTACGATTACATGTTGCTGTGGGAACTTGCCCTTCTTCGTCGCAGCCGTTGAAGGCACTAGAAATGGAACCACTGCTGAAGGGCGAAAGCAGTCCGGCGCCATTACGGAAGTGAGATTCCGGGCTGAACCTTCTACCGCCCGCAGTGACTTCGGCGCACCCTCGTTTACCGAGCCCCGGCGGGCTGGGCATTTGCGAAGCTTCGCGGCCTATCGGGATCCGCGTTTCAGCGAGATCGTCCATTGCGTCATCTTCGATCGCGAGTGGAATGGCATTCTAGGGAAATTTCCTTGCGATTGGAACTTGCGAAGTATCAACAGCTTGGGGACAAAAAACCGGAAAGAACGATGGGGGCGACTTGACAATTTGGGAGGTTTGCCGTTAACTAACGAGCCGGTAGTTGCTGCGACTTGCAGGAGTTTCCTGGCACTTACAGTACTATGGCGGAGTTTAATGAGCACGCGGTTCCACTGGTTGACATTACTACTGCTGAGCATACAGGTTCTAATACCGGCTCTTTCGAGGTGCGGCGAACCACCAGTTCGGCCAGGTGACGTGGTCATTACTGTCCGCCAATCCCCACTGAAGATCGACGACAGCCGCGTGCATTTCGTCCGCCACGGAACGATCCTTGGCGTCGAGTCGGTGAACGGCGAGTGGCTGTGGGTGACTCAGGGCAAATCGGGCTGGGTATCCCAGCGAGACGTGATTCCACGCGGGCAGGCCGTCGCCTACTTTTCACAGCAGATCTTGCGTCAGCCCGGCGATGTGGAGTGGTTGCGCTGCCGAGGAAAGGCGTATCTTGCGTTCGGTATCGCGGAAAAGGCTGTCGCCGATTTCAATCGCGCGCTGATGGTTCGCCCCTCCCCGTTGTTGTATGCCGACCGGGGCCTGGCCTGGTCGCTTGCCTCCGAGTACGACAAAGCCATCGCCGATTTTTCCGAAGCGATTCGGACACACCCGTCGCAGCGGCTCAGCGGCGACGAACTGGCGGTGATCTATTGCCTGCGGGGGCTTGCCCGCGGGGGTAAGAACGATGTGCCCGCCGCCATTACCGATTTCAATGAGGCGATCCGTCTTTCCCCGGAATTGGCGTTTGCCTTCAATCAGCGCGGCAAGGCGTGGCTTGCCGATGGCAATAGCACGATGAAAGCCATCGCGGATTTCAACGAGGCGCTCCGGCTCAACCCCGTTTTCGATAGCGCGTACAATAACCGCGCCCTGGCCTGGGCGACGATGGGGGAAATGGAGAAGGCGATCGCCGACTTCCGTGCGGCAATCAGTCTCGACCCGGATGCCCTCTTTTCCCGCAACACGCGGAGCCGCCTGCTCTCGGAAGCCGCCGGTTGGGCCGCGCAACCGCAACCCGACACCCAGCGATTGCTCGACCCTCTGGACTCGCCCGCGAACAACCTCGCCCTGCTGTTGGCTACCTGTCCCGATCAGCAGTTCCGAAGCGGCGCGGAGGCCGTTCAAATTGCCCAACGGCTCTGCCAACTCGACAAACACCGTTTTGCACCGTTTCTGAATACACTGGCGGCCGCGTATGCCGAGACAGGCGATTTTGCCGGCGCCGTGATGTGGCAGTCCAAGGCGTTGGAACTTGGCGCCGCGGGCAAACAGGACGAGTTGCGTTCTCGACTCGCCTTGTATCAATCGGGAAAGCCCTATCGCCAGAAACCGGGGCAGTAGATCATGGTCAAGCCACTTCACACGGCAGCGAACTGTTGGACTTTACCTTTCTTGGGTGCGGTTTGCATGACGGTTCTGGCCAACTCCTCACTGCCGTACGGACGAGATCCCATGTACTTCCCGTTAACCGAGGGCGCGCGTTGGGAATACGACGTTGAGGTGGTGCGGTCCGGCGGGGCTCCACGGACGTTGAAGGCCACCAGGATCGTCCGAGGTGAAAAAGAAGTCGACGGCAAACGCTACGTGAAATTCGTCACGGAAACTTCCGGCGCGGGCATGCGCGTGCCCGATCAATTCTACCGCGCGTCCGAACAGGGCATCTACGCCGCGGTACAGGGCGCCGAAGGCAAAGAACTTTTGTTGCTCCCGAGGCATCCCGAAGACGGGCATACGTGGCATGGCGAGGCGCAGCCGGCCATTACGAAATTGTCGGGGGAAGTCGCTCTTGGGGAGACTTTTGCTTACGAGGCATTGCGATTTTCCGACTGTGTCCGAGTCTCGCTCTCGATGACCATCATGGAACGGAGTTTCTTCGGCGGTGAGAAGGAGGTGCCCGTTCGTTTCGTCCGCTGGTTTGCGCCGGGGACGGGCATGGTGCGGGAACTTCGCATCGTCGCCGAGGAAGGAGACTCCGGATATCTCCGAATGGATTCGAAACTGACCGGGTTTCATATTCCGTGAACAAAGATTCCGAGGTTTTTTCTTGGGGGATCCCTGATGTCCGAAGAGTATCCGGATTGGCAAGACGGCCGCTTGAAAGTCGTTAAGAACTCGGATAACGTCTGCTCGATTTGGCCCGCGGACCGGTCGAACGCCCTTGGCTGGGAGGACGTCGGCGAGTCGGGCACGAGAGAGCAGTGCCTTGCCTTCATTAAGCGGCACTGCGACGGCAACTGTCGTCTGCGTGACCCGGTCGCATCGCAGTCACACGTTGCCGGATAGCGGTTTCCCCGTCTGGACAAGTGTAGCCCGGACACTCCGTGGCCAGGAAAATGGCGGGCCACGGAGTGCCCTGCCTACACGAAGAAGTTGTCAAATGACCCGCCAAAATGGCAGAAACCCAGCCTGCCAGGCCCCCGTTTCGCGCCGGCGCCAACGCGGCCAGTGGCCGGGATCTCGGGTGTTCTTCCTGCGGTTGGATATTATTGTCCGTCGCCGATTGATGCAATTCTGTCAGGATTTTTCCTGATAGTTAAAGCAAAACAATTTGAATACGTAGATTGCGATACAGTTTTGTGTTTGGGGGGGCTGGACAAGAGCGGATATTTAGCTTAGTCTAGCCCGTGCGAGCCGAATGCCAGCATTGCTGGCAGTGCTTGCGTCCGCGGGACGCGGCCGGGCGGCAAGCTTATGAAACGGGAGTCCGGCCGTGTGCGAACTCGGCGGTCTGATCCTGCAAGCGCAGCTCATGATGTGGCAACAGGAACGTGCGAGGACGGAACGTGAACGCTTGCATCACTCTCAATCAGGAACCGTTTACGAACTTCGTCACGCTGCTCGGCAAGCGAGCCGAGGAGCTTTCGGAAAAGCCGGCGCTAGGCTTTCTGGTCGATGGTCAGGCGGACGAAGTCTGGCGAACCTTCGCACAGCTTGACGTCGAGGCGCGTGCCATCGCGGCGGTGCTTCAAAGCTCCGGACTTGCCGGTCGTGCGGCGCTATTGATGTACGGTCCGGGGCTGGAATTTGTCGCTGCCCTGTTGGGATGCTTCTATGCCGGCGTGCTGGCCGTGCCGGTCTGCCTGCCTCGCCCACGTCGCTCTTTCGAGCGGCTTGAAGGGATTGCTCTGGACTGTGGCGCCGCTGTCGCGCTGACCGCGGGAGCATTGTTGCCGTCGCTGCGCGGGCGGGCCAGCAGCCATCGTTCTTTGGATCAAGCCCAATGGATCACTACCGACGACATCGATCCGGGCACTGCCGCCGATTGGGAGGAGTTCCTCCCCACCCCCGATAGCACCGCCTGTATCCAGTACACATCCGGATCCGCTGCGGACCCGAAGGGTGTGATTCTCACCCACGGCAATCTGCTCTTCAACTCGCAGTTGATCCACGATGCCTTCGGTCACGGTCCCGACTCGGCCGGTCTGATCTGGCTGCCGCATTATCACGACATGGGGCTGATTGGCGGCATCCTTCAGCCGTTGTTCGGCGGATTCTCCACGCTGCTGATGTCGCCTCTCGACGTGGTTCAGCAGCCACTTCGTTGGCTGGAGGCGATCTCGCGCTTCCGTGCCACAACCAGTGGCGGCCCGAACTTCATCTACGAGTTGTGCGTGCAGCGGATCGACCCGCGGCTATGTTGCTGCCTGGATCTCTCTTCTTGGCAGGTCGCCTTTAACGGCGCCGAACCAATTCGCCCGGAGACTATTGACCGCTTTGCCGAGAAATTCGCGCCGTATGGATTCCGCCGCGAGGCGTTCTTCCCCTGCTACGGACTGGCGGAAGCGACACTCTTCGTGTCCGGCGGGCCGAAAGCGGTAAGCCCGGCCATCGAGAAAGTGCGGAGAACGGCACTGGAAAGTCATCGCGTGGCAGAAGTCAACGGTGATACGCAGGACATGGTTCGCGTTGTCGGCTGCGGCAGTCCACCGGCGACGCAGCACGTGGCGATCGTCGATCCCGACTCGCTGATGCCCTGCCCTGAGGATCGCGTCGGAGAGATCTGGGTTTCCGGTCCCAGTGTCGCCAGAGGCTATTGGAATCGCCCGGGCGAGACGGCCCGGACGTTTCAGGCGCACATCGCCAACAATGGCGATGATCGTTATCTCCGCACCGGAGATCTCGGTTTTGTGAAGGCGGAACAACTCTTCGTCACGGGGCGGTTGAAAGACCTGTTGATCATCGATGGGCGGAACTATTATCCGCAGGACATCGAACACTCCGTCGAAAAGTGTCACCCCTCGCTGCGATTTCATAGCGGCGCGGCCTTGATGAAGGACGAGTTCCAGGGACTGGTGATCGTTCAAGAGGTCGAGCGTAACGGGCGAGGGGTGAATGCGGAAGAGGTGCTCGCATCGATCCGCCATGTTGTCTCGGAGGAACACGAGCTTTCCGTCGATGCGATCGCGCTGGTGAAAACAGGCGGCGTTCCCAAGACCTCCAGCGGAAAGATTCGCCGTCGACGCTGTCGCGAGTTGTATCTGCGGGGTGAACTGCCGGTCATTGCCAGTTGGCGACAGGAAGAGGGGACTCCGCCGGCGCAAGCCGGATGCGCCGACTGTCAGCGGGCTTCCCTTCAGCCCGCCGCAACCGCAAGCGGATGCCGAACCGGGCTTGAAGGCGCCGAAGCCATTGAAGCCTGGCTCGTGAGCAGTATTTCGCGGCGTGTGCATTGCGAGCCTTGCCAGATCGACGTCCGCCGGCCGTTCGCCTGGTACGGTTTGCAGTCGCGAGACGCGCTGGAGATCTCCGGCGAACTGGAGAACCGCCTCCGTCGGCGGCTGCCGCCGACGTTGCTCTATGACTGTCCGACGGTCGAGTCGCTGGCGCGTTATCTCGCCGGAGAACCCAGTCGCCGGCAGTCGTCCGAATTGGCCGTGCCGCCGGCGCCGACGCTTTCGCTCGAACCGATCGCGCTGGTGGGCGTCGGCTGCCGGTTTCCCGGCGCCGCGGGGGCCGCCGCGTTCTGGAAACTGCTGATCGAAGGCGCCGATGCCATCGGGGAGGTGCCTCCCGATCGCTGGGACGCTGCCGCCGCGGACCGAATGCTTTCCGCCGGGCTTACTCATGGAAACGGTGGCGTCACGGTCCGCTGGGGTGGCTGGCTCAGCGGCATTGATCAGTTCGACGCCGAGTTCTTCGGCATCTCTCCGCGAGAAGCCGCCTGCATCGATCCCCAGCAGCGTCTGCTGATGGAAGTCGCCTGGGAGGCACTGGAGGACGCGGGGATGCCTGCCGAGCGAGTCCGCGGCTCCGCTACCGGCGTTTACATCGGCATCAGCACAAACGATTACCGGCAAGCGTTCGTAGCGCGGACCAGCGAAGCGGATCCCTATTGGAGCACGGGAAACGCGGGGAGCATCGCCGCGAATCGGCTCTCCTACTTTTTGGATCTGCGCGGTCCCAGCATCTCCATCGATACGGCCTGTTCGTCGTCGTTGGTGGCGGTCCACCTGGCGATGTGCAGTCTGCGCAGCGGCGAATGCGACCTCGCCTTGGCCGGTGGTGTCAACGCGATCCTCTCGCCCGACGTGTCGTTCAGTTTCGCCAAGGGGGGCGGACTGGCGTCGGACGGCCGCTGCAAGGCGTTCGATTCGCGCGCCGACGGGATCGTCCGGAGCGAGGGCGCCGGGATCGTCGTGCTCAAGCGACTTTCCGCCGCCATCGCCGACGGCGATGCGATCTATGCGGTGATTCGCGGTTCCGCGGTGAACCAAGACGGCCGCAGCAACGGCATTACGGCGCCCAGCCAGTCGGCCCAAGAGGCCGTGCTGCAAAAAGCGTGGGCCAGCGCGGGCATCCCGCCGCAGGAAGCCCAGTACATGGAAACGCACGGCGCCGGCACCCTCTTGGGCGATGTGATCGAGGCCAACGCCCTGGGCGCAGTGCTTTCTCCGAAATCCCATCCGAACCGCCGCTGTGCCATTGGTTCGGTGAAAACCAACATCGGCCATTGTGAAGCGGCTTCGGGAATCGCCGGGCTGATCAAGCTGGCGCTGGCCATTCGGCACGGCAGTATTCCTCGCAGCCTCCATTTCAACGAGCCGAACCCTCATATTCCTTTCGACGAGATGCCGTTTTTCGTCCAGACCGAAACGACCCCCTGGCCGGTCGAATCGGGCCGTCGCCTGGCCGGCATCAGTTCTTTTGGCTTTGGCGGCACCAACGCACACCTCGTCGTCGAGTCACCGCCTCTGCTGCCGATGCAATCGTCCGACGACGACGATACGGATGCTGGCCACCTGCTGCCACTGTCAGCGGCGACCTCCGCCGCGCTGCGGGCGCTGGCCGACTCGCTGGACGAGCAGTTGGCCGCGGAACCACCCCAGCTTGTCGCCCTCTGTCGCACGGCTGCTCTTGGGCGGACGCATCTCGATCATCGAGCAGCGTTGAGATTTCGCACCGCCGACGAACTCCGCCGTCAACTCGCCGCCTTGCGAGGCGGGCATGGCCATCCGGCGGTCTGGGCAGGCAGGAAGGCCGGTGACCGGCGCCCCAAAGTCGCCTTCGTTTTTTCGGGTCATGGTGGGCAGTGGCGGGGGATGCAGCGGCCATTGTGGGATCGTGTTCCCGCCTTTTCCGCACGGATCGACGAGTGTGACCGGCTGATTCGCCGACACGCCGGCTGGTCGCTGCTGACGGAATTCGACGTCGCAGAGAAGGCATCGCAAACCGCGCACGAAAGCATCGAGGTCTCCCAGACAAGCCTCTTCGCGATTCAAGTGGCACTGGCCGCCGCTTGGAAATCCTGGGGTATCGAGCCTGACGCCGTGGCCGGACATAGCGTGGGCGAAATCGCTGCCGCCTGTGTCGCCGGTACGCTCGATCTCTCCGACGCGGTTCGAGTGGTCGTCCAACGCAGCCGCGTGCTCCAGCAGGCGTTGTGCCGGATGGGAGATTCCACGGGTATGGCAGCCCTGCGAGTCTCGGACGAAGAAGCGGAGGAATTGATCGAGGATCTGCGCGAGCGGGTTTGGATCTCGGTCCACAACAGCCCGAAGTATACCGTGCTCTCCGGCGACCGCGCCATCCTGGAGGAGTTGGTCGCGGGGCTCCGCCACCGCAAGATCGGTGCGCGGATGATGAACGTTCCGGGAGCCGCCCACACACCGCTGCTCGAACCTGTAGCCGCAGAGCTACAGGCGGCGCTAGACGGACTCGTGTGCCACGACGAAGTTGTGCCGTTCTACTCAACTCTGCTCGACTCAGGAGAGAACAGCCGAGGGCTCGACGCGAGGTATTGGGCCGAGAGTGTCTGCCGGCCGGTTCGTTTCGCTTCCGCCGTCAGGTCGCTCGTTCGAGATGGGGTCCGATGTTTTCTCGAGTTAGGCCCCCATCCGATCCTCTCGGCGGCCGTGGCCCAGTGCCTGGAGCCTCTCGAAATCGACGCGGTCGTTGAGCCGTCGTTGCGGCGGGGCGACACCGATCTGGCCGCCATGCTGGGATCCTTCGGTGCGTTGTACGCGGCCGGTGTCGAAGTGGACTGGAAACGGCTCTATCCC
Source organism: Rhodopirellula sp. (assembly GCA_012728855.1). Lineage (GTDB taxonomy): Bacteria > Planctomycetota > Planctomycetia > Pirellulales > Thermoguttaceae > JABWBD01. The sequence goes on along the minus strand of JAAYEH010000182.1, from coordinate 6,338 downwards.
AACCGCGGCCCGCGAGTTGTTCTTCCAAACTACCCTTGGCAGCGTCAACGCTGCTGGATTGCTCCGCTACCGGCCCGGGTTACCGAACCGATTCCCGCGAAGGCATCCGGCGACGGCAACGGCCGCAATGCCGATTTCCCCGGGCAGGCTCGAAAAGCCGATCTTCCGAATGAACAAGTCGCGGACGATCCGGCTGGCGGAGTTCTCTCCATCTCCGCAGCGCTGCGACTGCTCGACGAAGTCGAGCCCGGCCGCCGCCGCGAGATCCTGGAGGCCTATCTCCAGGCCCAAATCGCACACACCCTGGGAACCCACCCGTCGCGAATCGACGTCGAGCGGTCGCTGACCACGATGGGCATCGATTCGTTGATGGGAATTGAAATCAAGAATCGCGTTGAAGCGGAGCTGGGTGTCGATGTAAGCCTTGTCCAGTTTCTGGAAGGCCCCACCGTCGCCCGGCTGGCCGGCGCGCTTCTGCCTCAACTCGACCGCCACGCCACGTCAACGGAGCTCGTGAAGGATCAGGCAGTCTTCGGACCAAGCGAGGGGGAGATTGCAGATCAAGAGGCGCTTCGGCTGCTCGAACAATTCGATCAGCTCTCCGACGATGAAGTCGAAGCACTGACGCGACGAATGCTTGCTGAATAGGGCGGTGAGAATGAGTACGGCCGACGCTTCTCGGTTGTCGATGGAGGAAAAGCGCGCGCTGCTGCGCCGGTTGCTGCACGATCGCGCGGCGCGACCTCGGCAGGAGTATCCGCTGTCGCACGGACAACGGGCCCTCTGGTTCTTGCACCAGTTGGAGCCCGATAGCACTGCCTACAACGTCCTCTTCGCGGTCCGCGTTCGTTCCGTGCTCGACGTCGATATCCTTCGCAGCGCCTTGCAGACGCTGACCGACCGCTACACATCGCTGCGGACCACATTCGAGGATCGCGGCGGAGAGCCGATCCAGGTGGTTCACCGCCAGTGGCCGGTGGCGCTCGCCGTGACCGATGCGTCCGGCTGGGCCGAGGATCGGCTCTACCGCGAAGTATCGAGGGAAGCCTACCGGCCCTTCGATCTGGAAAAGGGGCCGCTCTTCCGGGGCACGATTTTCGCGCGAACACCCGAGGACCATGTTCTGTTGTTCGCCGTGCATCACATCATCGGCGACTTCTGGTCGCTCGTGCTGTTGATGTCCGATCTGCGGCGGATCTACCTCGCCGATTCCCACGGCGAGCAGGTCCATTTGCCACCCCTCTCCGTACAATATGCCGACTATGTTCGTTGGCAGCGAGAAATGCTGGCCGGTGGCGAGGGTGAGCGACTTTGGCAGTATTGGAGTCGGCAGCTCGCCGGCGACTTGCCGCGGCTGAATCTGCCGACGGACCGGCCCTATCCAGCCACGCCGACCGATCGAGGCGGGGCCGCCGTGTTCCCGATCGACGACGGCTTGAGCCTCGCGGTGCGGGAATTCGCCCGAGCGGAAGGCGTGACACTGTTTACGGTCCTGTTGGCCGCCTGGCAGGTTCTGCTTTATCGTTACACAAGGCAGGCCGACATCCTCGTTGGTTCGCCGGCCGCCGGCCGCGGCAAACGCGGCTTCGAGCAAATTTTCGGCCTGCTGACCAATATGATCGTCCTCCGCGCCGACCTCTCGGGGAACCCCCAATTCCGTGATTTTCTCCAGCAAGTCCGCCAGACGGTGCTGGACGGTCTCGACCATCAGGACTATCCGTTTTCTCTCTTGGTCGAGCGTCTGCAGCCGATTCGCGATCCGAGCCGTCCGCCGATCTATCAGGCCGCCTTCCTGATGGAAAAGTCGCACCTGCTCGAAGAGCAGGGCGCCGCCGCACTGATGATGGGTCAGTCCGGAGCGACGTGGGAATTAGGCGGACTGAAGATGGAGCCGTTCGGGCTGCGAGCGGAGTCTACCCCCTTTGAGATCAGCCTGATTGTTGAAGACGGCGCCGGGCGCCTGGCAGGCTGCATTCAGTACAACACCGACCTTTTCGAGGAAACGACGGTCCAGCGCCTCGCCCGCGGTTACGTCCAAATCCTGGCGGCGATCACGACCGATCCGCAACAGCGAGTCGCCCGTATTACCCTGCTGCCCGATGCGGAACGGTCTCGTATGCTCAGGGTTTGGAACGACACGGACGCGGTCTGGGCCACGTCGGCCTGTTGCCACGATCTGATCGACGAGCGGGCCATCGCATCGCCGGACCGGATCGCCGTCGTCTGCGGCCACCGATCACTCTGCTACAAAGAACTGCAAGAACAGTCGAACCGTCTGGCTCGCCACTTGCGAGGCCTGGGCGTCCGCCGCGGAACCGTTGTGGGGATTTGCGTCGAGCGATCGGTGGACATGGTCGTCGGTTTGCTGGGTATCTTGAAAGCAGGCGGGGCCTATCTCCCCTTGGATCCGGCCTTTCCTCGTGACCGGCTCGCCCTCATGCTCGAAGACAGCGCCGCGATGGTGCTTGTCACCGAACAGTCGCTCGCCGCCGATTTCCCTGCCTATACCGGCGAGTTGGTTTGCCTCGACGCCCAGCGGCACGAAATCGCCCGTGAGTCATGCGACCGGCTCGATGCGTCGGCAGGGCCGGAAGACCTGGCGTACGTGATCTATACCTCCGGTTCGACCGGGCTGCCCAAGGGGGTCGAGGTCTCGCATCGCGCCCTGTCGAACTTCCTGCATTCGATCGAGCGGACACCGGGATTGGATGCCTCGGATGTGCTCTTGAGTGTGACGACCCTCTCGTTCGACATCTTCGGGCTGGAACTCTACCTGCCGCTGGTTTGCGGCGCCTGTGTGGTGGTGGCCGACCGACTCGCCGTCGGCGATCCGGTGCGGCTGGGAGACCTGTTGGTTCGCTCGGGCGCCACCGTGATGCAGGCCACGCCCGCGACGTGGCGAATGCTCATCGACGCCGGCTGGACAGGCGCACCGGGCCTCAAGGCGATGATCGGCGGCGAGGCGCTGGCCCCGCAGTTGGCGCATCGGCTCGTCGCGCTTTGCGGATCGCTCTGGAATCTGTACGGACCGACCGAGACGACGATCTGGTCGACTGCCGCCGAGGTGACGCCGGGATTCGACCGCGTGACCATCGGCCGCCCCATTGCCAACACGCAAATCTACCTGCTCGACGAGCATCTTCAACCGACGCCGATCGGGGTATCGGGGGAACTGTGCATCGCCGGGGCGGGATTGGCTCGCGGCTATCGCAACCGTCCCGAGCTGACCGCCGAGCGATTCGTTCCCAATCCGTTCAGCCAAGAGCCCGGCAGCCGTCTCTACCGAACCGGCGACCTGGCTCGTTGGCTGCCCGACGGCCGTATCGAATGCTTGGGCCGCATGGACCATCAGGTCAAAGTCCGAGGATTTCGCATCGAGCTGGGAGAGATCGAAACCGCCTTGGCCGCGCACCCCGATATTCGCCAGGCGGTGGTCGTCGCGAGGCCGGATGCTACGGGACAGAATCGTCTCTGTGGATATGTCGTGTCGGAAGTCGGCGGGGCTCTGGCCATCGAGTTGCTCCGCGATCACCTCCGACCGCGACTGCCCGATTACATGATCCCTTCGACCTTCATGGTTCTGGATGCCTTTCCGCTCACGCCGAATGGAAAAGTCGATCGTGCGGCGCTTCCGATACCGGACGCGGTTCGACCCGAGCTTCAGCAGCAGTACGTTGCCCCGCGGACACCCACGGAAGAACTTCTGGTGGGGATCTGGGCGGAGGTGTTGGGACTCGAGCAGGTCGGCGTCCGCGACAATTTCTTCGAGTTGGGAGGCCATTCGCTACTGGCGACCCAGGTCGTCTCTCGCATTCGCAGCCGGTGCCAAGTCGATTTACCGCTTCGCGAGTTGTTTGAAGACCCAACGATCGCCACGCTGGGCGCCGCCGTCGACCGCGGACAGCGGGGGCAGACGTTGGCGCCGGTCGCCCGGATCGATCGAAGCGGGCCGCTGCCGCTGTCGTTCGCGCAGGAGCGATTGTGGTTTCTCGATCATTTAGACCGCGGCAGTGCGGCTTACAATATTCCTGCCGCGGTTCGCATCGAGGGGGTTCTCGACACGGAGGCGCTGGCCGCCGCGCTGAACGAGATCGTTCTCCGCCACGAATCGCTCCGCAGTCGCTTCGAGACGGTCGATGGCCGCCCGGTGCAGCGGATTGATGCGCATTTGCGGATCGAGTTGCCGGTGATCGAGGCTTCGGGGGAAGCCGAGGCGCACGGGATTGCCAACGAACTTGCCGGGCAGCCGTTTGCTCTCGACACGGGTCCGTTGCTGCGTGCCCGTCTGATCCGACTGAGTGATCGGGAGCATATCTTCGTCTTGACCGTCCACCACATCGTCTCCGACGGCTGGTCGATGGGCGTGTTTCTCCGCGAATTGGCGGCGGTTTACGGGGCGTTTTCCGAAGGGCGACGTTCGCCGCTTGCGGAGCTGCCGTTCGACTACGCGGACTTTGCGAATTGGCAACGCGAATACCTCAAGGGGGGCATCCTCGAGAGCCAGCTTGCTTACTGGACTGAAAAGCTGGCGAGTTTGCCGGGCGGCCTCGATCTGCCCACCGATCGGCCACGGCCGGCAAAAGAGACCTATCGCGGCGCAATTCGGCCGGTGCGAATTCCCCCGGAACTGGCCGACGCGTTGAACCGCCTGAGCCAGGCGGAAGGGGCGACCCTCTTTATGACGCTGTTGGCAGCCTTTCAAACCCTGCTTGCCCGCTATGCCCGCCAAGACCAGATCGCCGTCGGCACACCCATAGCCGGACGCACCCGCGCCGAGTTTGAGGGGCTGATTGGGCTGTTCGTCAACACGGTAGTCCTCCCTGGCGATCTCTCCGGTGCGCCAACCTTCCGCGAGCTATTAAGGCGGACGCGTGAAACAACGCTCGAAGCGCATGCCCACCAGGATCTGCCTTTCGAGTACCTCGTCGACCGGCTTCAGCCGCAACGCGATCTCAGCCGTAGCCCGCTGTTTCAGACGATGTTCGTTCTGCAGAACGCGCCGCTGCCCACCGTGCATCTGGCCGGACTAAGCTTCGTGCCGCTTGAGGTGCATAGCGGCACATCGAAGTTCGAACTGACCCTGATGCTGCAGGAAGGCGACGCGGGCATTCAGGGCTCTGTCGAATACAACACCGACCTGTTCGACGCCTCCACCATTGATCGGCTCATCGGTCACTACGTCAGTTTACTTTCGGCAATCGTAGACAACGTCGAGGGTTCTGTCTGGCAGGCCGAGATGCTCTTGGGCGCGGAACGCCGCGAGGTGCTCGAATCGTTCAACGCCACGGCGGCGGACTATGATCTGGACGGGACGCTGGAGGCGTTGTTCGAGGCGCAGGTGGATCGGACGCCGGCGGCGACGGCGCTGGTCTACGAGGATCGGCAACTGAGCTACCGGGAGTTGGACGACCAGACGAATCGGCTGGCCCATCGGCTGCGGCAGGAGGGGGTGGGTCCGGACGGCGTGGTGGCGGTGATGGCCTACCGCTCGATCGAATTGGTGGAAGCGCTGTACGGGGTGCTGAAGGCGGGCGGGGCCTATCTGCCCTTGGACCCGGACTACCCGGCGGCTCGGATCGCGGCGATTCTCGCCGACAGCGGCGTGGAGGTGGTGCTGGTCGAGCCGGGCCTGGAAGATCGCCTGGGCGAGTGGGCCGGCGGGCGGATCGCCCTGGAAGCGTCGAGTTGGCAAGCGGAGTCTCCCGAGCGGCCCGAGCGGCTGGCGGGGGCGGAGAACCTGGCCTACGTGATCTACACCTCCGGCTCGACGGGCGTGCCCAAGGGTGTGGCGGTGCCGCACGCGGGGATTCGCAACCGGCTGTTGTGGATGCAGGAGGCCTACGGGCTGACCGCCGCGGATCGGGTGCTGCAGAAGACCCCCTACAGCTTCGACGTCTCGGTGTGGGAGTTCTTCTGGCCGCTGATCTCCGGGGCGACCTTGGTGGTGGCGCGCGCGGGCGGACACCAGGACAGCGGCTACCTGGTGGAGTTGATCCGGCGGGAGCGGATCAGCGTGCTGCACTTCGTGCCCTCGATGCTGCGGGTGTTCTTGGAGGAGGAGAATCTTCGCCAATGCGAGAGCCTGCGGCTGGTGGTGACCAGCGGCGAGGCGTTGCCCTATCCGTTGGCGCGTCGGGTGCATGAGCGGTTGCCGGCGGTGGCGTTGGAGAATCTCTACGGCCCCACGGAGGCGTCGGTGGACGTGACGCGCTGGAGTTGTCCGGCGGCGGGCGATCCGCGTCGCATCGTGCCGATCGGCCGGCCGATCGCCAATACGCGGACCTACGTCCTCTCGTCGGAGTTGGAAGTGTTGCCGGTGGGGGTGGCCGGCGAACTGT
>JAAYEH010000181.1 GCA_012728855.1 Rhodopirellula sp. | reverse complement strand
CGCTTGAGGAAGCTGAGAAGATTTTAATGGAAAAAAAGGTGGAGAAGCTTCTTCTAGTTGACGAAAATTTCAGACTGACAGGTTTGATCACCATCAAGGACATCGACATGATGCGGAGCTTCCCCCATGCCTGTAAAGATAGGCTGGGGAGGCTGCGTGCCGGTGCAGCGGTGGGAGTCCACGACTATGAGAGGGTCGAGAAACTCATCGCAAAAGGGGTGGACGTTCTTGTCGTCGACAGCGCCCACGGGCACTCGGTCAACGTGATCGACACCGTTAAGAGGATTAAGGAAGAGTGGGATATTGACGTAGTCGCGGGAAATGTGGCCACATACGAAGGTTGCCGAGACTTGATCGCCGCTGGCGTCGATGCCGTTAAGGTGGGGATTGGGCCCGGATCGATTTGCACGACGCGTGTGGTTTCCGGGGTGGGAGTACCCCAAATTACCGCGATTTACAATGCAGCGCAGGCTGCTCGAGAAAGCGACACGCCGATCATCGCCGACGGAGGGATCCGCTACTCGGGAGACATTACCAAAGCTATCGCCGCGGGCGCACATGTCGTCATGATTGGCGGCCTTTTCGCCGGGCTCGACGAGAGCCCAGGCACACGCATTCTCTATCAGGGGAGACAATTCAAGATTTACCGGGGAATGGGTTCCCTGGGAGCTATGGTGCAGGGATCGAGCGAACGCTATCGGCAGACGTCCGCCAGCAAGCCTGACAAGCTTGTACCGGAGGGTGTGGAAGGCCGAGTGCCGTTCAAAGGAGCTTTGGGTCCATTCGTTTACCAGCTCGTGGGGGGCCTCCGAGCAGGAATGGGCTATTGTGGAACACGAACCATTGAGGAGTTGCGAACGGACTCGCAATTCATTCAGGTATCGCCAGCCAGTGTCCGGGAGAGCCACCCACATGACATCAGTATTACGCAGGAAGCACCGAACTACAGCACGGAGTATTTCGACGACGAACGTTGACCGACTCCGGCGTCTGGCTTACGCGGTGTCCGTCGCCCTCTTGGCGATGGCTGCCGTCTCAACCTCGCTGGTACGCGCGGATTCGGCCGTCCGTACCGCCGACTTCATCTCCTCCGATGACGACTCGCGCGTTATCGCCGTCAGTTACACGACGGGTACCTCGGGGAAAACCTTGAAATGGCTCCCCTATCGGCCGGCAAAGCAGACGGTTCTCAAGCCTGCCGGCGATTCGGCCCGCAGTGCCGTTCACCCCGTGGCAGCCGTGGAACCGAGCAGCGGCCCACTGCTTCCCGTTCAGACGACGCAGCCGGGCCAGGGCGGTGCTTTTTCCGACCCGTTCGGGGATGCTGGAAACCAGCCTTCCGGGCCGCCGCGCGTGCTCAGCGACGGGCTGTTGGAGAAGTCGCCTCCCCAGCCTCTTCCCGCCCAGGCGATGCCGCAGGCGCTTAGCCAGCCGATTGAAGCACCGCTGGAGATTCCGTCGCTGGAACAGGAACTCGCCGCCGCGCCGTATGTCGAGCCCGATGAGTGCCCCTCGCCGGACAGCCTCAAGCGGATCAGCGAGATCGACTACAAAATCGCACCGGAACAGGGCGAGTTTCCCACCGAGTGTACGCTCGGCGACGCAAGATTCCAGCCGCGGGCATGGAGTCCGCTCACATTCACCTGGAAAGCCTCTGCCCTCTGCCACAAACCGCTTTACTTCCAAGAATCGCATCTGGAACGATACGGGCACAGCACCGGCCCTTACTTGCAGCCCTTCATCTCGGCAGGCCACTTCTTCCTCGCCGTTCCGGTGTTACCGTACATGATGGGGCTTTGTCCGCCCGAGGAATGCACCTACTCCCTCGGCTACTACCGCCCCGGCAACTGTGCGCCGTATATGCTCGACGGCATCCCGTTCAGTGTGCGTGCCGGACTTGCCGAAGCCGGCGTGTGGACGGGCATGGCATTCCTGATCCCATAACGGGCTACCGCTCCATGCAGCCCTGACCACAACAATTCGATACGTTGCACGAGCGACTCTCTTCCGCAGGGCAACGGGGCTGCACCGCGCCGGCAACGTGCGCCGACGGCACACTCAGAAGTTTGGTGAGCTTTTCCCGCCCACACGACGGGCAGGCCGGCTTCTCGTCGGCACGGGTGAGCCACTCGAAATGGTGGCCGCAATCGCGGCAAGTGTATTCGTAAATCGGCATGCGCAGAATTCTCCCGATCCTCTTGGACATCCGCCGACAAATCACTAGTCTAGAATACTCCACACGAATGAAAACGACTACCCGTCGAGGTCGTCACGTTGAATTTCCCGACGCTCAACCGCATCCAATCTCGTAAACTCGACGCCTTGGCGGTCGAAGAGTACGGGATGTCGAGTCTCGTCTTGATGGAAAACGCCGGCCGAGGCGTTGCCGACTGTCTCGAGCGACTCGGCGTCGCCGGGCCAGTCGTCGTTTGCTGTGGAAAAGGCAACAACGCCGGCGACGGTTTCGTTCTGGCTCGGCACCTGGACCTCAGGGACTATTCCGTCCGTGTGGCCCTCTTCGGACACGGCGACCAATTACGCAACGACGCGGCGGCGAATTTCAGAATCCTCCGCAAGTGCGACATCCCGATCGAACAGTTCGACGATCAATACTCATCCGAACGGTTTGCCGGGCTACTTGCCGACGCAGCTTGGATTGTCGATGCGCTGCTGGGCACCGGAGTTCAGGGCGAGCCCCGTCCACCGTTGGACGCGGTGATCGACCAGATCAACGCCTCGCTGGCCCCGAAGATGGCCGTCGATGTCCCCTCCGGGCTGGATTGCGACACTGCGGCGGCCTCCTCGCACACCGTCCGGGCTGCCCACACCTGTACGTTCGCCGCCGCCAAGCCCGGATTGCTCGAGCCCGAAGCGGCGCCGTACGTTGGGCAGCTTCACGTCTGCGACATCGGCACGCCCCGAAAACTGCTCCAGCGGCTGATCGAAGAAACCCTCTGAGCGGGGGCGGCAAAACCTGTACGTCAGGCTTTCCAGCTTGACCGGTGCGCAGAGAAAGTGTGGCCAATCGGACGTTAACGCAGTGTCAGGCTGAAAAAACTGACGTACTTCGCAATCAGCGGCGGAGCATCACGCGACTATCGGCGACCGAGCAGCCTTGACCTTTGGCGTGGACGATCAGCGGGTTGATGTCCAATTCGGAAATCTCCGGGTGGTTGTAAACCATCGCCGATAGACGTAAGAGGGTATCGACGATGGCATCAACATCCGAGGGCGGGTTGCCGCGGAAACCGTCGAGCACCTCGAAGGAGCGGATTTGGCGAACCATCCGCTCGGCGGAGATCTGCCACATTGGCGCGAGGCGGAAGGAGACATCTTTAAGAACCTCCACCAGCGTGCCGCCCAGGCCGAACATCATCAGCGGTCCAAAACGCGGATCGCGGCTGGCGCCCAGAATCACCTCCACCCCCTTGCCCGCCATCTGCTCGATGAGAATGCCGTCGATCTTCGCCTCCGGCACGGCCTTCAGGACGTTGCGGTGGATTTTGGCGTAGGCGGCACGGGCTTCTTCCGCGCCGTGGATGTTCAACAACACTCCGCCGGCATCGTACTTGTGGACCACGTCGGCCGACATCACCTTCATGACCACCGGGCCATCGAATGCGTCGGCCGCTCTCGCCGCTTCGTCCTCGCCGGTTACCACGGCACTCTTCAATAGGGGCAAACGATAGCATTCCAAAAGCGGACGCGCCTCGGCCTGCGTCAGGTATCTTTGTTGGTGATCGTTGAGCACCTCGGCCACGATCCGGTTCGCCCGCTCCAGGTCGACATCTTGGAAGTCGAGAACCTCGCGGCGGGGGATTTCCTGCAGGCGGATGAGCCGGTCCGCGGCAGCCAGGGCTCGAACGCCGTCCTCGGGGAACGGATAGTTGGGCACTCCGGCTTTGCGGAGCACGGCCACTCCCGGCGCCACGTCCTTGGCGCCCATGAACGAGCAGACCACCGGCTTGTCGATGCCTTGGATCGCGTCGGGCACGACGGCGGCGGTCTCCTCGATGTCGGTCATCGACTGCGGTGTGAGGATCACGATGCCCATATCGACGTTCTCGTCCTCCAGAACGGTCCGAACGGCCGCCTTGTAGCGGTCGCTGCGGGCGTCTCCGATCACATCGACGGGGTTGCGAAGCGAGGCGGTCGCCGGCAGCGAGCCGCGGAGTTTTGACTTCGTGGCGTCGGACAACTCGGCGAGTTTCATCCCGTGACGGACGGCCGCGTCGGTAGCCATGATCCCCGGTCCGCCGGCGTTGGTAATGATCGCCACTCGGCCGCCGCGGGGCAGCGGTTGGGTGGTATACAGCGCCGCGTAGTCGAACAGTTCCGCGATCGTGTCGACCCGCTGTACGCCGCTCTGGATCAACAAAGCGTCGTAGACGGAATCGCTGCCGGCCAAGGAACCGGTGTGGCTACTGACGGCCTTCGCGCCCTCGGGCGAACGGCCCGACTTGAGGCAGAGCATCGGTTTGCGTGTTATCCAGAAGATCTTGCGGACCGTTTCGATGAACTGCCGGCCGTTGCTGATGTCTTCGAGGTACATGGCAATGACCGATGTTTTGGGATCGTCGGCGAGGTACTCCAGCAGATCGACTTCGTTGACGTCGGCCTTGTTGCCGAAGCTGATGAACTTGCTGAAGCCCATCTGGCGCTCTTCGGCGTAGTCCAGCACGGAGGTGCATAGCGCGCCGCTCTGCGAGAGAAAAGCCAGGTTGCCGGCCGAGGGCATCTTGCGGCCGAACGCTGCGTTCATGGTCACTTGCGGGTCGGTATTGATCACGCCCAGGCAGTTCGGCCCGATCAGCGGCACGCCCGCCGCTTGCACCCTCTCCCGCAGCCGGTTCTCCAACTCCAGCCCTTCCCCGCCGCATTCTTTGAAGCCGGCTGAAATAACCACCAGCCCCTTTACTCCCTTTTCCACGGCCTGGTCGACCACGTCGAGCACCGCCTTGGCAGGCACAATGACGACGGCGAGATCGATCGGACCGGGGACATCGCCTAGCGCCGGGTACGAGTGTACGCCCATCACGTGCGAACTCTTCGGATTGATCGGGTAGACCGACCCCTGGAATTCGGAGAACAACAGGTTCCGGAAAATATCGTTGCCGACCGTGCCGGGGCGGGTGGATGCGCCGACGACGGCGATCGATTGCGGGTAGAAAACAGCGTCGAGCTTGGATACGGAACCTTGCAGGGACATCAGGGAGACTCTCCTTCGCGCTTTGGCAGGGGGGGAAACCTTGAAATATAGCCGTAGTGGTGCGGACATGAAGGGGGACGGTGAATAAATCGCGGTTAGCGTCCTGACTCGATCACCCAAGGTGGTGGTTGGCGGGGCAAGTTGGCAGACGTTCCACCCAAAGGCGGGAATCGTCAAGTCAATTCGTGTCGCAGTGCGGCAAGGGAAGGGAGTGGCGTGGGTGTAACTTTTTCGCGGTCGCGGAATCCAACCTTGTAGTGATGGCAAAGGGGCGGCAACGAGCCGCCCAGCACGTTACGGAGCGACGAAACAGGGAGGATCGCATGAAAGGCAATTGGGGCTTTTTTGCTTTGGCGGGAGTGTTGGCTCTATCCAGTGTCTTCGCGGTCTGCCGGGCAACGCCCGGATGCTTGCCGCGGCAGGAAAAGAACGATTCGGCGAGAGTTGCCGAAGATACTGCAGAAAACAAGATGGTTGTTCTCGAAAGCCAAGGAGAAAGAGATATGTCGATTCAAGAGAAAACGTACGGCGATATCGTCCATGCCAACGATGCCAGTTTCCAGCGTGAAGTGTTGAAGTCCGACGTGCCGGTGCTCGTTGATTTCTACGCGGACTGGTGCGGTCCGTGCCGGGCTTTAGCGCCGGTTCTGGAGGAATTCGCGCAGGAAAACACGGGCGTCAAGATCGTTAAAGTGAACGTCGACGACAGCCCTGCCTCGGCCCGGCGCTATGGGATCAGTTCCATTCCCAGTCTGCTGGCGTTCGATGGCGGGGAGATCGTTGCCGAGCACGTCGGCATGGCAAACAAGGCGCACTTGAAGCGACTGCTCGCCCGGTAGATCTTGCCTGTCGATCCCGCTTACTGAGCGGGATCGACAAAACCAAACCAAGAACGAAAGCGGGCTCGGTCGCAACGGCCGAGCCCGCTCGGTTTTCTTTCCAGCGGCTCTTCAGGCCGGACCGCGCCTCACACAACGGCCAGTTCCCACTGGTCACGCAAAAACGCCATCGACTTGGGGATCTCGACATCCCGATCGCCGCGAACCCCGCACTCGAAGCTGCAGTAGTCCTGGTATCCGACCATTTTCAGGCCGCGGAAACCGTCGACGAAGCTCCGCTCGTCCTGTCCCGGCAGGACGCGGGTGCGGGATGCCAGGTGGACGTGGTGCAAGTAATCTCCGGCGGAGATGAAGGCGCCCAAGTCGCTGGTCTCTTCGATGCCCATGTGATAGAAATCGCCCATCATGCAGACGCCGGGGTTGTTGCAGTCGCGGCAAATCGACGCGGCATCGGCAAGCTGTCGGAGGAAGAACGCTTCCTTGCGGTTCAGCGGCTCCAGGAGCAATTTCGTCCCGGCTTTGGCGGCGTGCTCGCCGAGTTCGGGAAGCGTATCTAAAAGGATCTGGCGGATCTCCTGATTGGTGAGCTTGGTCTCGCCGTTGAAGGCGGGCACGTAGATCAGACCGACGGCGCCGAGTTGGCCCGCAGTCTCCAGGGCGCGGCGGAGCGTTTCTTTTCCTTCCCGGCGCTTCTCCGGGATCTCGGAAACCAGATTGCCTTCGATGGAACCAAAGCAGACGGCGCTCACTTTCAGTTGGGTCTTGCCGATGGCGTCGAGGTAGGTCTTCTCGTCGCCAACGGCATCACGGTAGACCTCGACGGCGTCGAAGCCCCATTTTTCCATCTTGGCGAGCTTTTCGTCGAGGCTCGCGCCGGGGATCACGCCCCCTTTGATGCCGGCCTGGCTGGAAAGCTTCAGCACGACTTCTCGTTTCGGAGTAGGTGAATCGGCGGCACGGACCGGCGACCATGCAGCCGCTGCCGCACTCGCGGCAGTACCGGCCAGGAATCCGCGGCGGGTGATACTCATGGGTGTCTCCTTCGGGCAGGTGTGGGGCGTCTTCTTACGGTTCCGCTTCTCGATTTGGAACATTTGCGGAAGGCCCTTCATTTTGACCCTCCCGCCAGCGGGCGTCAACGCACAGTAGATCCCGCTTGCCGAGCGGGATCTTGCCGCACAGGTTCCGCCGAACAAGCGGGATCGACTTCTCACAACGCCTCCAGCGCCGCGATGACCGCCTCGTCGTGCCCCTCGACCTTAACACTCTTCCACACCTTGCGGACCACACCTTCGGCATCGATCAAGTAGGTCGAACGCTGGATGCCCATCGATGTCTTGCCGAAGCGGGTCTTCTCGCGCCAGGCTCCGTATTTCTCGGCCACCTTGTGTTCGGTGTCGGCCAGCAGGGGAAAATTCAAGGAGAATTTGTCCCGAAACTTCTCGTGGCTCGTCACGTCGTCCGTGCTGACTCCGAGAACCTTCGCTCCGAGCTTGACAAGTTCGTTCTTCCGGTCGCGGAAGGCGCATGCCTCGCTGGTACACCCGGGCGTATCGTCGCGCGGATAAAAGTAGAGAACCACGGGATTGCCCAGCAGCGCACTCAGCTTCACCTTGGTGCCGTCGTCCGCGGGGAGGGTGAAATCCGGGGCATTCTTGCCCGGTTCGATCCAGTCAGCCATCGTTGCCTCCATCGGATGTGGGGTAATATCGATCGAGTATTGTATGCCGCCGGTCAGGGCCGAGGCCAGTGGCGGCGCCGCGGTCAACCGCGACCGAACCTCTCTCCGACGCAAACGCTCTTGATTTCGGGTTTCTCCTTCCGCATTATTCGGTTTTCGGGCATGGTTCAAAAAACGGGGACAGGCACCTCGCCGAACCTTGTGTTTTCACCGGCAGAAGCTATTTGGCTCGGAGGCAGTTCCCGTTTTTTGAACCATGCCGGTTCTCGGGATCCCGCCGGTCGGGTTGCGGACAATGCTGGCCCCCCTCGACACCCTGCGGGGGAGGATTACAATGGAATCGAGGGTTCCGGTTTATCAGTTTCATCCTTGCGTGAGGTGATTGTGGCGAGAAGACCTGTCGGTCGTGAGGCAACATCGGTACGAACCTTGGATCCGGCTCTTGAGAGGGCCTTGGTCGCTGCGCGAACCGCCGAAGACAATCGCGGTCGAGACATCGTGATTCTCGATCTGCGTGAATTGACCACGATGTTCGACTATTTCATCATTGCCACCGGCACCAGCCGACGCCAGCTCCACGCGATGAGCGAAGAGATCGATCACGCGCTGGAAGAGGGAATGGGCGATCGGCGAATTGGCATCGAAGGTTACGAAGAGAGCCGCTGGATCCTGTTGGACTACGGCGATTTGGTGATTCACCTGTTCGACGACGAGACTCGACGCTACTACGCCATCGAGGAACTTTGGGGTCAGGCCAAGCGGGTACACTACGAATCGCAGTATCCCAAGGCCGCCGCCGGCCTCCAAACCAATCAACCTTCCGACGCGCCCGATCCGCCCGCCGACGAATGAGCATCCTCGTTGAGATTGAGAACCGTTTCCGCCATGCCCTGGCCGGATTGACCGACAACCCGGGGCCGCTTCTGGAAATGCTCCGCCGCAGCCAGGACGCGAGATTCGGCGATTATCAAGCCAACTTTGCCATGCCGCTGGGCAAGCAGTTGGGGCGACCACCCCGCGATGTCGCCGCCGAGGTGGTCGCAAAGCTGAACTTGGATGACTTCTGCCTGCCGCCAGAGATTGCCGGGCCCGGTTTCATCAACGTGCGGCTCCGCGACGAGTGGCTTGCCCGGCGACTGGCCGCCGCCGCTGCGGATCCCCGTTTGGGAGTCGCCACGGTCGCCCAGCCGCGGACCGTCGTGGTCGATTTCTCCGCGCCGAACGTGGCCAAGCCGATGCACGTCGGCCATATCCGCTCGACGGTCATCGGCGACAGTCTCTGCCGGACGCTCCGTTTCCTCGGTCACCATGTGATCAGCGACAACCACATCGGTGACTGGGGCACCCAGTTCGGCATGATTATCTACGGATATCGGCGTTTTTTGAACCAGCAAGGGTATTGTGCCGCCCCGGTCCAGGAGTTGGCGCGGCTGTATCGGCTCGTCCGGCAGTTGATGGACTACCAGGATGCCAAGAGAGAACTCGCGTTGGGCGCCGTTGCCGGGGAAAAGGCGTCGGTGACCGAAGCCCTCATTTCGGCGAAAGCTTCGGCCGTCGGAGAGGTCGAGAAGTCTGCCAAAAAGAAGGCTGCCAAGGAAGTGCGGCGGCTGGAAGAGAAACTGGCGGAACTCGAAGAACGACAGCAAGGCTTGCTCGCAAAGGTTGCCGCCCTGGAAGGCGACGCCGCGATGGCGCGGATCGTCGCGGATCCCGAGCATGAGAGTATCGGCGAAGCGGTCCTCACCGAAACCGCCAAGCTCCACGCCGGCGACGCGGAGAACCTGCGGTTGTGGCGGGAATTCTTGCCACCGTGCCTCGACGAGATCGATCGCACGTACCAGCGGTTAAACGTATCGTTCGACCACGCGCTCGGCGAGAGTTTCTATCACGATCGACTGGGTCCGATCGTCGACGAATTACTCCGAAGCGGGGTGGCCCGCCAGAGCGAAGGAGCCGTCTGCGTCTTCTTCCCCGACCACGACGTGCCGATGCTGATCCGAAAAAAGGACGGTGCGTTTCTCTACGCCACCACCGACCTCGCGACACTCCGCTATCGCATCGAGCAGTGGAATCCCGCCGCGATTCTCTACGTCGTCGACTTCCGGCAAAGCATGCACTTCCGCCATCTCTTCGCTACGGCGCGGAGGATGGGATACGGCGACGTCGATTTGGAGCACGTCAGCTTCGGCACCGTGCTCGGCGAGGACGGCCGGCCCTTTCGTACCCGTGCCGGCGATACGGTCGGCTTGGAGAGCCTGCTGGACGAAGCGGTACGGCGAGCCCACGGGGTCGTCAGCGCCAACGACGACGCCAAGCCCGGCGGCCCGGAACTCTCGCCTGAGGATCGCCAACGGATCGCCGAAACTGTCGGGATCGGCGCGCTGAAGTACGCCGATCTCTCGCAGAACCGCACCAGCGACTACGTGTTCAGCTACGACAAAATGTTGGCAATGACGGGTAACACCGGCGCCTACATGCAGTACGCCTATGCCCGCGTCCGCAGCATCTTTGCCAAGGGGAAGATCGACATGGATTCGCTGGCGAACTGCGGCGAGTCGATCCGGTTGGACACTCCCGCCGAGAGAGCGCTGGGGCTGGAACTGCTCCGCTTCGGCGAGGCGGTCGAAGCGGCCGTCCGCGATTATCGCCCCAATCAGTTGACCGGCTACTTGTTCGAACTGGCCGGACTGTATTCGACGTTCTATGAAACCAGCCCGGTACTGAAAGCGGAAACCGAAGCGCTTCGCCGCAGCCGGCTTCTGCTTTGCGACCTCACCGCGAGGACGATTCGCCAGGGCCTGGAACTTCTAGGCATCGACGTTGTCGAGAAGATGTAGCGGTTACCAGTCGACCAAGACTTCCTCTAACGACCGTTTGGGGACATGGTGCGTCCCCTCCGCATCGCGCCAGTAGGGACGTTTGTCCGGAGGCGTACCGTCTTCGAGTACGACCGTTTCATTCGGGTAGCCCAAAGCGAGCACGAGAATCACCTCCAGGTGCTTGGGAAGCTGCATCGCTTGCCGCAGCCCCTCCTGATCGATGGATCCCATCATGCAGCCGGCAATGCCCTTTTCCATGGCAGCCATCATCATGCCCTGAGCGACGATGCCTGCGTCGTGACCGAAGCGGGCGGCCAGTCCGATATCACCGAGGATGACGATATACCCGGTCGGACGTTCGCCTGCGGCCGGCCCGGGCCATTCCGGCAAAGCGGCTGCCCAGCGGAGGTAGGGGAAAATCTTGCCGTTCTTTTCCTCACTCGCCGAGATCATGTACTTCAGCGGCTGCCGGTTGCCGGCGGAGGGGCAATACCTCGCAACATCCACGAGTTCCTTCAGCGTCGGTTCATCAAGCAAGCGGGACTCATCGAACCGGCGGTAACTGCGAGTCCTCATCAACAGAGCTTTGATGTTCATTCTGGTGGCTCCCTTTCATCTTGGGCAATGTGTCCGCCGGGAGCCCTCGGGTCAAGCAACGCGACGCCAATCCGGCCCCCCAAACGCCCGCAAACTGAATTATCCTACGGCTACCGGCGCAAAGCAACGGCACCCGCGCGAGCCGGTCCAGCGGACCCGCTTGCGAAATGCGGACTGGCGACCGGGCCGTTGGAACCTTTGAGCTTCTCCACCGTCTCCGCTGCCCGCTCCAGACGCTCACGGCAGCGACGGTGCTCACCGATCGCCCCGCAACCGGCCAATCGACCGGCGGTCCAGGCAAGGATCCGCGGGTGAAGGAGCGTTTGGCAGCCCTCGGCCATGAGATGGAGGGCATGGAGGCCCAACGAACGCCCCCAGCCGGCACGCGGCGCCCATCGCCAAAAGAACTGTTCGGCCTCCAGAGCCCGGCGGAATGTCTCCGAACCGTTTACCGCCCCGGGCAGCAGCCGAACCTGACTGTGAGGCTCCAGCACGGTCTGGTAGCCGGCATGGTCCAGTCGAAGCGCGAGATCCAAGCTGCCGAACCGGTCGCCCGCCTCGAGATCGAATCGGCCCACTACGTTCAGGGCGGATCTCCGGTAAAAGGCCGCTGTTGGGTGCGGTCCCAGCACCACGGTGGGGCTGCGATCGATCTTCGTTGTCGCCGTCGTGGATCGCAGTAGTTGCATCCGCCCGCCGGCGTGATAGTCGACACCCGCGGCTACAACGCGATCCGGCGTTCGAGCATCGACAACCAACGGCGCGACGCAGCCCACGACCGGATTGTCGAAATGGCTCATGGCGGAGTCGGCCCAGCCATCGTCGGCCACGGTGCCACAAAGGAGGACATGAACGACTTCCGCACGGGCCAATGCCAGGCCGAAATTCACGCAGCCCATCAGCCCGACACGGTTTGCCGTGGGAAGAAATCGCACCTCGTCACCAAGATCGTAAGGATCCTCGTAATGCCGGGCCATCACAACGAGGATTTCGCTGTCGGCCGGACGATTCTCTAGGACCGAGACGAGAGTGTCTTCAAGCAGTTTGGTTTTCCCCAAATAGGGGATAAGGATCGACAGCCGTGACACGTAAGTGGTTTCCTCGTGGAGCGTCGATACCCGTTGCCTCATCAGGAGGGCGGATCAATATGCGGACAGTGGCGATTCTGAGGAATGGTCGTCCTGTAAGAAATAGTTCGGTCCTGGTCGGCAACAAAGTTGATCCCAAATAACCTCCGCCACCCAGAAAGCGGGCAATCGACTCGCTATCCTATTCAATCTGCGCATCTTGTCAAGCTGAGGGATCACTCCAAACCTCTGCCAACAACTCGATCCAACGTGCGGCGTCCAGCATTTCCTGTAGGCACGCCCACTCCTGTGGTGAGTGCGGTGCGTGTTCTCCGGTGGCCAAGTTCGGAGTGGGCAGGCCTTTTTCGGTCAGCCGGGAACCATCGGTGCCGCCGCGGACGATGGTCAGTCGGACGGTACGGCCCAGACGTTGGAGCGCCTGTTGTGCGTAGGCTACCGCTCGCGGCTCCTTGGCCAGTCCCTCGGCCATGTTTCGATATTGTCGGCTGACCGACACTTCGATTTTCGCTCCCGCAAACTCGGACTCCGTGGTGGAGGCTACCTGCCGAAGCAGTTCGGCTTGGCGATCGAGTTCGGCGGTCTCAAAGTCGCGTAGCAGGACTTGGATCTCCACCTTGTCCACTCCGCCTCGGATCACGTAAGGGTGTAGAAACCCTTCCCGATCTTGGGTACTTTCCGGCGAGAGCCGGTCTCGCGGCAAACGATCGAGAAAATGCGAGGCGACGCGCACGGCGTTGACCATTCTCCCCTTGGCGATGGATGGATGGATGTTCACGCCGCCGACGGTGATCACGGCCTTGTCGGCCGAAAAGGTCTCAACGTCGATCGTGCCGCCCCCCTGGCCATCGAGGGTGTAGCATACAACCGCGTCGAGTTGCTCCGGCTCGAGGAAGTCGACGCCGCGGCCAATCTCCTCGTCGCAGGTGAAACAGAGTCGGATCGGGCCGTGCGGGGCGTCCGGATGTTCCATGAACCAATGGGCAGCTTCCATGATCGCGGCGACCCCCGCCTTGTCGTCGGCGCCGAGAAGGGTTGTGCCGTCGCTGGTGATAATCGTGCGACCGATAAGATCGTTGAGTTCCGGGTTCTCGCGAACACGGATGAGTCGGTCGGGATCGCCCGGCAAAGGGATATCGCCACCCCGATAGTCGTCGATGATCTGGGGCTTGACGCCGGCCCCGCTGGTTTCGGGGGATGTGTCGAGATGCGCACAGAAGGCGATAGCGGGCACTTGGCGATCCACCGTGGCCGGCACGGTGGCCAGAACGATCGCGTGCTCATTCTGTCTTGCGTCGCGGATGCCCATTGTCTGCAATTCCGCCACGAGCAGACGGCCGAGTTCCCATTGTCCTTGAGAACTTGGGTAATCTTCCACCCCTTCTCGGGCTGTCGTGTTGATCCGCACGTAGCGAAGGAACCGCTCCAGGAGACGTTCTTGGTTCATGATTGCTTTTCTTGCAGGGATTGTCGAATGAACTCCGTAATCATTTCATATCCGCTCAGGTTCTGGTAGGCTTAGGTGATTTCCAACATAGAACCACGATTGGCTTCCACTGCAATGACTACGCCCAATGTCCGTTACCTTGTTTTCGATATCGAGAGTATCGCCGATCCGGAACTGGTGGCACGGGTGCGGTATCCGGGCGAGACAGTCGAGCCGGTGGAAGCCGTGCGACGATACCGGGACGAGTTGATGGAGAAGTTCGAGAGCGACTTCATCCCGTACACGTATCACATCCCGGTCTGCGTTGCCGTCGCCAAAGTGACGGCCGACTTCCATCTTGCCGACCTGGTGCTCCTGGACGAACCGGAGTTTCGGCCTCATGTGATCACCGAGAATTTCTGGCGCGGTTGGGAGAAGTATCATCGGCCGACTCTGGTCAGCTTCAACGGCCGGGGATTCGACGTGCCGTTGCTGGAATTAGCCGCTTTCCGCTACGGCCTCAGTGTGCCCGGCTGGTTCAATATCGACGGTCGCTCCTACGAGCAGCCGCGAAACCGCTACAACCAGCAGGCCCATTTCGACCTCTGCGAAATCCTCACCAATTGCGGTGCCTCGCGGTTTCACGGCGGTTTGAACCTGGCGGCCACCCTGCTGGGAAAACCCGGCAAGATGGACGTCGAGGGGCACATGGTCCAGGACATGTACGACGAGGGACGCCTGGCGGAGATCAACGACTACTGCCGCTGCGACGTGCTCGACACCTATTTCGTTTTCCTACGGACCCAAGTGCTTCTGGGCCGGCTCTCGTTGCAGTCGGAACAGGAGGTGGTGACCGAGACGAAACGATGGCTCGAAGCGCGTGCCGACCAGGTGGCCGCCTACCGACTCTACCTGGAGCACTGGGGCGACTGGCCAAATCCGTGGGTATGAGAATTCCAATGATGTGTTACGAGACCAAACACATTGTCGGGAGGCAACGGTGAAAAAATCGCAGATCTGAAAACTGGAGAAGAAGCGGAAAGCGGAGCGAGAGCGGCGCAAGCAGCAGTCCGCACCGCTTGCCTATCACGGAAGGAAATACCAGACGGATAGGCTTTTGCCTCTGCTACTACAAACGGAGACGGCCATTTACGAGGCTTTTGTCGTCTCCAATCGGTCCCTAACGGACCACGACGTGCGAGAGACTTTGGAGCGGCTCATCGTCGGACTCCGAAACGGCCGAATCGATCCGGAGTCGCAGGAGCCATCTACCGAAGAGGGGACCGTGACCGATTTTCTTGTTGTTAACCTCCTCAATCGCTGGCGTCTTGACTTCGAAAAGGGAGCGAACCCCGGACGGGACAATCTGATCGGCATTTTGCGGACCGTGCTGGGATCGGTGGAGAACCGTTCCAACGTCAACCCGGCCTCGCGAGAATACCTCAAGTTTATCGAGAAGATGCTTAAGGATCTTGGGATCGAAGTACGGCAGGTTTCGCGCGAAGAGGCCGGTCTCCCTTCGGACGCGATGCCGGGCAAGCCGTTCCGTCTCCGCGATTCCGCGGATGCGGAAGAATCGTAGCAGACCCCGCTTGCCGGGCGGCAGGTAGCCCTACAGGTCTTGCTCGGCAAACAGAACAGCGGTGAGTCTTGGCGCCAGGTTCAACAGCCAATCGGATAGTCTGGCTCTGGACTCTCGTCTCTCGACTCTCTGCGGCCGCATGCGGGAGGAGACTTCCGTCCCCTTTCCACCGAGTAGAACGTTTCTGCCGGTTTTGCCGACAATCCGGCTCGCCCCGGCGGGTTTCTGACGGTTTTGGCTGGCCTGACGGTCTTTCTTCTTGTGTTTGCAGGGCAAACGGCACCGGGCGCCCGCCACAAACTGGCCAGCCCCGCCTCGATCAGCCGATTTTCTCACTAAGGTGGTCGTCGGGACGTCGATCGCCCGCAGCCCGGCTGAGTTTGCGTCGGAGACAATGTACGTCAGGCTTTCCCGCCTGACCCTGGATTTGCGGTCAGGCCGTCCAACCGGACGCTGTCAGGCTGGAAAACCTGACGTACATGGCTCGCGGTGTACCTACTGCCGTGCTGCAAACGACTTCGGGCACGGACGCGCCCGGCACAAGACCGCACCCCCCCGGCAGCCGAGGGCCACGGGATACCAGCGCGCATGCTCGAACAACGTGATCTCCGACTCGATCTGCTCGCCTTGCTCCTTTTGGCGCTGACGGTCTTTCTTGCGGCCAGTCTGTTCAGTTACGACCCGGCGGACCCGCCCAACACCCTGGTCTATCCGGCCGCGGAGCAAACGCTCAACGTCTGTGGCCGCTCTGGGGCGTGGGCGAGTGCCTTGTTGCTGGAGGCGTTTGGCGTTGGCGCCTACTACCTGCTGGTTTCCCTGACGGTCGTCGTCGCGCTGATGCTGGCCCGGCACGCGATCACCGAGCCCTACCTGCGGCTGACCGGCTGGCTGATGTCGTTGGTGGGCTTCTGCACCTTGGCGGCCATGGCAGTCCCGCAACTCTCGCCGGGCCCGGTAATCGGTTCCGGGGGGTATCTTGGTGCCGCCGGTCGTGGACTCTTGGAAATGAACTTCGCCAGCGTCGGCGCCTACATCCTGATCACCAGCATCGTCGTCGGCGGGCTGCTGCTGTGTACCGACTACGTCCTGATCCGGCTGATGGCATGGACGGTTGGCGTTCCCACGCGGGCAGCCGGGCGCGGGCTGATCCAAGTCGCCGCCGCCTATGCCGGCAACCTCGCCACGCAACGCGCGGAGACTACTGCTGTCGATACGGACGAAGAGGAGGAACAAGAGGACGAAGAAGAAGTTGAGGACGAAGACGAAGAAGAATCGGTCTCGATTCGTGCCCCCGGTCGCCGACCGGATAAGGAAGTCTCGAAAGAGTCCCAGGAGGAGCAGGAAAAACCGGATTCCGAGAAGGCCGCGCCGGCTGCAACGGCTGAGCCGTTGAAAATCCGTAAACCCAGAAAGAGCCGCCGCGAGGAGATGATCGAGGAAATCGAAGCGACCGCCGGCGGCGTGGAACCGAGCGATTACGAATTGCCCGCCGTCGATCTGCTTTTGGAAAGTGAGCCGTTCCGTTTCGAGGCGCATGAGAAAGAGGTTCGCCGCCAGGCGAAGATTCTGGAAAAGACCTTTGCCGACTTTGGATTCAACATCCGTGTGGTGGAGATCCAGACCGGCCCGGTGATCGCCCAGTTCGAAGTCGAGCTGGAAGCCGGACTGCGGCTGAGCAAGATCACCGGCCTGGCCGACGATTTGGCCATCGCCTTGCGTGTGCCCAGTGTGAGGATCGTGGCCCCCATTCCGGGCAAGAACACCGTCGGCATCGAGGTGCCCAACACCGAACGCCAACTGGTCCGTCTCCGCGAAGTGATGGAGGAAGGCAGCCCGAAGGCGGCGGCGATGCGAATTCCGATCTTCCTGGGCAAGGACGTCTCCGGAAACGCGATGATCGTCGATCTGGCCAGCCTCCCCCACCTGCTCATCGCCGGTCGCACGGGGACGGGCAAAAGCGTCTGCCTCAACTCGATTATCGTTTCGATGTTGATGACCCGCCGGCCCGAAGAGGTCCGCATGTTGATGATCGACCCGAAGATGGTCGAGCTGAGCCCGTACAAGCAGATTCCGCACCTGATGCACCCGGTCGTCACCGACATGCGCAAGGCCGAAGCGATCCTCGCCTGGGCGGTGGAGAAGATGGAGGAGCGCTACCAGTTACTCGCACGTGCGGGCGTGCGGCACCTGAGCGTTTACAATCAACTCGGCGAAGAGGAACTCCGCGAGCGTATCCAGCCCGAGGACGACCAGGAGTGGGCCGATATTCCCAAACGCATGCCGTTCATCGTCATCGTCGCCGACGAGATGGCCGACCTGATGATGACTGCCGCCAAGGAGGTCGAGGGCCATATTATCCGGCTGGCGCAGAAGAGCCGGGCGGTCGGCATTCATCTGGTGTTGGCCACCCAGAAGCCGACCGTCGACGTGATCACCGGCCTGATCAAATCGAACCTGCCCGCGCGGATCTGTTTCGAAGTGGCCAGCCGCACCGACAGCCGCGTCGTGCTCGACGAGATGGGGGCTGACAAGCTGCTCGGCAACGGCGACATGCTCTTCCTCTGGCCGGGCACCAGCAACCTGATCCGCGGCCAGGGAACCTATCTGGGCGATGACGAAATCACGCGTGTGATCGGATCGATCGCCACCAGCGAGCCGCAGTTTGTCGCGGAACTCGTGCAGTTGAAGACCAGCGAGTCCGCGGGGCAATCGCCACAATTGAACAGCAAAGACGAATTGTACGAGGCGGCGGTCGACATCGTGGTCCGCGAGGGGCGGGGCAGTGTGTCGCTGTTGCAGCGGGGCCTGGGGATCGGTTACGGCCGAGCGGCGCGGCTGGTCGACTATATGGCCGAGGACGGCATCGTCGGTCCCTACAACGGATCCCAGGCACGCGAAGTGACCATCAGTATCGAGGACTGGGACGCCATGCGAGGGGCTCCGGCCTCGCAAGCGGCGCCGGAACCGCCCACGACGGCTGCTTCACCGAAGCGGGCGAGAAACCGAATTCGCCTGGAGCCGGCCGCCAGCCAACCAGGCACAAAGCCTCGCGGACGAACCACGGCGGCGATGGCCGTGTCGAATTCATCGCCGGCGCGGTCGCGTCGAGAAGTGGATGAGGAGTCCGACGAAGCTCCCTTTGACGACGAGTACGACGAAGTCGAGGAAGATGGAGAAGACTACGAGGAAGATCGCGAGGAGGAGGAGTGCGGCGACGAAGAGGATGAAGACCTGGATGAAGAAGGGGACGACGACCGCTGATCGGCCGAGGGCGGCTGATTGTTCCGCCGCCGTCACCCCGGCTGCGGCGGGCAGCCGGGCTGATTCTGCCACCCGGATCTCGCGTCGTCTCGCAGCGCCCACCCATTCGGTGGTTTGCGTCTCGGATCTCCCCACCCGGGTTGACAGCAGCGACCCGGCGTCGTATTTTTGTTTGTTTGGTCCAATCTTCCAGGTCCGATCGATGCGAACCGAGGTTTCCCATCCGATACGCTGCGTTTTGCCCGGCGACGTCGTCGTCGGTGTGATCGCGGTGATTATTCGGAACGCGGGGCCTTGAGGGCATCCGACCGGCAAGCGACCGATCCATGATAGCCCTTAAGGCCCGAGAGCCTTGAGGGCGTTTTTTTTGGTCTGCCAGAGCAGCACGAGTTGAGGGACTGATGCGTCGCATCGAGATGTACGACACCACCTTGCGGGATGGCTCCCAGGGAGAGGGGATCAGCTTTTCTCTCCAGGACAAACTTCTTTTGGCCACGCGGCTGGACAGTCTCGGCTTCGACTACGTCGAAGGAGGTTATCCGGCCTCGAATGAGAAAGACTGCGAGTTTTTCCGACGGGCACGCGAGATGGACCTCCGGCAGGCCCGCGTCTGCGCCTTCGGCATGACTCGCCGCAAGAACATTGCGGCCGAGGAAGACCAGGGCCTCGCATCGCTGCTGGACTCTCAGGCGCGGGCGATAACGATCGTCGGCAAATCGTCGGCCTTCCAGGCCACTGAGGTTCTCCGCACCTCGCGCGAAGAAAACCTGGCAATGATTACCGACAGCATCCGACTGCTCCACGACGCCGGTCGCGAAGTGATTTTCGACGCCGAGCATTTTTTCGATGGATGGAAACACGACTCGGGCTATTCGATGGCCGCGCTGAGGGCGGCGCTCGAGGCCGGCGCGAGAATGGTCGTCCTCTGCGACACCAACGGCGGCAGCATGCCGGAAGAGGTGGGGGCAGTCACCGCAGAGGTGGTCGCGGCACTTGGCGCGCCCGTCGGGATCCACTGCCATAACGATTGCGGCCTCGCTGTGGCCAATTCGCTGGCGGCGGTCGACGCCGGCGCCGCCCAGGTCCAGGGAACCATCAACGGCTTCGGCGAGCGGTGCGGCAACGCCGATCTTATCTCGGTGATTGCCAATCTGGCGCTCAAGAAGACAGGCTATCGGGTACTCCGCTCGAATTCGGTCGAGTATTTGACGGAACTTTCCCGGTATGTGTACGAAATCGTCAACATGAACTACCCCACCCAGCAGCCCTTCGTCGGCAAGAGCGCGTTCGCCCATAAGGGCGGCATGCACGTCAGCGGCGTTGCACGGACCACGGCCAGCTACGAACATATCGACCCGCAATCGGTGGGCAATGAGCGCCGCGTGCTGGTGAGCGAGTTGTCCGGCCGGTCCAACATCGTGGCCGTGGCGACCAAACACAACGTCCAGCACGATCCCAAGCTCATGGACAGGATCCTGGCCAAGGTGGTCTCCAAGGAAAATGCCGGCTACCAATACGAGGCTGCCCAGGGGTCGTTTGACCTGCTGGTCAAGGAATGCGCCGGGACATTCCGACCCCATTTCGAGCGGCTGAACTACCATGTTACCGTGGAAACCGACGGGAACCGTCACACCACCACGGAGGCCACGGTCAAGATCCGCATCGGCGACGACGTCCGTCACGAGGTTGCCGAGGGGGACGGTCCGATCAATGCCCTGGATGCCGCCATGCGCAAAGCTCTGAACGGCCGCTTTCCCGCCCTGGCAAATGTCAAGCTCGTCGACTATAAAGTCCGAGTGATCAATTCCGAGGCGGCGACGGCCGCGGGCGTTCGCGTGGTGATCGAGAGCGCCGATGAGAAAGAAGTCTGGGGCACGGTCGGCGTGAGCGAAAACGTCATCGAAGCCAGTTGGATCGCGCTGGTTGATAGTTACGAGTACAAGTTGTGCAAGGATGAGTAGGAGTCATTTGTCATTGGTTAGGCGCCGGAGTCTTTGTCGTTTAACCGCAACGGCCAACGGCCTGCGCGGAGGAGGCAGCAATAAAGCCCGCTACGACACTCTCGCGCAGGCCGTTGGCCGTTGCGGTTAAACGAATTTGGTTGTTGCCGCAGGGCCGCGTTGGAAACTGAGAACCAAGAAGGGTCTTCTCGATGGAGCGTGAACTTCCTAAGCAGTATGATCACGAGGCCGCCCAGGGGCGTTGGTATCGCTTCTGGGAGGAGAAAGGCTACTTTCACAGTGAGCCGAATCCCCAGCGACAGGCATATACAATTGTTATTCCGCCGCCGAACGTCACCGGCGCGCTGCACCTGGGGCACGCACTGAACAACACCCTGCAGGACATCCTCATCCGCCAGAAGCGGATGCAAGGCTACGAGGCGCTCTGGATGCCCGGCACCGACCACGCCGGGATCGCTACCCAGGCGGTTGTCGAGCGCCGATTGCTCGCGGAGGAAAAAAAGAGCCGCCACGATCTGGGACGTGAGGGGCTGGTGGACCGCATCTGGCAATGGAAGCAGGAGTACGAAGCCCGCATCCTCAGCCAGTTGAAGCAACTCGGTTGTAGCTGCGACTGGCAGCGGACTCGCTTCACGCTCGACTCCGTCTGCGCCCGCGCGGTCCGCCACACCTTCTTCCGCATGTTCGGCGAAGGGCTGATCTACCGCGGCAAGCGGCTGGTGAATTGGGACACGGCCCTGCAGACGGCCGTCAGCGACGACGAGGTCTTTCACGAGACGGTCCCGGGGCATTTCTGGTACTTCCGCTATCCGGTAATCGATCCGGAGCCGGGCGAACCGTCGCACGTGACGATCGCCACGACCCGCCCCGAGACGATGCTCGGCGACACCGCCGTGGCGGTCCATCCCGACCCTGCCGGCGCTCTGGACAAGATCGAGGCCGAACTCCACGCCCGTCTGGTCGACGCCCCCGGCAAGCAGAAAGCGGAAATCCGCGCCGAGATCGACGCGGTGCGCCAGCGCCGCGAGGAAATGCTGCCCGCGCTGGTGAAGCTTCGCGACATGGCCGACGCCGGCCGGCAGGTGATGCTGCCGTTGCTGAACCGCCCCATCCCTCTGGTGGCCGACCCCTGGGCAAAGCCCGAGTTGGGCACCGGCTGCGTGAAGATCACGCCGGCGCACGACCCGAACGACTACGAAGTCGGCCTGCGCCGGCAGTTGCCGATGCCCAACATCCTCAACCCCAACGGCACACTCAACGAAAACGCCGGACCGTACCAGGGGCAAAAGATCCTCGAAGCTCGCAAGAGCGTGGTTGCCGACTTGGAAAAACTGGGCCTCGTCGCCCTTGTCGAAGACCGCGAGATCGACCTGGCCCATTCCGACCGCACGAAGACGCCGATCGAGCCCTACTTGGCCGACCAGTGGTTCGTTCGCATGGACAGGCTTGCCGAGACGGCGATCGAGGCCGTCGCCGACGGCCGCGTAAGCATCCTCCCGTCGCGCTACACCAAGGGGTATCTCGACTGGCTGGGCGAGAAACGCGACTGGCCGATCGGCCGCCAACTGTGGTGGGGCCACCAGATTCCCATTTGGTACGCGAAGACCGCCTCCGAGTCGGACTTGAAGGCCGCATTGGCTGGCCGCGACGACGTCGCATGGCGGTGGGACGACGAGCACGGCGAGTGGTGGATCTGTTCGCGGGAAGAAGATCTCCATGAGGATGCGGTTCCCGGCCACAAACTGGTCCGCGAGGACGACGTTCTCGACACATGGTTCAGTTCCGCCCTCTGGCCCCATTCCACCCTGGGCTGGCCCGAGCCGACCGAAGAACTGAAATACTACTACCCGACCAACGTGCTGATTACCAGCCGCGACATCATCACGTTGTGGGTGGCACGGATGGTGCTCACCGGGTTGTACAATGTCGGCGAGATCCCCTTCCCCGAGGTCTATATTCATCCCAAGATCCTCGACGCCTACGGGGAAGGGATGTCGAAGTCGAAGGGCAACGGTGTGGATCCGGTCGACGTGATGGAGAAGTTCGGCGCCGATTCGCTCCGATTCGGCCTGGCCTATCTGACCACCGAGACGCAGGACATTCGGATGCCGGTCGAATTCGAATGCCCGCACTGCAAAGCGCTGATCGAGCAAACCCGCGAGAATCGCATCCTGCCGCGGGTGAAGTGCTCGCAGTGCAAGGGCGTTTTCGCCACGCAGTGGGCCGTGAAGGCCGAAGACAAGGATCTGCCGCGGGGCGCCGTCGTCAGCGACCGTTTCGAGACGGCCCGCAATTTCTGCAACAAACTCTGGAACGCCTCCCGTTTCGCCCTGATGAATCTGGAAGGCTTCACGCCCGCCACGGTGGCGGACGAGGATTTGACGGTCGAGGATCGTTGGCTATTGAGCCGCCTGGCGACGGTCGCCCGGCAGGTGACGGATCATCTGGCCGGCTACAGGTACGCCGACGCCGCCAGGGTTCTTTACGAGTTCGCCTGGGACGAGTTCTGCAGTTTCTACGTCGAGATGGTCAAATCGCGGCTGCAGGATGAGTCCGCCCGCCCGGTGGCGCAGCGGGTGCTCGCCTCCGCCCTGGACACACTGCTGCGTCTTCTGCACCCGATGATTCCCTTCCTGACCGAAGAGGTCTGGCAGTTGTTGGCCGGTGTGGCGCCGGCGCGCGGAATCGACAGCGCCGAGCCGGCCGTCGAGAGCGTGATGATTGCTGCTTGGCCCGAGAGCGACGCTCGTCGCCGCGATCCGCACATCGAGGAGCAGTTCGCCCGCTTCCAGGAGGTGCTGCGCGCCGTCCGCGAGATCCGCAGCCGCCAGAACGTGCCGCCGAAGCAGGAACTCCGTTTCTCGGTCCGCTGCGATGCCGCCGTGGCAGACCTGCTGCGGCCGATGGAGCCCTATTTCCTCTCGATGGCCGGCGCGCGTCCGACGGGCTTCGGCCCGGACATCAAGTCGCCGCCCCTGGGCGCGAGCACCATGGCCGCCGGGCTGGAGGTCTTCGTCGATCTCGCCGGCCTGATCGACATCGGCGCCGAGATCAAAAAGAAGCAGCAAGAGCTGGGCAAGTTGGAAGGAATGATCCTCGGCAAACGCAAGAAGCTGGAGAATGAAGCCTTTGTCTCGAAGGCTCCGCCGGCGGTCGTACAGAAAGAACGCGACAGCCTCAAGGAACTCGACGAACAGCGTGCAACCACTCTGGCGGTCATCGAGCGGCTCACCGAGACGAGCGGAAAAGACCAGGGATAGTTCCGGAGGTGTCCGGAATATACGCTTGCAAATCCGGCCCCAAGCGCTTGACACGGGTGGCGGACTCGCTATTATCGCTGATTATCGATAATCATCGATAATAGGAGCACGCCCTTGCCCGCTTCGTCGGCCAATTCGGAGACCACGGGAACCAGCCTGGCGCGGCACCGCGTCCGCGATGCCGTGCAGAGGCTCATTCTCTCCGGCGAATTCCAGCCCGGACAGCGGCTCGTGCAGCAGGATCTGGCGCAGCGGTTCGGCGTGGCGCAAAGTGTTGTGCGGGAATCGCTTCTGGAGCTGCAGTTCTGCGGGCTGGTCGCGGCGGTGGACAATCTGGGGATGTTCGTCAGCGAACTCGACGCCCACACCCTGCTGGCCGCCTACGAGATCCGCGAGATGTTCGAAGGGCTGGCGGCGCGGCTGTGTTGCCAGCGGGCGAGTCGGGCGGAACTGAGCGGCCTGAAAGCTCTGGCGCACCGAACCTATGAGTTGGCTCGGCGGCAGGAACTTGAGCAAATGTCGGAGATCGACCGGCAATTCCACGCCCGCATGGTGCGCGCTTCCCAAAACCCCTTGCTGACGCGGTTGACCGAGGGCTACCGGGTATTGGGGCTGTTTGTCCGGGCGAACCGCCCACCGCGCCAAGTCCGCGATGACCACCTGCGAATTGTGGCGGCCATCGAGGCCGATCAGCCCGATGAGGCCGAACGTCTGGCCCGCCGGCACGTACAGGACGCCCGCCAATCAATCGAGCGACAGGTCGCCGCGGGCACTTTTGTTCCGCAGTGGGTGGGCGCGTCCGGAGAAGCGATTGCCGGACCGGCAAAACCGAAAACCCCTGCTCGCAAGCTCACCGAGAAGGAAAAGGCACGATGAAACTGTTTCTCGACACTGCCGATATCGACCAGATCCGCGAAGCGCTGAGCTGGGGCATCGTCGACGGGGTAACCACAAACCCGACGCACGTTTCCAAGACCGGCCGCCCGGCCCGCGAGTTGTACGAAGAGATCTGCTGCATCGTTCCCGGCCCGGTGAGCCTGGAAACGCTCTCCCCGGACGCCGAAGGCATCGTGGCCGAAGCCCGCCAATTGGCCGCCATCGCCGACAACGTGGTGATCAAGGTGCCGATCATGCGCGAAGGCCTCAAGGCGGTAAAGCGGCTCTCGGCCGACGGGATCAAGACCAACGTCACGGTGACCTTCTCGCCGCTGCAAGCCCTGCTGGCCGCCAAGTGCGGGGCAACGTACATCAGCCCGTTTGTCGGCCGACTGGACTCCGTGGGCCATATCGGCATGGATCTGATTCGCCAAATCCGCACGATCTACGACAACTACGGCTACGAAACCGAGATCCTTGTCGCTGCCATTCGCCACCCGGTCCACGTCCTCGAGTCGGCGCTGATTGGCGCGGACGTCGCCACCATGTTCTTCGACGTCATGAAACAGCTTTTCGACCACCCCCTCACCGACCGTGGCATCGAAATGTTCCTCGAAGACTGGAAAAAGGTGCCCCAGCCGTAACAGCAGCCGAACTGCTTGCCCCACAAATGTCAACTGACCAATGACCAATGACAACCACCCACAAACTCTACCTCAACGGCCGTTGGCCCGACCCCCAGAATTCGATCGACGTGGTGAATCCTGCTAACGGCAAGGCATTCGCTCAGATTGGAACGGTTCCGCGCCCACTGGTGCGTCAGGCCCTTGCCGACGCGTCGGCCGCCTGGCCGGTATGGCGGAAGATGCCGGCGAGGGAGCGAGGGCAATACCTGGCCAAGATCGCCGACATTCTCCAACGCCGTAGCGATGAAATCGCTCGGACGATCACATTGGAAAACGGCAAGCCGCTGGCGCAGAGCCGCGGCGAGGTGGCGATGTCGGTCGATCATCTTCGTTGGTTCGCCTCCGAGGGCGCCAGGGCCTACGGCCGCATCGTGCCCAATCAGACGCCCGGCAAGAGGCATATGGTTGTCCACACACCGGTCGGCGTGGTGGGGGCGATCGCGCCGTGGAATTTTCCGCTCGTGCTGGCACTGCGGAAAGTGGCGCCGGCCTTGGCCGCCGGATGCCCCGTGATTCTCAAGCCCGCCAGCGCCACGCCGCTCAGCTCGGTTATCCTGGCCGAGGCGGTCGCCGAGGCGGAAGTGCCGGCGGGCGTGTTTCAGCTCGTGGTGGGCAAATCGGCGGAAATCGCCGCCGAGTGGCTGGAGAATCCGATCTGCCGCAAAATCACGTTTACGGGTTCTACGGAGGTCGGGCGCCGGCTCGTCGCCGGCGCTGCCGAATCGCTGACGAAGCTGTCGCTGGAACTCGGCGGACATGCCCCCGTGATTGTCTTCGACGACGCCGACTTCGAACGCGCCGTTGAAGGGACGATCATCGCCAAGTTTCGCAACACGGGCCAGTCGTGCATCGCGGCGAACCGGGTCTATGTGCAAGCTCGGATTTACGACCGTTTTGTTGAGGCGTTCGTCGAGCGAGCCAAGGCGTTGAAGATTGGCGACGGATTGGAGGAGGGGGTGGAGATCGGGCCGCTGATCGACGAACGAGCGCTGCAAAACGCCCTGGAGCACGTCGAGGACGCCAGGTCGCGGGGGGCACGCATCCTCTGCGGCGGCCGCCGATCCGACGTCGCCGGCGAGGGATTCTTCTTTGAACCGACCGTGCTGGCCGACGTTCCTTCGGACGTGCTCTGTATGCGAGAAGAAACGTTTGCCCCGGTCGTTCCCATCTGCCGCTTCGAGACCGAGGATGAGGCTGTCACCCGGGCGAACGCCACCGAGTACGGCTTGGCTGCCTATGCGTTTACCCGGGATCTCTCGCGGCTCTGGCGCCTGGCCGAAAACCTCGAAGCGGGAACGATCGGCATCAACGACACGGTGCCCGCCACGAGCCAGTGTCCCTTCGGCGGATTGAAACAGAGCGGCTGGGGACGCGAACTCGGCGCGGAAGGGATCGACGCGTATTTGGAGACGAAACATATTTCCATCGGGGTGGAAGCCTGAACAGCAGCCGGGCTGCCGACCCGGAGAAAACCATCATGACCACACTCCTACCCGACTATCTCAACATTCCGCCGCAGCGCCTCGGCGAAGGCACTACCGTGACGGTGCGGATCCTCGGCGACATGGCCTCCGTCGCCCAGAACATGGCCGAGACCATGCTCGAAGTCTTCCGCGAGGCGAAGCAGCAGGGCCGAGCGGCGACGCTGATCATCCCGGTTGGGCCGGTCGACCAGTTCCCCATCCTCGCCGACCTGATCAATCGCGAGCGGTTCGACTGCCGCGAAGTGATGCTCATCAACATGGACGAGTATCTCACGCCCGACGACCGCTGGGTCGATATCGACCATCCGCTCAGCTTCCGCGGCTACATGAACCGCAAGTTCTACGACCTGATCGATTCGGCGCTGGCGCCACGGCCGGAGAACCGCGTCTTCCCCGACCCGCAAGACCCCGCCGGCATCCGGCGGGCGATCGACGACCGCGGCGGTGTCGACGTCTGTTTCGGCGGCATCGGGATTAACGGTCACATGGCCTTCAACGAACCGCCTGAGCCGGGCGAGAGGGTGTCGGCCGACGAGTTCGCCGCCCTGCCAAGCCGAATGCTCGATCTCAGCCGCGAGACGAAGACCATCAATTCGGTAACCGTCGGCGGCGAGTTGTCGATCATCCCGGCCCGCGCGATGACCGTGGGTATGAAGGAGATCCTGGCGTCGCGAAAGTGCCGGTTCTACTGCAACCGGCCCTGGCAGAGTTCTGTGGTTCGACGCGTGCTCCACGGCCCGATCACGTCGGCGTGTCCGGCATCGCTGCTGCGGACGCACGCCGACGCGTCGCTGACGATTGCCGACTATGTGGCGGCCCTTCCCGATATCCGATTGCGGTGACATGATGCGCATCGACTTTTCGGGAGAACGTGTGCTGGCGGTCGTCGCCCATCCGGACGACGCGGAGTACTTCTGCGCCGGCACGCTCGCCCGCGCCAAGGCCGACGGCGCGGCGATCGGGATCTGTGTGATGTGCCAGGGGGACAAGGGACAGCCGTCGACGCCGATCCCGGATCTGGCCGAGGTGCGGCGGCAGGAGATGACAGCCTCCGCGGAGGTTCTCGGAGCGGACCTGTTGCGAGGCGAGTTCGGCGACGGCGAATTGGTCGACGCGCCCGAGCAACGCCGCGTGCTCATCGAGCTTTATCGCCGTTTCCGGCCGACGCTGGTGCTGGCCCACCCGGCGGCCGACTACCACTCGGATCACCGTGCCGTGGCAGCCTTGTCGGAAGCGGCATCGTGGTACTGCACGTCGAACGGGCACCGCACCGACTCGGCGGTGATGCAGGCGCAGCCGGTCCTTTGGTGGATGGACACGATGAACATGACCGGCTTCGAGCCGAGCCTGTACGTCGACGTGAGCGACTATGTTGATTTGAAAGGCCGCATGCTCCGGTGCCACAAGAGCCAACTTGAGCGCGGAGCGGACGGCGACTTTTCGCCGCTGGCCGAACAGATGCTTTGTCAGTGCCGCGCCCGCGGCGCCCAGGCCGGCGTGGCGGCCGCGGAAGCATTCCGCACGCACCTGGCCTGGAAACGAGTGCGTGCCTGGTGAAGGGAGTAGGTTCCGCCTGCCGGGCGGAACCTGGAAAGACCGGTAAGGAGCCGTAAGAGAATAAGTTGTGCATTTTGACGTAGGGTGGATTTCAATCCACCCTACTACGATTGGCCAATTGATTTTCTTACGGCTCCTAAAGGTTGCCGTTTGAAGCGGCGCGGCGAGTGAGTTGGCCGGCGGATGAATGGACGTGTTTTGTAGAAAAGGACGTTTTTTGTACTTCAGGTTCCGCCCGGCAGGCGGAACCTACTGGAGAAAAGCATGACTTTACGAGCTTTGATCATCAATCCCGGCGACAACGTCGCCAACCTGATCGGCCCCGGCAGCAAGGCGGCCGACGTCCAGTGTACCGTCGAAGGTCGGCAGGAGATCGAAACGATCGAGCTGCTGGACGACATCCCCTCGAACCACAAGTTCGCCCGCACGGACATCAAAGCGGGCGAGCCGATCATGAAATACGGCCTGAGCATCGGCCGCGCGTCGAAAGATATCCGCCGCGGCGAATACGTCCACGTCCACAACATCGAATCGAACCGGGGCCGCGGCGACTTGCGGTCGAAGTGAGTTTCCAAACCACAAACCAACAGGATCACAGGAGTACCGAGGTGAGAGACTCTTTCTACGGCTATCCCCGTCCCGACGGCCAGGTCGGGATTCGCAACCACGTATTGATGCTCAGCGGCACCCTCTACGCCAATCCGACCTGTGAGCGCGTCGCTCACATGGTGCAGAATACGATCCCGATCGTCCATCCGCTGGGACGCTGCCAGATCGCGCCCGACCTCGCCCAGACCTTCCGCACGCTGGTCGGGCACGGCAACAATCCCAACGCCGGCGCGGTCATCGTGGTCGATCACTTCAAGGAACTGGGCTGCGAGGCCGACGACATCGCCCACGAGGTCGCCAAGTCCGGCAAGCCGGTGGAAGTGGTGAATATCCGGCGGGATGGCGGCGCCATTGAAGCCCTGGCGATCGCCACGCGGATGGCGGTGGAGTTGAACCGCAAGATCAACCTCCAACAGCGCCAGCGTATGCCGCTCAGCAAGCTGATCTACGGGTTCAACTGCGGCACCAGCGACGTGACCAGCGGCCTGGCCCATAACCGCTGCGTCGGTTGGGTCTGCGACCGTGTGATCGAAGCGGGCGGCCGAGCGCTGGGCGCCGAGGTGACCGAGATGATGGGCGGCGAGGATCTGATTCGCGCCCGCGCCAAGTCGCCCGAGGTGGCCGAAAAGCTCTTGGGCATGATCGCGCGGATGGAGAAAAACATCCTCGCCTGCGGCGTCGATCTCCGCGGCAGCCAGCCGACGGGCGATAACATCGCCGGCGGCCTGTCGACGATCGAGGAGAAGTCGCTCGGCGCTATGCAAAAGTGGGGCTCCAAGCCGATCGTCGGCGCGGTCGACTATGCCTACCCGATCGGCGACGAAGCCGGCCTGTGGCTGATGGACACCCCCGGCCACGGCGGCGAGAGCATCACCGGCATCGCGGCGGCCGGCTCGCAGGTGATGAGCTTCAGCACGGGCGGCGGCCATACGATCAATCATCCGCTGATGATCACGATGCGATTGACCGGCAATCGCGAATCCTGGGAGTTGATGAAAGACACGATGGAGGTCGATGTGTCCGACATGTTCGAGGGAACTTCCCTGGACGAGGCCGGCGAGCGGCTGTTCAACGAAGTTCTCGACCTCTGCGACGGCAAGATGTCGAAAGCCGAGGCACTGAAGGAATTCAACGCCTTCGCGATCAACCGTTGCGGGCCGAGCGTGTGAGATAGAGAGAATCGTTTAACCGCTCGGCCCAACGGGCCGCGCGTTGAACGCCACGCGACAACATCGGTCATAAGTGGAGGAACGTACCCTTGATTGAGCGGCTCCCGACGCGCGGCCCGTTGGGCACAGCGGTTAAACGACCGGCGACGAGAAAGGGGAACACACTTCCAACCTTCGATGAGCGACTTGCCGAATTGGCGGCGGCCGAACGGGCCGATGGCTGGCTGGTCGCTTGCGAGGAGGCCGGGCGTTTTCTCGTGCCGTGCAAGGAATTGATCGCGGCACTTCGCGACGTCTCTAGGTCGTTGCAGGCAGAACGTATCCTTGAGATTTGTTCCGGCAGCGGCGAACTCGCCGCTAGTTTGGCGGCAACGGGCCTTGCTGTCGTCGCCACGGATTCGGCGCCGGTTTCGAATTCCGCCGTCGAGCGGATCGAGGCCGGCGAAGCCCTCCGCCGCTACCAGCCGTCGGTCGTGCTCGGCTCGTTCGTGCCGGTCGACGCCGGCGTGGACGAGGCCGTGCTGGCGTTTCCATCGGTGAAGCATTACGTACTGCTTGGCGCGAGGCTTGGTGGCATGTTCGGGTCGCCGGCCTTGTGGCGAACGCCCGGCTGGACCGCCGCCCCACTGGAAAACGTCACCCGCCGGATGCTCACCCGTCACGATGTCTGGCTCGGGCGACCCGAGCAGCCGTTGCTCCGGCACGGAGAAGCCTGGCTCGTAAGCCGGCAATGACAACAACCCAACAACGATAACCACCATGAATCGCTATCCGATCGATGATCTGACCGCCTTGGTAATCGACCTGGCAGCCGCGGCGGGTGTGCGGCGGGATGATGCGGCAATTCTCGCCGACGCGTTGGTCGACGCCGACGTATACGGCGCGTCGACTCACGGCGTTTCGCGGTTGAACATCTATCTTCGCCGCATTCAGAAGGGGTTGATCGACCCGAAGGCCGAACTGCTTGTCGAGTCGCGTCGCCCGGCGGCGCTAGTGGTCGACGCCAACAACGGCCTGGGGCAGGTCCAGGCCGTGAAAACGCTCCGGCGGCTCATGCCGTTGGCCCGCCAATACGGCATCGCCGCGGCGACGATCCGGCGGTCGCAACACTTCGGCACGCTGTCGTACTACTGCAACCGCGCGGCTCGCGAAAACATGGTGCTCTTGGCCATGACCAACTGCGAGCCGGCCATGTCGCCGGAGGGAGGCTGCGAAGCGTTCTTCGGCACCAACCCCATCGCCGCGTCGTTCCCCAGCGGAAAAGGATTCCCGGTCAAGATCGACATGGCCACCTCGGTCGTCGCCCGCGGCAACATCATCGCGGCGAACAAGGCGGGCCGACCGATCCCGGATGGCTGGGCGCTGGATCCGGAGGGCCGGCCCACGACCGACGCCGCCGCCGCGCTGGCCGGCACCGTTTTGACCATGGCTGGACACAAAGGTTCGGCCCTGGCAATGATGGTGGAGCTGTTTTGCGGAGCGCTTGCGGGGGCGGCGATGGGCAGCGACGTGGGCTCCATGTACAAACACATGGACCGCGCGCAGAACGTGGGGCACTATTTCTGCCTCATCGATGTCGCCGCCTTTATGGAACCCGCGGAAATGCAGGCCCGCACCGATAGCATGATCGACCGCGTCAAGGCTTGCCGCCTCCGGCCGGGAGCAGACGAAATCCTTGTCCCCGGCGAGCGTGCCTTTCGCAAAGCGCAGAACAATCGCACGCACGGCGTTGGGATTGATGAGAAGACACTGGAGGAGTTGGCGGCCCTTTGCCAAGAATACGGAATTCCAATGACGCTTGAGGCAATCAGGATCGACGAATGAATGAGCATGGCAACCCAAAAGGGGTCGGGAGTCTTTTTCCGTATCGGCCCCACCGCCGCTCGGCACATCCAGCGTGGTCGGCGGCCGATACGGAAAAAGACTCCCGACCCCCTCGACCTCGCCACCCATGGCGAATACAACACTCATTCGGTCGTCGGTCTTAGACCGGAAAAGGAGAAGACGAGATGAGCACCGCGATCGATGTCCTGGTCACGGAAAACATTGTCGGTGAGCCGATGGAGGCAATGCGCCGGCGGCTTGCCGTTGGCTTCGAGCCGGAACTGTGGAAAAAGCCCGAGCAATTGGCCGACGCGGTCGCCGCGGCCAAGGCGCTGGTGGTTCGAAACCAGACCCGGGTAACCGAAGATCTGATCCGTGCCGGCGGGGAATTGCAGATCATCGCGCGGGCGGGCGCAGGATTGGACAACATCGACGTCGAAGCGGCCGGCCGGGCCGGCGTCGTGGTGGCGTCGACGCCGGCTCAGAATGCGGTTTCCGTGGCCGAATTGACCCTCGGGCTGATGCTCTCGCTGGCGCGGCGGATCCCGGAGGCGGATCGGCACGTAAAGGGCGGCGGCTGGGCTCGGCAGAATTTCTATGGCACCGAGTTGTTCGGCAAGACGCTGGGGGTGGTGGGGTTCGGGCGGATCGGTTTCTTGACGGCGATGCGAGCCAAGGCCTTCGGCATGGACGTCTTGGCCCACGACCCGTACCTCGATCCCGACTCCCTAACCGTGATCCAGGCCCGGCCACGGTTGACCGAACTAGACGAACTCCTGGCAACTTCGGACTTCATCACCTGCCACCTCCCCGGCGGCAAGCAGACGCGGGGACTGTTTACCTATCAGCGTTTTTGCCGCATGAAACCGGCGGCCTACTTCATCAACGTCGCGCGGGGCGAGGTGGTCGATGAGACCGGACTGTTGCGGGCGCTGGACGAGCGGCGGCTTGCCGGGGCGGCGCTCGACGTTCGCAGCACGGAACCGCCTCAGGCGGACGCCTTCGGCCGTCGCGACGACGTCATCCTATTGCCGCATATCGGTGCCTTCACGCACGAAGCCCAGCACCGCGTCGTCGCTTCCGTCTGCCGCGACGTGGAGGCGGTGCTGGCAGGGAACCGTGCGACCAATTATTTCAACTTTCCGACACCACGAAAACGGGTTGACGAACACTGAATGACCTTGCACGAGTCCGTTAGCCAGCACGCGTCGTGTGGCACTGTTTGGAGTTGAACGGATCCTCCCTTGGGAGCCGGTTTTCCACAACTCCAAGCAGTGGGAGCCCGAGGCAACGCGGCGGTTCACACTGCTTGTGATTGTGGCAGGTTCTGCGAAATGGACGATCCGTCCAATCACAAGCAGTGCCACACTGCAAACTGAAGTGCCCGAAAAGACGTGATGTAAGGCCATGTCGGACAGAGACGCCGCCGTCAGCCCAAGCAGCGAAAGGGGATACTGGCATGAGCAGCGAGAACGAATCTCAGCGTTCCTGGCACCAGGGCCTGACCCGCTACCATTGGATGGTCCTCATCATTGCCTGCCTCGGATGGATCTTCGATGTCTTCGAGGGGCAACTCTTTACGCTCTTCAAAACACCAGCGATGGCCGAAGTGTTGGGAGTCAGCCTCACCGATCCCGCAATCGATCGCTACTCGAACTACGCCTTTGCCTCCTTTCTCGTGGGCGGGGCTGTAGGAGGGCTGTTTTTCGGGATGCTTGCCGATCGCATCGGACGCCGGAAAAGCATGGTGTGGAGCATCCTTACGTATTCGGTTTTCAGCGGACTGCACTATTTCGCGAATACTTGGTGGCAAATCGTCGGCCTGCGATTCCTCGTGGCTCTGGGGGTTGGCGGAGAATGGGCGATCGCCGCGGCGTTGGTCGCCGAAACCTTCACCGGGAAGACGCGAGCCGCCGCCGGCGGCGTGTTTCATGCCTCCAGCATCTTCGGGGTGCTGCTGGCGACCCTTCTCGGTATGACCAGCCTTGTCGACTCGCTAGCGAACCAGTT
Source organism: Rhodopirellula sp. (assembly GCA_012728855.1). Taxonomy (GTDB): domain Bacteria; phylum Planctomycetota; class Planctomycetia; order Pirellulales; family Thermoguttaceae; genus JABWBD01. The sequence goes on along the minus strand of JAAYEH010000181.1, from coordinate 13,178 downwards.
TCCTACCGAGGTCTCTGCCTGGCGAGTCGCGTTTCTTATCGGACTTTTGCCAGCGCTTCTCATCGTCTGGATCCTGGTGAGTCTGAAGGAGTCGGAGCGCTGGCAGGCAGCGCAGGTAGAGGCAGTTCCCGGCTCGCCGCGTAGGCAAGGGCCTTTGACCGAACTGTTGACTGATGCGCGTTGGCGGAAGCGCGCTCTGATCGGTTTCGGACTGGCGGCCGTCGGTCTGAGCACGTACTGGGGAATCATCGGCTGGGCGCCGGAATTGGCCGGGATGGTTCTCGGTCCCGACGCTACTGACGCGCAGCGCCGCGCCGCCGGCAGCACCGCCTACTTAATCATGAATGTCGTCGGAGCTTTGGCGGGCCAGTTGGCTTTTCCACCCGTCACCATGTGGATCGGTCGCCGCAAGGCCTTCGCGTTGTACCACGTCGGCGCCTTGATTACTGTGCCGGTGACCTACCTCTTGGCCTCCTCGTTTTGGCAAGCCACGGTCTTGCTCACCATTATGGCCTTTTTTACCGCCGGGATGCATTCAGGCTACGCCATTTATTTCCCCGAGATGTTTCCCACACGGCTGCGTGCGACCGGTGCGAGTTTCTGCTTCAACGTAGGACGACTAGGCTCGGCGGGACTGTTGCTGATCCGCGGCGAGATGCGGGCTTTTCTAGGCTTTCGCTGGGCCGTCGCCTCGATGGCGCTGCTATTCATCGTCGGTCTGTTGCTCTTGTGGATTGCCCCGGAAACCAAGAATGAGGAGTTGCCCGAATGAGTGAGCTTCGTTTCGGCCTGATCGGATGCGGACTCTGGGGCGCCCACCATGCCAAGGCGATCGAGCGGGCACCCGGCGCAATGCTGGCGGCTGTGGCCGACCGTTCTGAGGAAAACCGCGCAGCGGCCAAAGCTGTCCACCCCGGCGCCGAAATCTTCGACGACTACCGGCGAGTCATCGCGCGCGACGACATCGACGTAATCGACTGCGTCCTGCCCAGCCACCTCCATTACGAAGTCGGCAAAGCCGCCTTGGAGGCGGGCAAGCATCTCTTTCTCGAAAAACCGATGGCCCTCTCGACCCGGCATTGCGACGAACTGGTCGCCCTGGCCGCCAGCCAAGGCAGGGTGCTGGCCGTCGACCATGAGCTGCGGCTCTCGATGCTGTGGGGCAAGGTCAAGCAGTTGATCGACGAAGGGGTGGTCGGCACGCCGCAGTACGTACTCTTGGAACTGTCGCGATTCCCCTACCGATTCGGGTCTGAGGGCTGGCGGTTCGACATCAGCCGGGTGGGCAACTGGATCCTCGAAGAACCGATCCATTTCTTCGATCTCGCCCGTTGGTATCTCTCGGCGCACGGGGAACCGGTCTCGGTCTACGCCCGCGCCAACTCCCGCCAGCCGGACCATCCGGAGCTGCAAGACAATTTTTCGGCCTTGGTCAACTTTCGCGGCGGCGCCTACGCCGTGGTCACTCAAACCTTGGCGGCCTTCGAACACCATGCCACCTGCAAGGTGACCGGAACCGCCGGCGCGATCTGGGCGAACTGGAGCGCGCCCGACGCCCGCTCACCCCTGCCCATGTTCGGGCTGCGGTATCTCGCGGGCGAGCAACTCCAAGAGGTTGTTTTCGGCGAAGTAACCGGTGAGGTCGTCGAGTTGAATCAGCAGATTGCCTCATTGGTCCGCGCCATTCAAGACGGCTCCCAGCCGCCGGTCTCCGGGGCCGACGGACGTTGGTCGGTCGTGCTTTGCCTGTCGGCACAGGAATCGGTCGATCGCGGAGCGATTGTGGAGATCCCGCAATAATACGCTTGGAAGAATGAATACGTCGATGACACGAACCGCGACTCAACCTCCTGCCGTGCAATACCACATGGGCTTTCTTTGGCTCATCTGCCTGATCGCGGCGATGGGCGGGTTGCTTTTCGGATACGACTGGGTGGTGATTGGAGGGGCGAAGCCCTTTTATGAGCCGTTCTTCGGCATCTCCGGCGAGCCGTTTCTCCAGGGCCTGGCCATGAGCAGCGCACTGGTTGGTTGCCTGGTCGGGGCGGTCGTTTCCGGAGCGCTGACCGATCGTTTCGGACGGCGCCGCATGTTGATCGCGTCGGGGTTGCTCTTCACGCTCTCGGCCATCGGCACGGCCGCGGCGTGGGACTTCGCCTCGTTCAATGTGTTTCGCTGGCTGGGAGGCGTGGGCATCGGGTTGGCGTCGAACCTCTCGCCGATGTACATCGCCGAAGTTTCTCCGGCGAAAATGCGGGGGCGGCTTGTCTCGATCAACCAACTAACGATCGTGATTGGGATCCTGATGGCCCAACTCGTCAACTGGCGGATTGCCGAGCCCGTGCCGGCCGATGCCAGCCTCGCCTGGATCCGCGATTCGTGGAACGGGCAGATCGGATGGCGGTGGATGTTCGGCGCGGAGACGGCTCCGGCGGCGATGTTCTTTTTCCTGATGTTCTTCGTGCCGGAGAGCCCGCGGTGGCTCGTGAAATTCGGCCGCAACGAGGAGGCACGAAGAATCCTCGCACGCGTCGGCGGCGACGAGTACGCCGCCGCCGAAGTAGCCGACATCCGCGACACGCTGGCGAAGGAGGAAATCGCACAAGTTCGCTTTCGCGATCTTTTGGAACCCGGGCTGCTTCGCATCCTGAGTCTGGGTGTGATTCTCGCGGTCTTCCAGCAGTGGTGCGGGATCAACGTCATCTTCAACTATGCCCAGGAGGTGTTCCAGGCGGCCGGTTACGGCGTCAGCGACATCATGCTGGGCATCGTCATTACCGGTGTGGTCAACCTGGTTTTCACGTTCGTCGCCATCGCCACGGTCGACCGCTTCGGTCGCCGGCGCCTGATGATGTTCGGCGCGGCGGGGCTCGCGGCGATCTATGCGATACTCGGGACCGGATATTATCTCAAGGCCAGCGGCCCGCTGATGCTCGTGCTGGTGGTTGCCGCCATCGCCTGCTACTCGATGTCGCTGGCGCCGGTCACCTGGGTCGTGATCTCCGAAATCTTCCCGAATCGCATCCGCGGGGCGGCGATGTCCGTCGCGGTCTTTTCGCTCTGGGGCGGCTGCACGGCGCTGACGTTCACCTTTCCACTGCTGAACGATCGACTGGGCGCCCACGGAACTTTTTGGCTTTACGGGGCCATTTGCGTGGCAGGGTTTCTCTATATCCGTGCCAAGCTGCCGGAGACAAAAGGCAAATCGCTGGAACAGATCGAACGGGAATTGGCAGGCGGGTAGCATCCCAGTCCCGACTACTGCGCAACCGCCTGCACCGCGTCAGCCGTCACATAGCCGTCCGTTCCCTCGGTTGTGATCCGCACGCTGATCGTCTGCCCGCCGTCGAGGTCAAACGTATCCAGCGGGCAAAACAGATCGTCGATCGGCGGTTTCAGACGCTGATTCACCTGCAAGGTCTTCGTGCCGGCGGGGGCTTCGATCGTCACCGGCACGTTGGTGGCTCGGTTGCCGACGGCCGAATAAGCCAGGCGCAGTTGGTATTTGCCGGCCTTGGGCACTGTCAGCGTAAAGCGGAGCGACTTGGTCCCCTTGTCGGCGTTCAAATCGTGCAAGTAGCCGTTGCCGACGTAGGGACTGGTGTAGTCGGAATTCGTCCACGCGCCCGTCGTCTCCGCCTGCGAGCTGTCGACGACGATGCCTGGCAGTTTGCGGGGATCGACGCCCGTGACCCAAACGGCCGAATCGTCCCACGGCAGGCCCGCATCGCCATCGGGTTGGTTCATTGTATCGGCGCGGCGGCGGGCCGCCTCGACGATCGCTTGCGTCTCGTCGTAGACGCGGATCTCGCAAACGCCCGCCTCCTCGCGCCCTGCTTCCAAGAGAACTACGCGGAGTTCCGATGCCAATGCACGTTCCAAGCCCAGTACGTGGCGGCGGTGACGATTCTCCGAAACTTCCGCCAGGCGCCGCCACTGGCCGTCTTGCCGGGTTTCGACCGCAAACCGCCGCGGCGAGCGGTCGTTCGTCTGAAACGTCACATGCACCACGTTGAACTGCCGCGGCTCCGGCCACGCGAGTTGAATCCACTGCGGCAGCGGCTCTGCGGCGGCCGGCAACCAGGCGTTGCTCTTGCCGTCCGCCGCGCGGGCGTAGCCGTTGATGACGTTGGTCGCCGCCATCGCGCTGCCGTCGGGCAGTGTTTTTTCACTCGAAGCGGTCGCACTCGCCGACCGGGCCAGGTCTCGCCGATCTTCGTTCGGCAGCGCGATCAGATGCGCGCCGTCTTTGAGCAATTGCTGCTGGAGTTCGTCGATGTGTTGGTAGCAAACGCCCCGTGGCCAGACACCGTGCTCGACGCACATCGCCGCGGCCGTGCCGGCCGCCTGACCCATCACCGCGCAGGTAAGCATGACGCGGGTGGCCGACATGGCCACGTGACTTGCCGAAATGTTGCGGCCGGCCATCAACAGGTTGTCGACGTCTTTCGAGTAGAGCGACCGCAGCGGGATGGAATGCAATAGACCTTTGTAGTCGTGCTGGGCCGGCTCGCCCTCATGGAAGAACCCGCCGGGCCAGTGGTCGTCGACACCCCAGCCGCCGTAGGCCACGCGGTCGGGAAACACCGTCTGATCGGCGATGTCGTTCTGAGTGAGCACGTAGTCGCCGATCAGCCGCATACTCTCGCGTTTGCCTGCGATGTGCTCCACCCACGCCAGCCGATGATTGGCCGCCTTTTCGCCCAGTGAATCGCAGTGGTTCTTCACATGGTCCCAGAGGCCGTAGATGAGGCGGACGAGATCGTCGCGAATTTCCTCGGCATCGCGATACGTGTCTTGCGTTCCGCCCAACTCGATCTTCCATTGCCACTCGATATTGGCCGACAGCATGGGATGGCGACCGGGCGGGAAGCTGTCGCAGGTGGGAAACGACATCGCCCAGGCCGGCGGCGCAAACGGCTGCGGCGACTGCTCCGGCACAGTGGCGTACTTGAGCGAGTTGCCCATCGTCTGCTTGTCGCCGGCGTCGGGGGCCATCGACTCGCCGTACATCGACCGCGGTTCGCGCCCGTGCCGGTATTCGGCGCCCGCCGCCACGCCGACGACGCCGTCGCCCGTGCAATCGATGAATACCTTTCCGCCGAACCGCATCCGCCGCCCGCTGCTGGTGTCCACCGCAAGCACCGAGGCGATTTCACCGGGCGACTTCATTTCGACGCCGGTGGCGTGGGCGTTCAATTGGAGCCGGAGCTTGGGCTCAGCGGCCACCATGCGCATCAGCCGGCCCGAGTAGAGCTTGGCTTCCTCCAGCGTCTGAACTCCTTTGCCTTGAAACTCTTCGACGATGCCGCTCTCCCTGGGATCGAGCGGATCCTGCTTGCCGTACGGCCAGACACCGACCGGCGGCACCAAAACCTCGATACTGGCGTTGCCGCCCAGGACCGGGCGATTATGAATCAACACCGTTTCGGCCCCCAGGCGGGCGGCGGCCACCGCGGCCACGCATCCGGCCAGTCCACCGCCGATCACCACGACCTCGCTGTCGCCCATGTTGTGGACGTTCGGGCTTGTGCCGCCGTGCCTTTCGCGCAAGGAGCCGATGGCCGATGTGTCGGCGGGCGGCGTCCAGTTCAGTTCGTCGCTGAGCACGACGGCGTCGCAGCGGCCGTAGTAGCCGGTCAGGTCGTGGAGCCGCAGTTCGACCGCTTCGCCAAGGTCATGCACGCCACCGTCTTCCCACTGCCATCCCGCCGCGCCCGACTGGCCGAACGTGGGCGCCACGGCACGTCCGTCGAGCAGGATTTGGAAGCGGCCCGGATGGTGGTCGGGGATCCAATCGCGGGTGCGTGCCCAGAGGCGGTACTTGCCGGGCGACGGCAGGTCGACTTTGGTCGTAGCGTCCGCGACGGGTGTTCCCAGCCCGGCAGCGAGCAGATACGGTGAGCCCATCTGGTCGATGAACTGGCTGTCGGCAGCCCAGCCGCCAAGATCGGCGAATCGCTCCGTTTCGACCCAGACGACCTGTTCGGCCACGGCCACGGAAGGGGCCAGAACAGCCGCCACCGTAATTGCGGAAATCCACCGTCTTGTCATTGTTTTTCCCCTGCATCGGCATCACCGGTGTAAGGGGTCGGGAGTCTTTTTCCGTATCGGCCCCACCGTCGGTCGGCGCTTCAAACGTGATCTGGGACCGATACGGAAAAAGACTCCCGACCCCCTGGCACGCCTTACTTAAACATGATGCTCGCTGCGGCGGGGAATTTCAAGCCGAACCGAAAACTCGTGGGCTTTTCTTGAGGTGCGGCAGGATGGCCGATGGTGAAGGGAGCGAGATCCCTTGGCCGTCGGTCGAGAGGGCGCGGTCGGTGTATTCGGCCGCTGAGGGGTCTTTTTGCAGGCGTCGACGGATCCGTTCCAACTCGAGATGGTAAAGGCCGATGCCCGTCCAGGTCGACACGGTTTCCCAAACCTGTCGCGGATAGAAGAGAAACGGATTCTCGCGAGGCAAGCCCGGACGTCGCGTGGCGCGGACCTTGCGCCGCAGCAGTCCGCATTGCAGCGGGTGAAGGCCCTCGAAGCGGAAACTGCCGTAGTAGGCGAGAATGGCCGCGGAAAGGTGCCGCATCCCGGCGCCGTTAACACGGGCGCGGCGAAGGAGCGTTTCGACGTGCTCGGGGCTGTAGTAAAGGTGCCAGACGCGGTGGTAGACCTCCTGCCACTGCTCGGCGGTCATTCGCTCGTGCGGGGCGACGACGTGCTCGACATCGTACTTGTTCAGGTCCGGATCGAGGCGAACACCCTGCTCGCAGAGAGCCTTGTGGTCCGCGGAGCCGGGCAACGGAGTGAGGATCATGAATTCCAGGATGTCGATCGGCAACTCTTGCTGGATGATGCGGATATCTCGCTCGATCGATTCGGGGGTGTCGTCAGGCAGGCCGAGGATATAACCCGCGTGCGTCAAGACGTGGTGCGCTCTCCAAGCCTGGAGCATCTCGCGGTAGTCGTCGACGCAGTTCTGCCGCTTGTTCGCGGCGCGGAGGTTTTCGGGATTGATGTTCTCCAATCCGATGAAGATCCGGTTGCACCCGGCTCGGGCGGCTTTTTCGATGAAACCGGGAATCTTATGGCTGAGCGTGTCGACCTGGATGATCAGCTTCAGCCTCGCCCCCTCCTTTTCGCGCAGGGCGATGAGGCGATCGAAGATCGGCTCCCAGTTCTTGTTGCGGGCCATGTTGTCGTCGGTGATAAAGAACCGGCGGATGCCCTGCTGGAGGTTGGTGCGCACGACCTGCTCGATGTCGTCGGCATGGCGAAAGCGAGAACGGCGGCCCTGAACATTGATGATCGTGCAGAAACTGCACGCGAACGGACAGCCGCGGCCGGCATCGAAGGGGACGAAAAACATCGAACGGGCGGCCACGTCGCGCGGCAACTGCGGCGTGGGGCATCCTTGCAGATTCGGCAAATCGCCAAGGTAGTTGTAGACCGGCTGGAGTCGGCCGCCGTAAACGTCGTCGAGCAGGCTTGCCATCCGTCCCTCCGCCTCTCCCGCGAAGAGCGTCACCCCCATCTCCTGGACTTTCTTCAACTCAAGGGGCATTTCAGGCAGCATCGCCAGACAGCCGCTGACGTGGAAGCCGCCGATGACCACGGGGATATCGGCCTCGCGGAATTCGGCGGCCAAGTCCGCCGCGCGAGGGAACTGGTTCGTCTGCACACCGGCCAGAAAAACCACCCCGCGGTTTCCGCCGGCGCGGATGCGGGCGATGATCTGCTTCACCGGAATCACCGTGTGGCTTTCGTCGTAGACACGCGGCTCAATCGTCACGTTGTCACCCAACAGGCGTCGTTGGGCGACCTCTTGAACGAGAGCGTATAGGCAGGCTAGCGAGTTTGAGGGGACAAATGCCCTCTGCCACTGGATCACATAGCCATCGTCGTCGTAATGGGAGGGTTTGATGATTTCGACAAAGAACCGCTGGCTTTCGTGAACGGCGCCGGCCATATTGCGTCCTTGCTGAGCGGGCAGCGACCTGGGATGCCCCTACCAGTGCCGCGGAAATTCTCTGTCACGGCCCGCTCGGAAAGTTCGGCGCGCCAGGGCTCTTCGTCTGTCATCGGACGGGAAGCCGAGAAAGTTTACGCAACCCGCAGCTTTGCCGCAATTGGCATATCCCGACGTCTTCCGGTCGCCTTGGTTGTTGAGCCCCTCCGGTGGGCATAGAATGGGGATTCCCCATCCTCACAAGGGAGGCTTGCCCGGTAGACATTCGAGCGAGCAGACAATGGTACAGCGGGGGTGGCAGGCCGGGGCAAGCGTTGCGCTACGAGAATTCGAGGTTGCTCTGAGCTGTTCTCTCAAGGAGTAGAAGCCATGTTGAATCGTCGTGATTTCTGCCGCAGGACCGCGGCTTCGAGTCTGTTGGGGGGCCTGGGCGGCGCAGCGACCGGACCCTCTTCCGCACTGGCTCAGCAGACGTCGGACGCCGGAGACCATGCGTTTGAACTGCGAGTGACACGGTCTAGAAAGATCTTCTCCGACGGTCGTCACAATGCCTTCACAGGCATGGCTCAACTCGGAGATCGCTTTTATATCACCTTCCGCTCGTCCGAAGATCACGTTTCGCCAGAAGGCGGAATTCGCTTGATCGCTTCGGACAATCGCGACGATTGGCGTTCGATCCACCTATTCCGTCAGCCAAACGCCGACCTCCGCGACCCCAAATTGGCGGCATTCCAGGGCAGCTTGCTCTGTTACTTCGCCGCAGCGCCGGTCGTCGACGGCAAACGCCAGCCGCGTCGCATCTCGATGATGGTCCGTTCGTCGGACGGTATCGCGTTTGGCGAGCCCGTCGCTTTGCAGGGCATTCGCCCAGGTGCCTGGCTGTGGCATGTCGCAGCCCGGGGCGACGCGATCTACGGCTCGGCCTATTGGCAGAGTGAGGCAAACCGCTACGATGCGGCCCTCTACCGCAGCGAGGACGGCGTTCGATGGAAGCCGATCGCCGATTTTCCCACGCCCAGCAGCGAGATCTACCTCGATTTCGACCCGCAGGGCGTTCTCTGGGCCCTGGTCCGCAACCAGTATCCGGCCGACGAACTGGTCATCTGTCGCGCCGATCCACCCTATACACGGCTCGGCATCCACAAGCGAATCCCGATGCCCGTCGGCGGCCCCATGATCAAGCGGTTGCCGACCGGCTGCGTGATGATCACGCGTCATTGGGATCCGCCCGGGCGGCGCAACCTGCGAAGCGAGGTTTTGTGGCTTCCCGATGGTGGTGAACCTCGATCGATCACCCGACTGCCCAGCGGCGGCGATACCTCCTATGCCGCCTGGCTGGACCTGTCGCCGGGCCTCGCGGCCGTTTCCTACTATTCTTCGCACGAGCACAAGATGGACACACCCGTCGGCTCGTCTCATCCAGACCCCGCCCACGCCGAACACTCCACCGCGGCCGATATCTTCCTGGCTGACGTGTCTTACAGCGTGCCCACGCCGAGCACGCAATGATGTCGCCATAACTACACCCGTTTGACAAATAGGAACCTCCGACATGAGAATCATTGGATCGATTGCCATTCCCTGCCGCGACCTGTCGCTCCCACTTGGCGCGGTTGCGGCCACCCTCGTGTGCATCCTCCCGCAGCTATCCCATGCCGCCGATCCGCCTCGAATGAAACGAGCCGATGCTTTTCTCGGCATCCATTTCGATTTCCACGCGGGCGACGATTGTGATCGCGTCGGCCAGCGAACGACCCGCGAGATGGTCGGACGCATCATCGACAAGGTCCAGCCCGATTACATCCAGATCGACTGCAAAGGCCATCGCGGCTATTCGAGCTACCCGACCAAAGTAGGCAACCCTGCCCCCGGCTTTATCGGCGACCCGCTCCGCGTTTGGCGCGACGCAACGCGCGAGCGGGGAGTCGCCCTCTTCATGCACTACTCCGGCGTCTGGGATTACCATGCCGTTGCCGCGCACCCGGATTGGGCCGCCGTCAACGCCGACGGCAAGCCCAACAGCAAAGCGGCGTCGGTGTTTGGACCGTATGTCGATTCGCTGATGATCCCACAACTCCGCGAACTGGCCGGCGAGTATGGCGTCGACGGCGTCTGGGTCGATGGCGACTGCTGGGGCACAACGCCCGACTATGGCCAAAAGGCCGTCCGCGAATTTTGCCGCCAGACCGGCGCCGAGGCCGCGCCGCGCAAGGCCGGCGAACCTTACTGGAACGCATGGATGGACTTCCATCGCGAGGGCTTTCGCCGCTACCTCCGCCACTACGTGGATGAACTGAAATCGACGCATCCCGATTTCCAGGTAATCAGCAATTGGGCCTTCAGCGATCACATGCCCGAGCAGGTGTCAGCCGCCGTGGCGGGCCTTTCGGGCGACTTCTCGCCGGACGATAGCGTCAACTCGGCCCGCTTTGCCGGTCGCTGCCTGGAAGACCAAGGCGTGCCCTGGGATCTGATGTCGTGGTCGTTCAGCCGCAAGACAGGGAAACAGAAGCCGGCCGTGCAACTGATGCAGGAAGCCGCGGTCGTGCTCGCGTTGGGCGGCGGGTATCAAGCCTATTTCAAACAGGATCGCGACGGCGCCGTCCGCGATCCCGCCGAGATGGACGTCATGGCCGAGGTCGCCCGTTTCTGCCGCGGGCGGCAAGCCTTCTGCCATCGGTCGGTCGCCGTGCCGCAGATCGCCTTGCTTTATTCCACTGCCGGTCACTATCGAGAATCGCCGCGGCTCTTTCATTGGGCCGGCAGCAACGGCACTGCCGTATTGCGCAAGGCGCTCACGCTAATTCTCCAGAACCAATACGGTGTGCAAATCGTCAGCGAGCATCACCTCAAGGGCAAGATGTCGCAATGGCCTGTTGTCATCGTGCCGGGCTGGAAGTATCTGGAACCGGATTTTCGCGACGAGTTGGCGGCCTACGCCAGGACCGGCGGACGTCTGTTGCTGATCGGACCCGGCCCGGCCGCCCTCTTCGAGACCGAACTGGCCGCGAAAGCCGGCAATTCCGTCGTGGCGGTCGAGAGCGTCGACGAGAGTTTCCCAAGCGTCCTTAAGCGAGTGTTCCCCGCGCCGATTGTCGAAGTACAGGGCGCCAGGGACGTCGATGTCAGCCCGCGAATGCTGAGCGGTGCGCTGTCCATTCACCTGGTGAACACCTCCGGACCGCACGCCAACACACCGGTCGGCGGAATCACGGCGATCGAGCCGGTCGGACCGCTGACGGTTTCGATCCGCCTGAAACAGGCTCCCCGATCCATCACAGTTCAGCCGGAAGGCAAGCCGCTGGAAGTCGCCTGGGCGGACGGCCGGGCAACGGTTACCACACCGAAAGTGGACTTGTACTCCATTCTCATCGTAGACCCATGAACCCACCGGCCACCGGCCGGCATTTCCTATCTTCCTGACCCCCATATTCCTGACAGTGTTTTGCTTTCCCCCGTCAACCCGACCCAATGCAACATCCCATCACCCAAATCCTCGTCCTCTTCCTCTCCGCTTCGCTATCGCTCCATGCCCAGGTTCTCCCCAACGGCGATTTTGAGCGAGGCGCCGAAGGCTGGAGCCTCTCTCAGCAAGAAACGGCCCGCGCCGAGTTTGGCATCGTCGATTCTGACCGCCCCGGCGGCGGCAAGGCGGGACAAATCCGGGTTACTGCCAACGGCCCGCCCCACCGCCTCCAACTCACCCATGACTTCCGCACGGCATCTTTGACGCCGGGCGCGGGCTACGTCCTCCGCTTCTATGCCAAGGGTGACAAGCCCACCGCGCTGCAAGTTCTCCTGATGAATCGCAACCGCCCCTGGGACAATCTGGGCGTATCGCGGACTGCGGCGATTGAGTCGACGTGGAAACCGTTCCGTTTCGTATTCCGCGCCGCCGAGAGCGACCAGGACTTCGCCAAAGTGAATTTCTTCCTCGGCCAGACGCAGGGGATCGTCTGGATCGACGACGTAGCCATCGAACCTTACAATCCCCAGTCGATCAAGCCCGACGGGCCCGAACTGAGCACCGACGCCTGGTCGTTCCAGTTCTTCAAGACCGGGGCCATCGCCCGACTCGTCCACAAACCGACTGGCCAGGTTCTCATCGAGCCGGGCGACGATTGCACTGCCTACGAAGTGACCTTCGACAAGGACGGCGCAAATGAGACTGTTTCGAGCGAACTGGCGGAGTCGATCCGCGTCGAGCATCTCGCGAAACCGCGGGGCTATCGCTTCATCGCCGAGCACCCCCGCGCGACAGTAAGCCTCACCTATCGCCTCGACGAGGCAACCGGTATGATCGCCTGCCAGAGTGAGGTGAAGAACAGCGGCGACGCGGCCGTTACCCGCCTGGTCTTTCCCATCGTCAACGCTCCCGAGTCGCTCGGCGATAGAAGCGACGACGACGTCCTTCTCTATCCCGCCTTCGACGGCTGTGTGATCGACGATCCCCGCGCCGTCTTCCGCCGGGCAAGAAACACGCTCTCCCAGACCTATCCCGGCCCGCTTTCTTGCCAGGTGATGGCCTATTGCGATCCCGTGGCGGGGTTGTACCTTGCCAGCCACGACCCCGAGGGCTATGCGAAGACGTTTGACGTCGAGGCCGGTTTCCAAATCCGTTTCTCCATCGCGCATCTCTCCCCGGCCCTGCCCGGCGAGGATCTGCGGCCAACGTACCCCGTTCTGCTCGGGCCATTCGTCGGTGATGCCGAGCGCGGCGGCACAAGTTGGTATGATGCTGCGGATATCTACCGCACCTGGTCGCAACAGCAGAAATGGGCCGAGAGCAAGGTCCGCACCCGCAAGGACACACCCGACTGGCTCCGCGCCGGCGCGCTGGTGACCACCTACAATCCCCGCCAGATTACTCTATCCGGTGACCAATCCAAACTCGAAGCTTTTCTCGAAGACTACGGCAGGCGTTTCAACACACCGCTGCTGCCGAACAACCGCGGCTACGAGCGCTGGGGAATGTGGTGCGGGCAGGAATATTTGCCGGTTTTCCCGGACGAAGCCACATTCCGCGGTTCGGCGGAAGTTGCCCGCAAGCTCGGCGGCCGGAGCATGGTCATGTTGTCCGGATACCGTATCTGTCTATTATTCTGCCCGAAGCAGGGACGGATCGCCAGCGGGGCCGCGAGTGTGATTGAGGGGCATTGGAAAGGCTGCGGGCGAATATGGTCAGAATTGCCACGACCTTATGGAGGTTCTG
>JAAYEH010000180.1 GCA_012728855.1 Rhodopirellula sp. | reverse complement strand
CAGAAGGCATCCCGGCCATTCGACCGGAATCGCGACGGATTCGTGTTGGGCGAAGGAGCCGGCATGGTCGTGCTGGAGGAACTGGAACATGCCAAAGCGCGCGGCGCGGCGATCCACGGCGAGATCGTGGGATATGGCTCCACCGCCGACGCCTTCCGCATTACCGACGCCCACCCCGAAGGCCGCGGTGCGATAAGCTGCATGCGAATGGCGTTGGCCAACGCCCAACTCAATCCGGGGGACATCCACTACATCAACGCCCACGGCACGAGCACGACGGTCAACGACAAGGTCGAATCGCTCGCCGTCAAGCAGGTCTTCGGCGAGCGAGCCTACCAGACCCCGGTCTCCAGCACGAAGAGCATGATGGGCCACCTCATCGCAGCCGCGGGCGCCGTCGAGTTGATTCTCTGTCTGCTGGCGATTCGCGACAACGTCCTTCCTCCGACGATCAACTACGAGACGCCCGATCCCGATTGCGATCTCGACTACGTTCCCAACGCCGCCCGCCAGCAGCGCTGCGACGTGGCGCTGACGAATAGCTTCGGTTTCGGCGGTCAGAACATCACGCTGATTGCACGTCGGTTCGCCGCTTAGGGTCGGCGAAAGAAGGACTGTCGTACTTACCGGTGGTGGCGGGGCCGAGGGGGTCGGGAGTCTTTTTTTCGTGTCGGCCGGGCGATGCTTTCGTGTATGGACGGACGCTTTTCCGGCCGACACGAAAAAAAGACTCCCGACCCCTTCCCACGTCGACAGGATTCCCATCAGCCCGGCTGCTTCCGAGCAGCCGGGCTGATCCATAAGTAAGCTCTCATCTGCCGCTCGTCTTAGGCAGTCAGTGCCTTGCGCTGGGCCCAGACTTTCTCGAACGCCTTGACGTATTGGTCGACCAACTCGGGAACGTCTTTGGTGAAGTAGGGGAGTGAAATCCCGCGCCGGTTGACCTCTTCCGCCCCCGGATAGCTTTCGGCGATGACCGGCAGATGGTGCCACCACTGGGCCTCGTGGTAGGCGGGAGCATCGCACTGAAACTGCGCGCCGGCCGCGCCGACCGAGACGCCTTCCGCACGCAGGGCTTTGATGCACGCCTCACGCGACATGCCGGCCTCGGTTTCGTTGAAGTGGAACCGGTTCGCGGCGTAGTAGACCCGCTCGACGTCGGGCCGGTTCTGCTGTTCGTAGAGTCCCGGCAACTGCACGAGCCGGTCGTTGAGCCGGCGGGTTTGCGCGATACCGTCGGCGTTTCGCTGGGAAAGCTTCTTCAGTTGGCAGCGGGCCAGGGCGGCGGCCATCGGGTGCATCCGCAGCTTCAGTCCGAGCCCGGTCAAACCGTATTTCCCGTACTTGCTCCCCTTGGGAAAGGTTCCCGGGCACTCGTAATGCCCTAGTGTCGCCGCTCGTTGGTAGTCGTCCTCATTCTGATAGTTGCCCATGCCGCCCTCGATGGCCGGCAACGGCTTGGATGCCTGGAAGCTGAAGCAGGCCATTCGACCCCAGGCGCCCATCGGCTTTCCATGCATCGACGCGCCGTGCGCATGGCAGGCGTCTTCCAGCACGATCAGGCCCTTTTCCTTGGCGAATTCGCCGATGTGGTCCATGTCGGCGGGCATGCCCAGGTAGTGGACCGGAAACACGGCCCTGGTGTTTGCGGTCAGCTTTCGCCGGGCGTCTTCCACGTCGAAATTGAGCGTGCGGGGATGGATATCGACGAAGACCGGCACGAGGCCGAAGAACCGCATCGGCATGATCGTGGCCCAGAACGTCGAGCAAGGGACCATGATCTCGCTGCCGGGCGGCAGGTCGAGGGCGAAAAACATCGCCGTGATGGCGCTGGTGCCGTTGTAGTGAGCCTTGCAGTAGGGGAGCTTGAAATGCTCTTTCCACTCTGCTTCCAACGCTTCAATGGGACCGTAGCCCGGCTGGCGGAGGACTGCGAGAACCGCCTCTTCTTCCTCTTGGCCGTACCGCGGCCAGGTCGTCGCGTCGCTGTGCGACGCGCTGACCGCCTTGGGCCCGCCGCTGAAGGCGAGTGTTTCGACCGGCGCCGCGGCACTGCGGCTGCCGGAAAGACACACGCCGGCGGCGATCGCGCCGGTCGACTTGAGAAAGGTTCGCCGATGGTTTCGAGCCGAGGGTCCGTTCGTCTTGCCTTGCATCGCACCGTCTCCTGATGCTTGGATGGTAACCGTTCACGGGGCGGCCGGGGACTGGTCCATTTTTCGACCGATGGATGTGCTTTGGCAACAACAACGTTACCCGAAAACATGGACCTGTCCCCTTCTTCCCCGCCCCGAGGACAACCGTCCAGCCCGTCGCTGGGCGGAACGAGGTGACACCGTGGCGCGCAAGCAGCCCGGCTGCTGCGGGGCAGCCGGGCTGCTCAATCCGGCCGGGCTGCTATCGGACCGGCCGCATGAACTTCACACACACTGACATCGGCACGCGCACTTCTTGGCCCGTTGCGGTGAGTTCGCCGGAAACCGGGTCGATTCGAAAAATTACCCCGTTGTCCGTATCCTGGTTTACAGCCAACAAGTACTTGCCGGCCGGATCGATACCAAAGTTCCGTGGGGTCTTCCCGCGGGTGGAGACATGTCCGGCCGGAGAGAGCCTGCCGGTCGATTCGTCGACGCGGAAGATCGCGATGCTGTCGTGGCCGCGATTCGAGCAGTAGACGAACTTGCCCGACGGATGCGTCTGAATGTGGGCGGTGGTGTTCGAACCGTCGAAACCTTCGGGGAGCGTTGAAACCGATTGCACGCTCTGCAACACACCGCGGCCGGCATCGTAGCGAAAGACCGTTACCATGCATCCCATTTCATGATTGGCGTAGGCATAGCGTCCGCCGGGATGAAAATCGAAGTGCCGCGGCCCGCCACCGGGTGCGACGGTGGCGAAGGGCGGTTCGTTCGGCGTGAGTATGGCTCGTTCGGCATCGAGGCGATAGACGAGCAATTTGTCCAATCCCAGGTCGGCCGCAATGGCGAAGCGATTGGTGGGATCGAGATTGATCGAATGGGCGTGCGGCCCTTGCTGCCGCTTCGGATCGACGCTCGAACCTTCGTGCTGGATGATCGTCGCGGCTTCACCCAGCCGGCCGTCGTCGCGGATGGGCAAGCAGGCCACGCTCCCGCTACTGTAATTGGCTGCCAGCGCGGCTCGGCCCGTCCCGTCGACCGCCACGTAGCACGGTCCGGCGCCGCCGGACGACTGCTGGTCGAGCAGCCGCAGCTTTCCCGTGCCGGGCTCGATGGCAAAGGCGCTCACCGCCCCCCCTTTTTTGCCCTCGAGGCCGGTCATTTCTCCGACCGCGTAGAGCAGCGGTTTGGACGGGTGGATGGCGAGATACGACGGGTTGGTCGTCTCGCCTGCCAGTTCCAAATCGCCCAGTCGACCGGATTCCGGATCGAACGTGCCGCGATAGATGCCTTTGCTTTGGCTATCGCCGCGGGTGTACGTGCCGAAATAGACCCAGAGCTTCGTCGGTTGTGGCTCGGCAGATACGCTCGCGAAAGGGACGATTGCCAGCGACACCCAGATCACGGTCATCAGGCTTTTCATGGTTGTATCCTGTACTTGGCGTCAAGCAAATCGCATCAAAGCATGCCGGTGTCGCGCATCGTGGCGAGAACCTGGCGAGCCTTTTGGGCATTGCCGGCGCTGGCGACCAACTGCTGCCAGCCGTCGTAAGCCTGTCGCAACTCGGCCGGCTCGATTTTTTCCAAAAAGGCCAACACCTCTTCGGCGTGTTTGGACTGCCCGCCGCACAGGGCCAGGAATCGCTCGGCCATTTGGTATCTCTCCAGAGTTGCGGGGCCGGTGGCCCGCTGTTTGACCTTCGCGGCCGTGCGGCGACGCTGGCCGCCGATCTGTTCCCGCGCCCACTCGCGCTGACGGTAGACGGCGCCGCTGAAGCTGTCGCCAATCTCCTTCTCCAACTCGGGATGAAGCTCAACGATCTTGGCCTTCACATCACCGGCCGACACGTCCGGGTCGTGCAAGGCGACCAGCGCCTCACGTATCGCTGCTGACAACGCACTGATTTTTTTGGCCATGAACCGGTCCTTCCCGCTTCGGGTGATTCGCAGAGTGGTGGAAACATCCTCCCAAGATACCCTCAGCGTCCCGGGAGGAAAAGTACACCGTAGCTATCTTTCTTTTTTCGCCGCCCGGCGGCACGGCTCGGCTCTTGACAAGCATCTCTGCCTCGACGATGTTGTTTCTGGTTAGGAGTCGATGAGAGATCACGCGGAGGATGGCTGTTTGCCTGCGAGGATCACCTTAAGCGGGCCACCTGGTAGAGCGGATCAATGATTGCCCGTTTTGTGGTGAGTCTGCGAATCTGGATAGGAATCCTGCTGGCTGCGGGAGGCGTCGGCTGTCTGTCTCAGGAGGATTTGCCTCTGGGAGGCGAGCGGACCGTCGTTCGTGTTGAGGGCTCCGACACGCTGGTCAACGCGGCCCAGGCCTGGGCGGAGCAGTACCATCACGAGCAACCGGCCGTGAGCGTGCAGGTGCTCGGGGGGGGGTCGGGCGTCGGGATTGCCAGTCTCATTGACGGCAACTGCGACATTGCCAACGCCAGTCGCGAGATGAAGCCGGACGAAGCCGAGCGAGCGGCGGCCACGCGGGGCGCGGCGCCCGTCGAGACGATCGTGGCCCTCGATGCGTTAGCCGTGCTGGTGCATAAAGACAACCCGCTCGACTGGATTTCCGTCGATCAGCTTGCGGAGATTTTCGGGGAGGATGGGTCATTCACGCGGTGGTCGCAACTCGGCGTGAAGGGTTTGCCCGAGCGCTACGACAAGATCATTCGCGTCGGCAGGCAAAACAGTTCGGGAACCTACGCGTTTTTTCGAGAAATCGTCCTGGGTAAAAAGCGCGACTACAAGCTCGGGTCGATCGACGCCCACGGATCGAAGGACGGAGTGCTGCTGATCGAGAAGACTCCGGGCGCCATCGGCTACAGCGGCATGGGCTACATCACTGAAGGAGTGAAACCGCTGAAGATCAGCGTGCGGCGCGGCGAGGCGGCGATCGCCCCGACCCTCCAAAACGCTCGCGACGCCACCTACCCGCTTACCCGCTCGCTGCAGCTCTACACGATTGGCGAACCGGACGGGGCCGTGGCGCGATACATGCAGTGGATCCTCTCGCCCAAAGGGCAGAGCATCGTACGCGACCAGGGGTACGTGCCCGTAAGCGACTATGAGTGACAACAACTGGAACTCCGCCACGAAGAGGTCTCCGCGGGCAAGTGGGGCGGCGCTCTGGTTGCCGCGCTGGTCGGAGTGGGCGATCGAGTTGCTGATCCGCGCCTGCGGCTACAGCGCGATCTTCTTTGTCTTCGCGATCTTTCTCTTCGTGCTCCGCGAAGCGGCGCCGATGTTGTTTGGGAAACTCGATTTCTGGGAGTTTTTCACGAGCACCCAATGGCAACCGTCGTCGGAGGTGCAGGTTCGCTACGGGATCTTCGCGCTGCTGGTGGGAACCGTTTCGGTCACTCTGCTGGCGATGGCCATCGCGGTGCCGCTGGGGTTGGGAGCGGCGGTGTTTATTTCCGAGTTCTGCACCGGCAAAGTCAAGGAATCGCTCAAAATCGTCATCGAGCTGCTCGCCGCGATTCCGTCCGTGGTGTGGGGATTCATCGGTGTCACGGTCCTCGCGCCGCTGCTGGTAGAACTGGCGCATGCTCCGGTCGGCGTGAACCTGCTCAACGGCGGCATCATCCTGGCCCTGATGAGCGCGCCGGTGATTGTCTCGGTCGGCGAAGACGCCCTGAAGGCCGTGCCCGATTCGTACCGCGAGGCGGGCCTGTCGCTGGGGGCAAGCAAGTGGGAGATCGTTTACCGGGTGCTCTTCCCGGCGGCCAAGAACGGGCTGCTGGCCGCGGTGCTGCTGGGCGTCGGTCGCGCCATCGGTGAGACAATGGCGGTGCTGATGGTCACCGGCCACGCCGTGCAGATTCCGACCAGCCTCATGGACCCGGTGCGGACGTTGACGGCGACGATCGCCGCGGAGTTGGGCGAAACCGTCAAGGGAGGCGACCATTACCGGGTACTCTTCGTGATCGGTCTGGTGTTGTTGGGAATCACGTTTGTCGTCAACCTGGCGGCGGATCTCGCCGTGAAGGGAGTCAGGCATGACGACCGACGCTGAGTCGCTCCCCGCCGCAGCGGAACCCACGGCCGCCGGTTCCCGATTCTGGATCGTCGCATCCGATGACGCGCCGCGCCGCCACGACCCGGCCGATTCCTTTGCCAACCTGGATGAGGCGTTGGCGGCGTTGGGCCGTCGCCCGGCCGCCGAGACGGTTGGCGACGATCCGCGGATCGTCCGGCAGGCGGCCGGTGCGCCGCCGCGGATCGCCGGCAAGCCCCGGCATCGGTTCTTCGTCATCGTGCAATCGGCCGATGGCGGCGGCGACGGAACGGAATCGTCACCGTGGTGGGGGCTGGGCGCCGCGACCGCCGCCTTGATCGCGCGAAGCCGGGACGAGTCGCTCCTGCCGAAAGACGGCGACCACATACAGATCTCCTGCCGCCATGTCTATGCTCCTTCGCCGTTGGAAAGCCGCAAACGGCGTTCCCAGCAGTTCGCCGCCGGGCTGTTCGGCGTCATGGCCGCTGCCCTGGTGCTCCCGTTGATCGCCATTCTTCTCTGGCTGGTAGTGAAAGCCTGGCCCGCACTCTCGCCGGCCTTTATCTGGGAAAACCCGCGAGATTCGATGACCGCCGGCGGCATCTGGGCGCCGCTGGTGGGGACGTTTTTCCTGGTCTTCATGTCGCTCTTGATCGCCGCACCGGTCGGCATCCTGGCGGGCGTCTATCTTCACGAATACGCGCGCGACAATTGGTTTACCCGCCTGATCAATCTCGCCGTGGTCAACCTGGCCGGTGTGCCGAGCATCGTGCATGGGTTGTTCGGCGTGGGGGCATTCGTCCTCTTCGCGAATTTCGGGCGGTCGGTGCTGGCGGCCGCCTGCACCCTGGCGGTGATGACGT
>JAAYEH010000179.1 GCA_012728855.1 Rhodopirellula sp. | reverse complement strand
CGGCTGGGCACGTTCATCAGTTTGCCGGCCGCCCAGGTGCCGTCGCGTTTCAACAGCGCCCACTCCTTGTGGCTGTAGCTGATCTGGTTGAGCATCACGGCCTCGCCGGTGGCGGCATCGGCGCCGAAGAAACGGTAGGAGTGCTCGCCGAACTGCGGCTCGCCATCCCATGCCGGCGAAAGGGTCTTGGGCGGCGTCTTCGGATTGGCCGCGTTGAATTCCAGCAGTTCGGGCCGCGCCGGTCCTGCCGGCCGATCGGGGTCGGTCACCAGAGTCGGGTTGACCGACATCATCAGCCGGCCGTTGGCAAAACCGACCAGGGGGCACGGCTCCCGCGTCCGCTCCACCGGATCCACTTGCTGCAACTCCCACCCGGAAGCGTCTCGCTTCCATAGCGTCCACCGCACGTTGTGCAAGGGTTTCACGTCCGGCAGGGTCTCCAGGCCCGAGGCGAACAGATTCTCGCCGATGCGCACCAAAACCGGCGCGCCGGAACACCAGGTCGGGCCCGCGCCGTTATTGGCAGGCACGTAGCTGTACACTTCCTCCTCGATTTCCACCACCGGTTTGATCTTGGCGAAGCGATCGTCGCCCAGCAGCGATGGGGCCATCAGAACCAGAAGCGACACGCACATCAGGAGTCGAAACATGACCGTTACCTCGTTGAGTGAGTGAACAACATCCTCGCCGCCCGCAGGCCGGGGTAAGCGCCTGCGCAAGAACAGTGTATACGATTGGCGAGTGCCGTTGAACTGGCAGTCGCCGAGCCCGCCACGCTGGACATGACCTTCAACGTAGGCGGGCACATCTTCGAAACCATCGTCGCGCCCGACCGCGTCATGCCGCCGGGCAAGACGCTCTGGGAAGAACACCCCCAGTGGTACGGCTTGCCGGCCAGCGGCCGGCTTGGGCAAACTGCTTGACTTGCACCGGCAGGCTGCCGATGAAGTAACGCGCGTCGTGGGGCGTTTTGCCATCACGAACGCAGCTCAGGATCACCATACCGATCGACATCAAGCCCTTCCAGCGGCCAAAGCCGACCGGGACCGGAGCGGCAGAAACATCGACGCTTTGATACAACGGAATTATCCGGGATTCGACCTGCTTTCGTCTCCCGCAGATCTCTTGTCCATGATTTCGATCGCGTCTTGGACCTGCCTCGTCCCGCTGACTACGCCGTCAAGTTCTGCCGAAAGCATCACGATCGCCTTCCAGTCGCTTGCGAGGATATCCTGCGAGTGGGCCAGATTGTTCCGGAGGTTCTCCAACGCCTTGCACGTCTCTTCCACTTGCCGCCGGGAGGCGAACCTCGTCAAGGAGCGAATCGCCTCATTCCGGGCGATGATCTGCACTTTGTCTGAAAACTGAAGGCAATCGACGAGTCTCAGGTTCTGGCTCCTGCGGCGGCGCTCCTCCAGGAGGGCGGCGGCCTTCTGTAAACGGCCCTCGGAGAGGAATTGCCGCCAGCTTTCCCCCTCGCACATCCGCTCGACGAGACGTCCCATCCGCATCTCGACAAGCGTGATCATGCCGAAGAGCCACATCCGTACCGGCGGTTTTTCGAGGTCGCTCATCGTGACGATCCCGCTGACGGCTCCCAAAGCCCGCACGAAGAGCCTCGGCGACCGGTTCAATCCCAGCACCACGTCGGCCAACGGGGCGGTGTCGAAGATGACCGACGCGTCGCCGAAAGGCAAGAGATGTTCCCCGCAGCTTCCCCGGCCAAGATCCCGTCGCTCGACGAAGCCGACAACAAGGCCGTTGCGGCGAACTCCCACGACATCGAAGTCCTGAGCGCTGATCAAGCTCAGCGCGTCCGCTGCCGCGGTCGAAGCATCGAACGATACCAGCGGTTCGCAGATATCACGCACAATGAAGCCTTCGGTAAAGACGCGCCGGAGGCTGTCGATGTTGGAAGCACTCCAATTCATGAGAATCAGCTCGTTTCTTCAAGGGGCGTCGAGCTTTGTAGATCCGGCAAAGCTATCGTTCTTTGCGGGGGCGACTACAAACCTCGCGACTTCATTACAGTTCAGAATTCTCGCAAAGACTCGTGTATTCCCCTGCGGATGTCGTACCAGAACTCGAGGCCAGCCTCGCACTTGTCTCGCTCGAATTTGTCGAGCCAGGCGAGGAGTTTCGGGCGAGCGTCGCCATCAACCCCCCGTTTTCGTTTCAAAAACGTATGCATGATGTCCACGTTGCGCTCGGATTCCCAGAAAATCGACGAATTTCGGCTGTTGATGCGGCTGGCGGTTACCGCAATTCGAGCGAGATACTCGCCTTTCGCGCCGAAGAGGGTTCCGACGGAATCGGGGAGCATTTCCTCAGCCCAGGCTCGATGGAACCGGCACATGCCCAGGTTGTCCATTACCAACTCGGCGCGGAAGCGGTCGGCGTTGAATCGCCCCAGGGATAACGGGTGATCCGGTAGTAGCCCGTGGCGGCATCGAGAAAAAGAACCTTTTGGTGAGCATTCATCAATCCGCGCTTCCCGCCTGCGAGTCCACAACTGTCCTTTCCTCCATGGATCCGTTCGGTCAGTTCGCCCGTGGCAGGAACTGCGGCGCCGTGACTCCCATGGACACGTAGATGCTCATCAGACCTTCCATACTCACGTCGGCCGGTCTTACCATCTCCGCGGGGATGAAAAAAAGGCCGCCGCCGACCGGGACGGGAGCGGTGGGGACGATCACGATATGGTAATCCCGGCCATTCAGAGAATATCGGTCCGGGGAGACCAGGAGCGCCAGAATACCGGCTCCGCCCGTTCCGCCGAAATGGCAAAAAACCGCTCGCATCCCCTTGAGGCTGCCGTCTGGTTTCTTGTCGACCATGCCGACGAGCTGTTTCGAGGTGCCGTACACGCTGCCGATGAGGGGAATCCGCTGAAGAACGGCGTCCATCAGGCGCTGAAGCAAGTTCTTGGCGCCTGCTTCGGCTGCGGCGCCTATCAGGAAGATCAGGCTGAGGACCAGTGCCGCGCCGACCGCATAAGCAGCCGTGTCATTCGTGGCGAACCGAAGTCCCAGGCCCCGAAGGGCCTGACCAACCACGGTGCTTGGACCAAGGAACCTGGATACGAGCGCCCCGACCCAGGCGACGACCGCGACCGTAATGACAACCGGCAGAATTGCGATAATTCCGGCCAGAAACCACCGCGCCGCGCGACGAAATGTCGTTTCAATAAGCCAACGCATACGTCTTTACTCCCTGAATATCGCTGTCCCCGATGTCCTGCACGTTGCCCGCGTATTCAGTCTCCCAGGGAGACCCCCAAGGCACGTGCGGTGCGCACAAAACCGCCTGTGGGGGGCACAGTCTTCAGCCGCCCAATTGCCTCGGTAATTCTCACGGCGCTCACATGGGAACCTTGGTAAGCCACCATTTCGCCGTACCTGCCGGCGGCAATCAACTCCACGGCCTCGGCGCCGAAGATCGTGCAGAGCGCGCGGTCGAAGTTTGTGGGGCTACCCCCTCGCTGCAAGTGTCCCAGGACACAAGCTCGCGCTTCCTTGCCCGTGCGATTCTCGATTTCCGCAGCCACGATTCCGGCGATGCCGCCCAGGCGGGCTTCACGGTTGGCGACCTGGTCTGCTGCCGTGACGAATTCGCCTCCCTTCTCCCGGGCGCCTTCCGCCACGATGACCAGGGTGAAGTGTTTGTCGGCTTTTTCGCGCTCCTGAATCTTGACGCAGATTGAATCGTAGGTAAAGGGGATCTCCGGAATCAGGATGACGTCGGCGCCGCCGGCCACGCCCGCGTAGAGGGCGATCCAGCCGGCATACCGGCCCATGACTTCCAGCACCATCACCCGGTTGTGGCTTTCGGCCGTGGTGTGGAGGCGGTCGAGCGCGTCGGTGGCGCAGGCCACCGCGGAATCGAACCCGAAAGTCATCACCGTGCCTTCCAGGTCATTGTCGATGGTCTTGGGGACGCCCACCAGCGGGACGCCGCCCTCGAACAACTGCTGGCCGATGCTCAAGGAACCGTCGCCGCCGATGGTGACCAGGCCGCGAATGCCCAGCTTCTGCATTCCTGACTTCACGCCGTCGATCAATTCCTGCGGCAGACGGCGAGACTCACCGTGGCCGACCTTTGCGGAGAAGCGTCCGCGGTTGGCGGTGCCGAGGATGGTGCCGCCGCGGGTGAGCAATCCGCCGAGCTTCTGATAGTCCAGCGGCATGTAACGCTGCGGCTCCAGGATGCCCTCGTAACCGCCGAGGAAACCGATCGTCTCCCAACCGCGTTTGGCGGACGCCTTGGCCACGGCGCGGATCACGGCGTTCAACCCGGGGCAGTCGCCTCCGCCGGTCACAATCCCGACACGTTCAATCATGATCTTCCTCCCTGCTGGTTTTGTTGTTGATGGCTTGGGTCACTTTGAACCCCACAAGCCCCGCCGCGAGGACCGCCAGGTAAAACTGGCCGGTAACGGCCTCGAGCCAGGCCAACGACCGGGCCAGCGGTGTCGTTGGCGTCACGTCGCCATACCCCACCGTGGCTAGAGTAATGAAGCTGAAGTAGCTCAAGGCGCCCCGGTCCGGCCGTGCAGCAGCAACGTCCGAACCCATCGGCTGTGGCACACGGAATGAGTCGGGGGAGGCTGTTTCCAGAGCGCAGTAGACAAGACTCCAGACAATTCCTAAGAGGAGATAGCCGCACACGGCGCCGAAAGCCTCGCCACCCGACGCCTGTTTCACGAGAATGGCACGGAGAATCCCATACAAGGCAAATGCGAAAAAGCCCGCCGCAAGCATGTAGGCTCAATTGCTCCGGCATCAGTACTTCTCCGGCACGAACCTTCGGCCTTCCAGCGAAGTCTGGTCGTCATACTTGCCCTCGCTGGACCGCTTCGGCAGCTTCACTTTCTCCCTCGGCGCTTCCTCGTAAGGAATCAAGCTGAGAAGATGGGCGATGCAATTCAGGCGGGCACGCTTCTTGTCGTCGGAACGGACAATGTACCATGGGGCATGTTCGGTATCGGTGGCTTCCAGCATCGCGTCCCGAGCGCGCGAATAGTCGTACCAGCGGGTCCACGACTCGACGTCCATCGGGCTGAGCTTCCATTGACGCATCGGGTCGTCGATGCGGGCCTCGAACCGCCGCTGTTGTTCCTTTTTGCTCACTTCCAGCCAGAACTTGATGAGGATGATCCCGCCGTCGACGATATACTTCTCGACGACCGGGCAGTTCTCGAGAAAACGCTGGTAATCTCCCTCGGAGCAAAATCCCATCACGCGTTCCACGCCCGCCCGATTGTACCAGCTTCGGTCGAAGATCACGACCTCGCCCGCGGCCGGGAAGTGCTGCATGTAGCGCTGCAAGTACATCTGCGTCTTCTCCCGGTCGGAGGGCGCCGGAAGCGCGACGAGCCGGAAGACTCGCGGGCTGACGCGTTCGGTGATCGCCTTGATCGTGCCGCCCTTGCCGGCCGCGTCGCGCCCCTCGAAAATCACCATCACGCGCAGACCCTTCTGCTTCACCCACTCCTGGAGGCGGCAAAGTTCCGTTTGGAGCTTGCGGAGTTCCTTCTCATACCGTTTAGCCTTCATCTTGGACTTGGTTTCTTCCTCATCGATCGTTGCCATAACCTCACCTCCCGGCCCCTTTGTGCCGGCCAAATGTTCGGCGACTCCATTGGAACGAGAAACCGCGTTGATCAACCCGCGGTCACGGTATTGCGTTTTCCTGTTTCAAGGACGAGTATGACCATGGACCTCGGCTCGATCTGGTAGTGCGTACTCGTTACCGGCGGGGCGCATCGCCACTGGCAAATGTCTTCCGGCGATTCCCGCGAGGTATCGACCCATCGCCGCCAGGGCCCTTGGCACTCGGGGGGCGCCGGCGGGAGTTCGAACTCCAACGGCTCCCAGTACGCATTGAGCATCCAGTGTAACACCGCCCCCAAACGGTGCGCCTTGGCAGTGGCGGCGAGACTGTGGGAGTGTGGCCCCCAATCGGGCCGGTCGATCTTCACGCCGTGCCATTGAATACCGGCATTGTCGAGAAACTCGATGAGCGTCGTGTTGTGGTCCGTCGCGTCGCGATCGGGATCGAGACGGCAGGCCAAAAGCAGTTTCACGAACCGCCGCAATCCTGTATGCTTCTTGACCAGAGACCAGTCGAACCAACTGATTTCGTTGTCCTGGCAATAGGCGTTGTTGTTGCCCTTTTGCGTGCGACGGACTTCGTCTCCGGCCAGCAGCATCGGTGTGCCGACTGCCAACAGGTTGAGGGCCAAAAAGTTCTTGACCTGGCGATCGCGCAGGCGCTCAATCTCCGGATCGCTGCTCGGTCCTTCTATCCCGCAGTTCCAACTGAAGTTGTCGTTGGCTCCGTCGCGGTTCTGCTCGCCGTTGGCTTCGTTGTGTTTCTCGTTATAGGAGACCAGGTCGTTGAGCGTAAACCCGTCGTGGCACGTGACAAAATTGACGCTCTGTTCGGGTTCCCTGGACTTGTGAGCATAGAGGTCCGGGCTGGCCAGAAGTCGCGACGCCACGGCGGACGCCAGGCCGTCATCGCCGCGCAGGAATCTGCGGACATCGTCGCGGAACCTGCCGTTCCATTCGCGCCAGGAGTCGCCCACGAAGCTGCCGACCTGGTAGAGCCCGCCCGCGTCCCAGGCTTCGGCGATGAGCTTCGTTCCGGCAAGCGTTGGGTCCGATTCGATGTCCCAGAGGACCGGCGGATTGACCAGCGGCTGTCCCGACTCGTCCCGAGCGAGAATCGAGGCCAGATCGAAGCGGAAACCATCCACGTGCATCTCGGCCACCCAGTAGCGCAGGCTGTCGACGATCAGCCTTCGGACCACCGGATGGTTGGCATTGAGAGTATTGCCGGTGCCGGTGTAGTTGGAATACTTTGCGCGATCCGGTTCCAGGATGTAGTACGTCGGATTCTCCAGTCCCCGGAAACAAAAGGTCGGGCCTTCGTGGCTGCCCTCCGCCGTGTGATTGTACACAACGTCGAGAATGACTTCGATCCCCGCACGGTGCATGGCCTTCACCATGTCGCGGAACTCGTCGATCGCGCCCAAGGGGTCTCGCCGCGAACTGTAATCCAGGTGCGGGGCGAAGAACGATACCGGGCAATAGCCCCAGTAGTTCACCCGGCCGGGCGGGCAATCCTGAGGGTCGAACTGGAAGACAGGCAACAGTTCGACGGCGGTGATCCCGAGATCCTGCAGATAGGGAATCTTTTCGATCAGCCCCGCATAAGTGCCACGTTTGCCTGCCGCGATGCCCGAACTGGGATGCCGCGTGAAGCCGGCCAGGTGCATTTCGTAGATCACGGTCCTCGCGTAAGGCTGACGCGGCGGCCGGTCCCCTTCCCAATCGTATCCGCTCGGTGCCGCGACGACGTTTTTCATCGCACGGGCTGCGTTGTCTCCGGGACGGGAAGCCGCATTGCGATCGTAATCATGAGGGACAGCAACGGCGCGCCCGTAAGGGTCGAGCAGCACCTTCAGCGGATCGAACCGGAGACCGCGATCCGGATCGGACGGACCGTGGACTCGGTATCCGTAGACCTGCCCGGGCTTGGTTTGCGGGACAAAAGCGTGCCAGTAGTGATAGGTCCGGTGCCGTTGCCGGTCAAGCAAGATCACACGCCACGGCCGGTCCGCATCGGCGGATTCGAAGAAAAGCAACTCAACCCGGGAGGCGTTCTTCGTGTACAAAGAGAAGTTCACGCCCTCCTCGGTCACGGTGGCGCCGAGAGGAAAACTGCTGCCGGTGTCAACGTCGCTGGTCATCCTCATTCCACTTATCAACACCCCGTCGTCCAGGAGAAGACGGCGGCCTGCCAGGGAGACATGTCGAGGAACAACCCTTGGGACTCCAGATCGTCGCCATCCCGGTCGTACATGGCCGAACCGATTCGATCCTGCAGTCTCCACAGGCTGCCGCCCAAGTCCGTAAAGGGCAACCGGACGTAGCACTGGCTCTGGTTGGGTGCATAGTTCACGGCCACCAGCATCCGCTCTCCGGCCGGATCTTGCCAGGCGAAGGCGACAAAACAATCCCAGGTCCAGTTGCCTTCCCAGGCCGGCACGCACTGGAGCAATTGCCATTGGCCGCTGCGGACCACCGGTTCGCGAAGCACGGCCAGCAGCCGATCGTAGAACTGCTTCAGCCCCGGGTCGCCCGGCTCGCATGGGCCGCGTCCAAGATGCGGCGAGATCCGTTTCTTGCACCCCTCGAATTGACCCTGGTGGAAAAACCGCAGCCCCGGGGAGAGGAACGTGATTGCCGCGGCGGCTTCATGCATCCCGGGCGAGAACGTGGCGGCTGCCCGCGGCTCGTCGTGGTTTTCCAGAAAGCGGGCCATCTTGTTCTGGTAGTCCAGCCCGGCATAGAGATGTTCGCGCACCGGGCGCGCATGACCTTCGCACAGCCGGTCGTACAGCCGCTTGTCGTAGGTGTAATCGAAGCCCTGCTGCTGCAGTGTCCATTCCAGATCCCAGTAGACCTCGGCCATGAAGCAGAACTCGGGAGATTTCTTTCGCACGCACTGGGTCGCCTGCGGCCAGAAAGGCTGAGACGCAATGCCCCAGGTTCGCTCAAAAACCTCCGGCAGCACGAGCATGGCCATGTCGCAGCGTACGCCGTCGCACTGCCCGGCGATCCTCCGCAGCTCCCCCATCATCGCTTCCTGCGTGGCCGTGTTGCCGTAATTGAGCTGAAGGGTGTCCGGCCAACCCGGGAAATACGGATCTCGCCCGTGGGCCAAAAGCAGATCGCCCTGCTTCCGCTTCACCCAGGTGTAATTCTGCGGCGCTCGGGCGAGATCCAATTCCGATCCAGGGATGTAATACTCGGGATGATCCTCCACCCAGGGGTGATCCAGTCCTGTGTGATTGGGAACGAAGTCCAACAGCAGCCGCAAGTCGCGCTTGCGGAGCCGTTTCCGCAGCCGTGCCAGCGCAGCGTCTCCTCCCAGGCTGCCATGCACCGTGTAGCCGGTGATGGCGAAACCAGAGCCGGGAATGTCGCCGTCGCACAGGTCCGGAAGCGTCTCTTGGAACTCCTTGCGCCACTGCGGATTGGCGCGAGAGATCCGCTGCCCGGCCGAACCGGTCTGCCAGACGCTCAGCAGCCAGACCCAGTCGAAACCCATTTCGGCCAGGCGGTCCAGTTCGGCGTCGGGAATGTCATCCAGGGTGGCAGGCCGGCCAAGCTGGCGAGACAACTCCGTCAACCACACGCGTGTGTTGATCTGATAAAGCGAGGGATAGAAGGCGATTGTCATGGTGCTCGATCTCCTCAGCGTTGAAAGTACAGGCACCGAGCGGCCAGCGTTTTTCCGACAGTCCCGATGGAAGTCGGCGCTCGGCGCCAGTCCCCTTTTCATCTTCAGCTATTCTGAGCCGGCAACGGCGTCGGCCAACCGGTTAATCTGAACGTGCGCGGTCGTTTCGGCATACGCGGTCTTGCCCTGTTGGAGAATCTGCTCAGGTTTAACGGTGGCGAAGACATGCATGAGACGGGCGACGATTCCCGTCCAGCCGGTCTGGTGGCTGGCGCCCAGCCCGGCCCCATTGTCGCCGTGGAAGTACTCGTAGAACAACACGCAGTCGCGCCAGTGCGGATCGTCCTGAAACTTGCCGGCGCCGCCATAGACCGGACGTCGGCCGTCCTGGTCTTTCAAGAACATGGCGGCCAGCCGGCGCGAGATCTCTTCGGCCACCTGATACAGATTCATCTGCCGGCCGGATCCGGTAGGGCATTCCACCGTAAAGTCATTGCCGTAGTAGGCGTAGTACTGCAGCAAGGCACGGACAATCAGCGCGTTGACGGGCATCCAGATCGGACCGCGCCAGTTGGAATTGCCGCCGAACATGCCGGTATCCGACTCGGCCGGCAGATAGGAAACGCGGTATTCCTGACCGCCCGCATGGAAGCAATAGGGATGATCGGCGTGGTAGCGCGACAGCGACCGGATGCCGAAGGGGCTCAAGAACTCATTTTCGTCGAGCATTTTTGCCAGCACGCGGCGAAGCTTGCTCTCATCGAGAATGGATGCCAGTCGTCGCCCCGCGACCCCGGTCTTTCGCGGATCGTGGATCGCCGCGCAGAGATCGGGGCGGGCGTCCAGGAATGCTGCCAGCCGTTCCCCGAGTTCCGGTTGTCTTGCGATCAAGCTTCCGTCAAAAGACGTGGCCGCGCACAGAGGCAAGAGACCGACCATCGAGCGGACTTTTAGCCGTTGGGCCTGGCCGTTGGGCAACCGGAGCACGTCGTAGAAGAAGCCGTCTTCCTCGTCCCACATGCCGGTGTCCTGGCCGAGGTGGGTCATGGCCGAGGCGATCCACAAAAAATGTTCGCAGAACTTCAGTGCCATGTCCTCGTAGTCGGAGTCGGTCATCGCCAGTTCCGCGGCGATTTCCATCATGTTCTCGCAGAACAAGGCCATCCAGGCCGTGCCGTCGGCCTGTTCCAGGAAGCCGCCGGTCGGCAAGGGCGCGCTGCGATCGAAGACGCCGATATTATCCAACCCCAGGAAACCGCCCTCGAAAACGTTGCGTCCAGAGCGGTCCTTGCGGTTGACCCACCAGGTGAAGTTCAACAGCAGCTTCTGGAAATTGCCTTTGAGCCACTGCTTGTCCGGCGTTCCTTTCGCTTGTTCCAGGCGGTACGTGAAGATGGTCGACCAGGCATGCACCGGCGGATTGACGTCGCCGAAGTTCCACTCGTAGGCCGGGATCTGTCCGTTGGGGTGCAAGTAACGTTCACGAAGCATCAGCTTCAACTGCTCCTTGCCGAAATCCGGATCCACGAGTGTCAGGGCGAGCACGTGGAAGGCCAGATCCCAGGCCGCATACCAGGGGTACTCCCACTTGTCCGGCATGGAAATCACGTCGCCGTTGTACATATGGTGCCACTGGTCGTTGCGAGGAGCCGCCTTGCGGGCAGGTTTGAAGGGATCGCTGCCGCGCTCTTCGAGCCACTTGTCGACGTCGTAGTGGTAGAACTGCTTGCTCCAGAGCATGCCGGCCAGGGCCTGGCGCATGACGTTGGCCTGGTCGGCCGTCATCGACGGGGGAATGACGGTCGCATAGAACTCGTCGGCCTCGCCGCGGCGGGCTTGCAGCATGTCGTTAAAATGCCCGCCGAAGGGACTGGGGCCCGAGCCATTCCAACGGGCAAGGTCGGCCGGCGCGACGTCCGACAACCGCAGGCGAATTACCTGGCACTGGCCGGGATTCACGATCATCCGATAGTGGGCCGCTACCTTCGTTCCCTTCTGTTCCGGATTCACCGCCTGTTGCTGGCCGCTGACGACATAGTCGTTGATGCTGTCTTTGACGTAAGGAGTGCGGTTCGCAACACCGAAGATCCGCTGGGTGTTGGTTTCGTTCTCCGTGAACAGCAGGGCCGCATCGCCTTCGCAATAGAGATAGCGCCGGCCCAGCTTGGGATGAACCGTCTCGACAACGGTTCGCTCCGGAGTCTTGTCCGCCTGGACCAGCGCGGGTCTGTCGGGACTGGTGCGCCAGGACCACTGGTTCCGGAACCAGAGCGTGGGCAGGACGTGCAACTCGGCCGCCTCCGGGCCGCGGTTGTGTACGGTGATCTGGATCAAGATGTCTTCCGCCGACTCCTTGGCATATTCCACGAAGACGTCGAAGTAGCGATCTTGATCGAACACTCCGGTATCGAGCAGTTCGTATTCGAACTCGTGCCTGCTCCGGCTGCGGCTGGTCCGGACAAGATCCTCGTAAGGGAATGGCGCCTGGGGGTACTTGTAGAGATACTTCATGTACGAATGAGTGGGAGTGCTGTCGAGATAGAAATAGTACTCCTTGACGTCCTCGCCATGATTGCTCTCGCTGTTGGTAAGCCCAAACAGGCGCTCCTTGAGAATGGCGTCCTTTCCGTTCCACAGGGCGAGGGCAAAACAGAGTTGCTGCTGATCGTCGGAGATCCCGGCGAGCCCGTCTTCGCCCCAGCGATAGGCGCGGGAGCGGGCCTGATCGTGAGTGAAGTAGTTCCAGGCGTCGCCCCCTTCACTGTAATCCTCGCGGACGGTGCCCCATTGGCGTTCGCTGAGGTAGGGCCCCCATTTTTTCCAGGGAGATTTCTGTTGCCGAGCTTCATCAAGTCGGATCTGTTCTGCGGTCATGACGCACCTCGATTGTTCAGAAGGGTAGTCCGAGCAAATCTCTGTAATGTCCCGGCACTGGTTCAAGGTCCGTCTCGTAGGTCGGGTAAAACGGTTGACGCTGGTCCCAGGAATCCAGCGCCGAAGGCAGAGTCCAGAACCTGCCTTCAGGATCGCGCACAACCCACTGCTGCGACGATCTGTCTACGAAGAGGGCCACCACTTGCTTGCCTAAGGTGGTCATGTTTCCTATGTCCAGCGTTTGGTTGTTTCAGTAAGTATACGCCGCCGCTGGTGCCTCGACTTGTGCGTCCTTCGTGGAATTTTTCTGGTTGCGGTGGTGCCGAATTTGGCGCAATGTGTTCGGGCCCCCGGTTAAGCGAGTCGCCAGTGTTTGCTGCCCGCCTTTCGCCCCCCTGTCGGTCTATTTGTTATTAAGACGCCTTAATAAAACTGCCGCGCATAAGCCGCCCGGTCTCCTTTCGTCAGGAACTCAAACTCGCGGCTGCCGCCGGCGCCATTCGGCCCCATCCCAGGGCAACCAGCGCCAAGACGACTGTCTGGAACAACGCAAAGGCCAGAGTTGCGGTCACGGCCGGAGTGCCGGGGAAGCTGCTTGTCGCGATGACCAGACCGACGCCGACGTTGCGAACGGAAGTTGTGATTGCCATGGCCTTGCGGTTGCCGCTGCCCGGCATGCCCAGCAGCCAACCGGCAGCCAGAGCAGCAAGAACCAAGGCGAGCATCCCCAAGAAACCGCGAGGACGGATCGCCATCAGAGTCGGAAAATGGACGACGAGAATCAATCCGATCACCGATACGTTGAGGACCGTGCTCAAGAGGTTGGCCGGTTTCAACAGCCTGGCGGCCAGACTGGGGCGCAATTGGCGCACGGTCAGACCCAAGCACAGGGGCAAGAGTTGAGTTGCCAGCAAGGTGACGATGACCTTGGCGGCATCGACGGCGAGCGAGTCGCTGCCGGTCGTCAGAGGCAGCAGGACGGAGAGAAGCAGCGGCGAGACCAAGGCGGACGATCCGGCCAGAACCACCATCAACCCTACCGAGACGGCCACGTCTCCCTTGGCGATTGCTGTGAAGGGCGGGCCGTAGGGGGCACCGGGGCAAACCGCGGCGATCAAGAAACCTGCAGCGACCATCGGTTCAACGTGAAATAAGAGTAACAGGCCCACGGCCGCTGCCGGGACGCAAACGTAGTTCGCCAGCGCGGAGTGGACCAAGAGCCGCCGGTTCCTGGCGACGCCGATCACCTTGGCAAATGTCACTCCCAGCCCGATGGCCACCATAAGTTCGACCAGGGTGATCGTGACCAGAATGTTGATCAGTTTGTCAATCGGCACCGTTGTGTTACCTCCGCAAGGCACACCATGGACCGCACCTAACCGTGAAGGCTGATTCTGTCTTGCTTCTCTTCGCGCGCGTCATTGGTGCTCAATAGAATGTCTCCGTGTCGTTTCCGAGATCTCAGGTTTCCTGGTCGCGGACCGCCTCGACAACAACGGTTCCCTCGCGTTTGCCGGAGGGTGGCGACGGGATTCGGTAAAGCAGTGCGTAGAGGGTTGGCACCATCACCATGGTCAGTACCGTGCCGACGATCAGTCCGAAGAAAATCGTCACCGCTAGCGCCACCCAGAACACGTCTTGGAGCATGGGCAACACGCCGAGGACCGTCGTTCCGGCCGCGTTGACCACGGGGCTCAAGCGGCACACCGCCGCCTCGACGACCGCGTCGTAGGGGACATGGCCCCTGGCGAGATTCGCATTGACCTCGTCCAGCAGCACGACGGCGTTCTTGATCATCATGCCGGATAGGCTCATGGCACCCAACAGAGCGATGAAGCCGAACGGCGTGCCGGTCATCAACAGCCCGCTGGTGATCCCGATCATCACGAAGGGGATGACCAGCATGCAGATCAGCATGGGCCGGAATCCATTGAACAGCGCCACGAGGATGAACAGCATGATCATCACCGCCGGCACAATTCCCGGGGTCAGCGCCTCCTGCGACTGCTTGGCACTCAGGTATTCCCCGTCCCAATCCAGCCGGTAACCGGGCGGCAGCTCGATCGCCTCAAACTTCGATAGCACGGCGTTGCGGAGCGTGGGCGCCGTCACTCCGTTGGGCGAGCACTGCACCGTGATCGCCCTGCGGCGGTCCCACCGCCAGATAATCGGGTCTTCCCAGGGGGTGGCGATGCCGTCCACGACCTGCGAGACGGGGACGGCATGAGTCGACAGTCGCGGCGTGATCTGGAGATCCTCCAACGTCGCGGCGGCTTGTTGGCGTTCGGATTCCACGTTTCGGGCCAAGATCGGGATCAGGTCATCCTCCTGCCGATACTGCCCGACGACCACACCGTCCGACGCCCGCCGCGTCGCGCGGGCCAGATCGTCGCGCGAGACGCGAGCCCAGCGGCCCCGCTCCTGGTTGTAGCGGGGAACCAGGGCCTGAACCCGCTCTCGCCAGTTGATGCGAACTTCTTTGGCATAGGGGCTGTCGCGAAGGATGTTGGCGCCCTCTTCCGCAAGGCGGCGAAGTGTGGCGGGATCGGCGTTGGCGGGCCCGCTGAAGCGGGCCTCGATTTTCCAGTCATCGAACGCACCGACGGCGTATTTCCGGACACGGACCATCGCTTCGGGGACGTT
The DNA here is from genome assembly GCA_012728855.1 of Rhodopirellula sp. GTDB lineage: Bacteria > Planctomycetota > Planctomycetia > Pirellulales > Thermoguttaceae > JABWBD01. The sequence continues at coordinate 83,184 of JAAYEH010000179.1, read as the reverse complement.
CTCCCGGACCCACGCGTCGGCATCTGCCAGGAGCTGCTCCACACCGGAAAGCGTCTTGGTGTTGACGATGATTTGTGCATACGACGTGTAGGGATCTTCCGCGCTGACGGGAAGATAAAAACGCGGCGGCCCTTTGCCGATGAAAGCGTTGACGGAATCCGTGGCCGGATGGTCCTGCAAGTATTTCTCGATCCTCTCCAGGTTGGCACTGGTCTGCTGGATCCGCGTCCCCTCCGGCGCCCAGTAGTCGATCATGACTTGCAGGCGGCTGGAGTCGGGGAAGTACAGTTGCGGCACGAAGCGAAAACCGACCACGGAGATGACCAGCAGTCCGACCATGCTCGCCAGGAACAGCACGCGGTAGCGGATCGCCAGAGACAACAGAGCACGAAAACGCTGATAGAACGGGCTCTGGTAGGGGGAAGTGCCGGCCTGTCCGGGCTTGGGGCCCGGCAGCATGGCGATGCACAACAGCGGCGCGACCGTCTGGCAGAAGACCCAGCTTAGCCCGAGCGAGATGGCCACAACCGTAAACAGACTTCCCGCGTATTCCCCCGTGTCGTAGCTCGACGCAAAAATGGGGTAGAATGCCATGCAGGCCACTACCGTTGCCCCCAACAACGGCCACGCCGGGCCGCTGGCCGCTTCGATGGCCGCCTCCTTCCGGTCCATTCCTTGCGCGATGCGGACCATGATGCCGTCGGTCACGACGATCGCGTTGTCGACCATCATCCCCATGGCGATGATCATCGCCCCCAGCGAGATACGGTGAAGGTCGATGCCCATGATGGCCATGACGATGAACGTACCCAGGATCGGGAACACGAGTCCGCTGATGCCGATGATCACGCCGGCCCGCACGCCCATGGTCAGTGCCAGCAGGGCCAGCACGATCGCGACGGCTTCCAGCAGGCTGATCATGAAGGCCCGAATCGACTCGCTCACCTGGTCCGACTGCCATGAGATCCGCGCGACGTCGATTCCAACGGGGAGATCCGCGACCAACTCCGCAATCCGGCGATCGATCGCCTGCCCCACGTGGACCACATTCTCCCCGGCGCCGGGCGCAATCGCCATGGCGATGGCTTGCCGGCCGTTGTGCCGCAAGAGCTGCGCGGGTGGGTCGGCGTATCCGAAGGAAACGGTCCCGAAATCGCGGATCCGCACGATTTCATCGCGATCCGCACCGGCGCCGACGATCGCCAAGTCGCCGATTTCTTCGGAAGAGCGGAATTCGCCGGTGGGCGCCACGCGAATCCGCTGCGTGAGGTAATCCACTCGACCGGCATCGACCACCAGGTTCTGCGACTCTAGGGTCTGCATCAACTGCTCGGGCGTGAGCCCCAAGGCGGTGAGCTGCGCGGTGGAGACGTCGACGTAGATCCGCTTTTCCTGCACCCCCCAGAGATCGACCCTCGCGACGCCCGGAACGACGCTCAACTCCTTACGCATATCCTTGACGTAGCGTTCCAACTCGGCGTAGTTATAACCGTCGCTGCTGACCGCCAGCAGGAAGCCGAATACGTAGCCAAAGTCGTCGCCGACCTTCGGTTTTCCCGCGCCGGGAGGCAGCGAGGGTTCGATGTCCGCGACTTTCTTGCGGAGCACATCCCAGACCTGGGGCAGCCGATCCGACCAATAATTACTCTTGATATCGACTTTGATGATCGACAGCCCGGGGCGGGAGTTGGAGTAGACGTTCTTGAGTTCCACCATCTCCTGGAGTTTGGTCTCGATCCGGTCGGTGATCTCCAATTCCACCTGCTCGGCGCTGGCCCCGGGATACGTGGTGGTGATCACGGCGGTCTTTACCGAGAACTCCGGATCCTCCAACTGACCGAGTTGAAGGTAGCAGAACATCCCGCCGGCCACGATCAGCAGGATCGCAAAGTAGGTGATGGCTCGCTTTTCGATCGATAGAGCGGCTAAGTTCATGGCGCTATCGACTCCCTTCCTCAAGAATCCTCACTGCCTGATCCTCGCGGAGCGAATGCACGCCGGCCGTCACGACCCATTCGCCCGCCTTGAGCCCCTCGGTAACTGCGATGCCCACCGGCGTCAGCTTACCGGTCTTCACCGCCCGCCGCGCAACCTTTTCACCCTGGACCGTCCAGACGTAGGCTTGTTGGCCGGCTTCCTCGGTGAACACCACGCTGGGCGGCACGACGAGTTTCTCGCCCGCCACCTTTCCGTCGGCCTCGGGCACGCCGCGGACGACGGCCGCCATGCCCGGGAGGATCTGCACGTCGCCGGGCTGATCGAGCACGACCGTGACTGGATAGGTACGAGTGGTCTGCGAGGCTTCGCTGCCGATCTTGGTGACCTGGCCCTCAAACTCCCGTCCGGGGAAGGCGTCGAACCGGCAAACGGCCTTCTTGACTTGCGGCACCAGCGCGATCAGGCTTTCCGGCACCTGGATCGTCACCTCGATCTTCGAGACGTCCAAGAGCCGAACGACCGGCTGCTTGGCTTGGACGGTCTGGAAATTCTCCACATATCTCGCCGCCACGTTGCCGTTGAAGGGCGCTTTGAGCACGGCATAGTCCAACTGATTCTTGGCGTTTTCCACGGCCGCTTCCAGGGCTCGGATCTCGGCTCGCTTGGCTTCCAGATCCTCAGGCCTTGCGCCCTTCATCCCAATGTTCAGATCTTCCTTGGCTTTCTTAACCTGTGCCGCCGTGCGGTCGCGGCGTGCAAGGCCTATGTCGAATTCCGACTGCGTGACCACCCTTGTAGGCAGCAGCTTCTCGTTCCGCTCATGTTCGGCCAATGCCTGCTGAGCGGCCGCTTCCGCCTCGGCCACCGCGGCTTTGAGTTGTTCGATCTCCTCCGGGCGGGCGCCTCGCTCCATGGCCGAGAGATTCGCCTTGGCTACGCTCAGATTCCCCTCGGCACTGTCCAGTGCAGCCTGGAAATCCCTGGTATCCATGGCCGTAATCACGTCCCCGGTCTTCACCTGGCTGCCCACGTCGACGGGAAGCGACAGCAGCGGACCCGACACTCGGAACGAGAGGTCCACCTCCTCTTTGGCGCTGGCTCGCCCGGGAAACTCCCGGCCCTGGAATGCCTTGACATCTCCCACCTTGATGGCGCGCACGGGCCGTACGGGCTCCGGTTGGGAAGTAGCCTCTCGGCAGCCCCCGGAGACCAGTCCGCCCATCAGAAACACAGACGCCACGAACGACTTTCCTATCATCGGTTCCACTCCCTTTCATCACCTTCGTTCAAACCTGGATTCATGTTCTCCAATCCCGCTGGCTACCCTGTTTCGGATGCCGCGTTCAACACGGCAAGCAGGAATTCGATTCCACGGATCCGGTCGATGCTGCTGAAATTGACCTTCGGGGGCTCGACGGACATCTCGATATAGGGGAGCAGTCTCCGGAAACGCTCAGACCGGAGGTGCTCTTCGATTTCCGCCTCCGTGTCCCATTCCACCAGGTACATCAGCACGTGGTCATCTTCCGCGTCCTGAAGAACCTGGCAGGCCCGGCATCCCCTCGTCACTTCCGTCGGTCCCTTGAGTCGCAACAGGACATCCAGGACTTCCTCACGTTTCCCTCGGGGTGCCACAACGCGAAATGAGGCTTGTATCATCGGATGGGCCTGCGCCTTTGGGTTTCGCTGAACCGCAGCCCCCGGCGGGCACTGCCGTGCAAACTCGTGGAGTTTTGTATTCGCGGCAAAGTGTTTTGCTCTTGGTTGCGACCGATGGCTGGGCTAATGGTAAACGCTCGGCCGGCTGAACCGAGCCGTGCCGCGATAGAAGCAAGGGGTGTGCCGCAACCGAGATACGCTTAATGCGAATGGCGTTAAGTACAAGGCATACAGAAACTTGCGCAGGACGCCGGCAGGGCGATCTCGACAGTCCGCGGCGACGAGTCCTCCAAGAATCCGGAGGTTCCTACGAAATGTTGGAGTTTCGCTTCGGGCGTTTAATGTTGAGTTTCGCCATCCGTGCTTCCAGCGTGGTTGGCTTAAGCCCCAGGATCTCGGCGGCACCACCCATGCCTCGAATCCGCCAACCGGTCTCGTCCAATGCCCGCAGAATCTGCATCCGCTCGCTCTCTTTCAGAGTGGTGCCGGGAACAGCGGCGATCTGCCCAACCGAGGGCAATTCCACGCGCAGGACGTCGTCCGTGGCGAGGATCATCGCACGTTCGACAACGTTGCTCAATTCGCGAACATTGCCGGGCCAGCCGTAGCGCTGTAACTGATCCATGGCCCTGCGAGGAATGCTCTTGATGGATTTCCCCATGCGGCGGCCGATGGTCTCAACGAAGGCCCATGTCAACAGTGGGATGTCGTCGCGGCGCTCGCGCAGCGGGGGGATGTGGATCGGAAAGACGTTCAGCCGGTGGTACAGATCAACTCGGAACTTGCCTTCGCGGACGGCTTGCTCCAGATCCCGATTGGTGGCAGCGATGATCCGCACATTGACCGTCACGGTTTGCGGGCTGCCCAGCCGCTCGAAACGGCCGTCCTGAAGCACGCGGAGCAACTTTGCCTGCAATTCGATGGGAAACTCGCCGATTTCGTCGAGAAACAGCGTTGAGCCGTCGGCGACCACGAAGCGGCCGACCTGCGCCGAGGCCGCGCCGGTGTAGGCCCCCGCCTCGCGCCCGAAGAGTTCGCTCTCGATCAACGTCGCGGGCAGCGACGCGCAATTGACAATCACCATCGGCCGGTCTTTGCGCGAACTCAGTTCGTGGATCGCCTGCGCCAACAGTTCCTTGCCGGTCCCGGTTTCGCCGAGCAGGAGAACCGGCACATCGGTCACGGCCACGCGCTCCGCGCCGGCGAGCACCTTCTTCAGCGCATCGCTCTGGCCGATGATCCGCTCGTAGCGATGCTTCAGAACAACCTGCTCGCGCAGATACTCATTCTCCTGCTCGAGGCGCTTTCGAAGTCTTTCGTTCTCAGCAAGTGCCGCTTCAAGTACCTCATCGGCCCGTTTGTGCAGAAGAGCATTGGCGAACACCTCTCCGATCAGTTGCAGGCGGGAGACGACCACCTCGGGCCAGTCACAGTGCCGCTGCAGGAAACCGAAGGTGAGCGCGCCTAGGACTGTGCCTCGGGCTGTCAGCGGAACGGTGACGTTGGACTTTATGCCGTGCGTAAGGCAGTAACGTTTCTCTTCTTTAGCCTCCGGCGGCAAGTCGTCGGGCAAACGCTTCAAGAAAACGGCCTTCCCGTTGCGGAATTGGTTAACATACCACGGGAGCCAGTCGTCAGCCAGTGGTCCGACAGCGAAGGGCTCGATCCCTGGAACCGCGTAGGAGTGGATCACCGACCCGTGTGCTCCCGGATCGAACTCCACCAGGGTGCTCCGATCGTTCCCCAAGAAATCTACTAACATCTTCAGGCTACCGTCGATTTGCTCGTCGAGTTGCTCGGACGGCACGTTGACGAAGATCGCCGAAAGATCGGCCAGCAGCTTTTCGAACTGCAAGCGTTCCTTCAACTCGTTTTCTGCTCGCTTACGATCGGTGATGTCCACGGAAACCCCCATCACCCGTTCGGGTTCACCCGATCTGCCGCAGCGGATTCGGCCGCGCGAGGCAAACCAGTTGACGCTTCCATCAGGACGAACGATTCGGTATTCCACGGAAGCCTTCTGCTTCGACTGCACGGCCGTCTTTACAGTCTGACGGATCAAGGCGCGATCCTCGGGATGGACCAGGCTCACAAAACGGTCGAATGTCAGTACCTCATTCTCCTCAAGTCCGAACAGCTCGCGGGTTTTCTTCGTCAGCCAGTAGGTTCCGGTGGCAAGATCCAGGCTCCAGAGGCCCGCGCCCGCCGAATCCGCCGCCAGTTCCAGGCACTCCTGATTCTCGCGCAGGATCTCGTCCGTGCGTTTTCGAGCCAGCGCATTGGTGATGATCTGCGCCACCAATTGCAGCCGTTTGACGATCTGTTCCGGCCAGGTGCGTTCTTCCCGCACGGTGTTGAAGCTCAAAGCGCCAACGGGCAGGCATCCTCCCGCCGACAACGGAAAAGTCAACGAAGTCTTGATGCCGTAATGAAGCCACATCTCCCGATCGCGGGCCGCCTCCGCCGGAAGCTCGTCCAGGGAGCAGACGGCCACGATCTTGCCTGACATCAACTGCTGTTGGCACCAGGGAAAAAACTCGCTCGCATCCATCCGTTCCGGCGTCGGTGGGCCATCCAGCGCGCGGTAGAGATGAGTCAGCGTAAGAAAGTGGGGCGCCTCGACCGACCACTGCCAAAGCGCCGACAGATCAAGCCCGAGGCACTGGCACACACGGCGCTGGGCGTTTTCGATCTTGCGGTCCACGTCGCCGGAAGGAAGTTGGACGAACTCCGACGAAAGATCGGCGATCAACATCTCGAATCGCAGACGTTCTTCGAGGTCCAATGGCAGGTCGGCGTTTTCTGCCGTCATAGACGCGTCTCTTTCACAACTGGCGTTACGCTCGTTCGTTCGGCCCTGATTATACCCATCCTTGCCAGTAGGCATTCATCCAATCTCCAAAATTTTGGAGATACCGACCCGGCGCCCCGTTCGTCTTCCGAGTGTCGCCAGATGCACAAACCACTGTCGACAAAAGATTTAGCATCGCGTGCTCTTGTGCGGATTCGCTTTGGCACATCGCTTGCGATCACTCGGACGCCGATTGATCTGCGGTGTGCGTCTTGCCCTGTGCGTCTTGCCCAGTGACTCGATGGAACCTTCGCAATCTCGTTTCTTGGCACCGGAGGAGAAACGGCGCGAGGCTTTGACCTGACCATCACGGCTAGGCTGTGGAAGGATCCTGTCGCACCGGAACAAAACAAGCGAAACCGGGCGTGCCAGAACAGCGGACAAGAATTCATTTTGAAGCTGTACCGTTGCACGGCCAACGTCGGTTTGACTAGTATGCTAGTACTGATAAAAGCGTGCCGATGTCTTGGCAAACCGCCAGTCCGTTAGACCAATGGGGGGGTGTTATGAAGCGAGTCATTTCAAATGGTTCTTGTTGTCTCGTGGCGTTGGCCGTGCTGTTCGTTGCGGGGACGGCCCCAGTCACCGCTTCGGAGCAGTTCGCCGAACTGGTCGCTCGCGTTCCCGCGTCGGCCAATGCCGTGGTGATCCTGAACATGGAGAAAGCCAAGGCGAGCCCTTTGGGCGTCGAGTTGGGCTGGGACAAGCGGGTCGAGCAGGCGTTTCAATCGGGGATTAGCCGCGTGCCGCCGCAGGCGACGCGTTTCGTGCTGGCATCGCAACTCGATTTTGAGTTGATGGAGCCGGCATGGGAAGTGGCCATCGTGGATGTCGCCAAACCGCTATCGATGGATCAGATCCTCAAACTGAGAGGTGGAACTCCCGACACGATCGAGAGCCTGCCGGCCGTGGCTCTCGCGAACGACACGTGCATCGTCCAGTTCAATCCGCAGACGCTGGGCGCGATGGCCCCCGCCAACCGTCAGGCCGTCGTGCGATGGGTTCGAGAGACCCAAGCGGCCTCGCGAATCCCGCTGTCGCCGTACCTTCAGAAGGCCGCGGTTTATTCGGACGAAGCGGGAACCGAGATCATTATGGCCATCGACTTGGACGGTGTCTTTCCGCTGGAACGGGTCGTGAAGTACCTGAAAACCAAAGAGGAGTCTCTCAAGCAATGGCAGACCGATCTGCGATCGCTGGCCCCGCTGCTCCAAGGCCTTCGAGGCATTCGCGTGGGAATCCGTACCAGTTCGCCGATGTTCGGCAAGATCTCGGTCGATTTCGGTGAAAGCACCGAGCCGATGGCGGCGTTCGCCAAGCCGCTCTTGTTGGAAGCCCTGGCCGATGGCGGGGCCAAGCTCGATGAACTTGACGGATGGCAAGCCGAGGTCAAGGGCGCGACGATTTCACTTCAGGGGAATCTCACTCCGGACGGACTGCGGCGCATCTTCAGCCTCTTCAATTCGCCCGCTCCGTCCCACAGCGTCGCCAAGGATGCCAGCCCCAGTGAACCCAAATCGAAAGCGCAAGCCTCGTTGGAGCACTTCCACGCGGTCACGGGCATGGCCGACGATCTGAAAAAGGACATGCGCGATTCCAAGACCCTCTCGCAAACCAAGTTGTGGTTCGACAAATACGCCAAGAAAATCGAGCGACTTCCCATTCTCAACGTCGATGAGGAATTGCTCGACTACAGCGCCGACGTGGCCGAACAACTCCGAGCGGCGGCCGGATCCGTACGGACCATGGGCATCCGCTCCAACGTCCGCGAGTCGCAGGCGAGTTCCGCTGTAGGGAACGACACGGGCTACGACGGCTATGGTTACGGCTACGGCTACGGCTACGGTTACGGCCGTTACAGCCCACGTGACGCGGCGCGCGCCGAGTTTAAGGCCGTCGGGACCGTAAAACGCCAGATTCGTTCCCAGGAACGAGGCGTGATGGCGACCGACGTCCAAGCGATCCGCGCCGATCTGATTCAGAAAACCGCAGACATGCGGCGGAAAATGACCGAGCGTTACCAGATCGAGTTTTGAGCGCGAGGAGATTGTTCATGCTTGCCCGCACCCTTGTGCTGCTTCTTGTGCCGTTGGCGGCTCCCCCGGCAAACGACACGACGACCGTCTATCGCTACGATCCGCTGTCCGACGAGATGGTTCCGATCGCCCGCGCGGAGTTGCGGGCCGGTTGCATCTACAACCATTTCAATCCGCGGCTGAATCGCCGGGCGTGGAGCTATTTCCAGAACGACGGAACTTTTTGGCACGCCATGGGGGAGGGGACGACGCAGGAAGCCCTGCGTCTGGATGTCCGAGCCACGGAAGAAGAGAAACAGCAGCGGCTCCGCGACTTGCCCGGCGTCGCCGACGATTACTATCGAACCGGCGGCAAGGTCTTCTTGCGCCTGAAAAGCGACGGCCGCTGGGAGGTGGCCGGCGTAAGAATCCTGGCGAAGATCTACGACGCGGAAACAGGCCGCCTCTGGGAACGCTACGGTGACAAGTATATCCCCGTCGGCCATACCCATGGAAAACAGTGGGGCGTGCAGAATGGTCGGTATCACCCGGCCGGCTCGTAGCCGGCCGGCGGGGCCTGATTCGTTCGGCAGAAATGCCGGCAATCGAGGTTTTGGAGAATCGACGGTTCGTCAGCGCACTGAACCACTGTTGCTTTCGACGGCGTGATCCCGCAGGATTCGCGTCAGTTCCGCGATCGTGGCGGGGCTGTGGTGCAGTTTCTCGTGGCGCACCGGCACGAGCAGTTCGCTGGAAACATTTCCCAACCGAGCGCTGGAAACCGGCACCACGCCGTCGCCGGATTCGCCAAGAAGCATCGTTCCGCCCGTGCCAACAATGGAATGCAATCGCACGCCATGACGAAAGGGCATCTGCGACAATGCCTGCGCCAGGGGATTCTCAGGCTCCAAGAGATCGATGCTCGTCGGTGGCGAGTTCCAGAGGTAGTCGTAGAAGATGTCGCGGTTCTGGTCGATCAGTTGCCGAAACTGGCCCTTTTCGGAGCCGAAGGGGCGCGCCAGGCTCGATGCCAATCGACCCACCAGCCCGCGCGCCATCGTTGCGCCCTGATGCGGTGTGCCGATAAACACAACTCGCGCCACAAGAGGCGAAGGGTCGAAGAAGAAGTCGCGTTCCAGGCGTTCGCGCATGGACGGGGTGGCACGAACAGCCTGCAACGGTTTTTTGGCCGCATGTCGCCAGAGCACGTCGTAGGAATACGTTACCTGGAGCCGGGCAATCAGGCCGCCCATGCTGTGGCCAACCAAGACCATACGAGACATCGCTTCGTCTTGGCATTCAGGATCAAACTGCTCTCGTACTGTCAGAAGTTGCTCTCGCAGTTTTGCGGCCGACTCCAACAGTCCGCCGCCTGTTGGGTAGCGGCCTGCCGCTTTCTCCCGGCGGGCTGCCTACTTGCCAGAAGAAGGGCAATGTTCTCGCGTACCTGCCGAGGAGAACGTCGAATCCCCCGCGGTTGACTCCACAGCTAAACTTCTGCAATATGGAATCATCTGTGCCCAACTCGTGAGATGTCGCGAAGAGGGAGTGTTTCTTGCCTTGTGAGAAAGAGGAGGATCCGATGCCTTCAATGCCGATGAAGTTGTTGCTTGCGATCTTGTGCATTTGCCTGGCGTCGACCGCCGAGTCGCGGGAGTGGACCGATTCGAGCGGGCAGTATACGGTTGACGCGGATCTCATTGCCTTCAATGACGAATTGGCCGTGCTCAAGAAAGCGGACCGCGATCTGGTGGCGGTGCCGCTGGAAAAGCTGTCTGCGGAGGATCGCGAGTACGTCCAATCAAAGGACGCGGCACAGGTCGTCCGTCAGGCGGCCGATCAAATGCAGACATGGACGTTCCGCGGCGGCAAGAAAGCGGTCGGCCGCGTGATCGATTTCGGGCGAAAGGAACTGGCAATCGAGCGACGCCGAGGCAAGATCTACGTGAACGATCGCCTTTTCGAGAACTTGCCGCAACTGTACCAGTGGATTCTCCCGCAGATCATCAATCACTTTGAAGGAACGACGCTCAGCGATGCAAGGTCGCTCAACGAGTGGGTTGTACGGCAGCGAGGCGAGACCAGGCGTTATACGCTGGAAGGCGTTCGCTTTGAGCTGGAAAACGGCGATCTCTACGGCATTCCCTTCTTTTTCTTCTCCGAAGACGATCTTAAGGTACTCAAATCCGGATGGGAGGCGTGGCTTGCCGCCGCCAACGCGAACAACCAGATGGAACTCGAACGTCAGAATTTCCTCCTTCAGTCGCACGCGTGGGCTTATCAACAAGACCGCATGGTCAGCCAGCAGATTGCCATGTGGCAAGCAGCTCAGGACTGGCTCGACCTTTGGGAAGTTCAGATGCTTCCGAGGCCGGGGGTCGCCGGCGGGCCGAGGAGCGTCGTCGTTCCGGCCCGCAACAGCATGGCTGCCAAACAGGCGGCCGCCGTACAGAATCCCCAGTATGCGCCCGGCGCCGTTCGGAAGATTCGCAGGAGAAACTGACCGTGAGCGACCCCAATCCCGCGGCTGACCTGGAGGCGACGTCGCTGCATTTCTCCGGAGAACAGCCCCCGGCCGATGCTCATCCGAGCCACGACGTGTCGCAAATGAAGGTGGGGCTGGTCAAGGGCGACCGCCCACAGTTTGCCGACGAAACTGCCCGCCTGTTGCAGAACCGCCTGACGGCCGCCAGCCTCGTCCTGGCGGCGATCATGGCTTTGGCGCTTGTCAGTAGTCTCTTCGCAACCTACTCCCCTTTGCCGGTCCTGCGGGCCGTAATCCTGGCGGCGGTGGCCGCGAGCTATCTGCACCTGCGGGCTCGGCCGGGCCTGCCGCTGACGCAGCTTCGCTACTGGGAGTTGGCCGTCTTTGGGGCCGTCTGCGCCCAGGTCATTCTCATGATGGGCGCTCGTCTGGTCGAATTCTCGCGGGCCGGCGACGCCGTTTCCGCCGTGGCGACCGAATATCAATACCTGGGCGTCTGGAGCGTTCTGATCTTGCTCTACGGCATCCTGATGCCCAACCCGTGGCGGCGGGCCCTCGCCGTGCTCCTGGTCGTCGCCTCGCTCCCCTACCTGCTCATCTTCTTGCTCCGAATGCAGTTTCCCGCCGTTTCGGAAGCTCTGGCAGCGGACAATGTCGGGTCGGGCTTTCCCATGCCTTTCGTCGCAGCGGCCGTGGCGACCTATGGCGCCTACGTGATTCACGCCATCCGTCGCGAGGCCTTCAAGAACCGCCAGTTGGGCCAGTATCGGCTGATACGCAAACTCGGCGCCGGAGGGATGGGCGAGGTCCACGAGGCGGAACACCAACTCCTAAAACGTCCCTGTGCGATCAAGTTGATCCATCCGAGCAAGTCGAACGATCCGGCCACGCTCGCTCGCTTCGAGCGAGAGGTCCAGGCCACCGCGCGGCTGACGCACTGGAACACCGTCGAGATCTTCGACTACGGCCGTGCCGAAGACGGAACCTTCTATTACGCGATGGAGCTTCTACCGGGACTGAGCCTCGAGCAGCTCGTTCAAAATCACGGGCCGTTGCCCCCGGCGCGGGCCGTACACTTCCTCCGCCAGGCATGTAACGCGCTCGGCGAAGCGCACTCGAAAGGGCTTATCCATCGCGACATCAAGCCGGCCAATATCTTTGCCGCCGAGCGAGGCGGCGTTTACGATGTTGCCAAGCTCTTGGACTTCGGACTGGTCCGCGAGCAGTTTGCCGCGGGCGACATGAAGCTCACCCAGGAAGGCACCTTCAGCGGTTCGCCGCTGTACATGTGTCCTGAGCAAGCTGAGGCGTATGACAAGCTCGATGCCCGCAGCGACATCTACTCCCTGGGGGCAGTTGCCTATTACCTGGTCACTGGTCGGGCGCCTTTCGTAGGCAACACGGTGTGGGAAGTCATCGTCGCCCACTCCCACTCCGCCGTGGAACCGCCGACTCGCTTGAATCCATCGATCCCCGCCGAACTGGAAGCAGTGATTCTGCGTTGTCTGGAAAAACAACCGCAGCACCGATTCCCCGACGCGGACAGCGTCGCTGAAACGCTCACCCGATGCGAGCGCGACGCCCAATGGACCGACGCCGACGCGAAAGCCTGGTGGATGGAACATTACCCCGCGAAGTGCCAACGGAAGATCGAGAAGATCTAGGAGACGCACATCTTTGTTGACGTATGTCGGGTGGGAGTATACTGTGAAGGGCTGCCAAGGACAGCCCGACCCCGTTTGGTTCCGGAACGTCAGAGTTTCCTCCTTCAAGCCCCACGCCGACTTTCTTCAAGCGAGGCTACTGTGTCACACCACGAATCCAACCACGTTTCCCGGCGGCAGTTCATCGAGCGTGTGGCGACGGGCTCGGCCGCAGTCGCCACGGCGCCGGTGCTCCAGAGGGCTACCGCTGCGGCCCAGCCACAAACTGCAACGAAGGCGATCCAAGCAGAAATCGAAAAAACCCGCAGCTACAACCCCCAGATGGAGTATCGCAGGCTTGGCAAGACGGGCCTGTGGGTATCCGCGGTTTCGATGGGTGGGCACTGGAAGCGGGTCGACAAGATCATTCGCTCGACGGCGGCCTTCGCCGGATGCGAGACGATGGGCGAAGCCAGCCAGAGCGACATGACCGCCTTCGCCAAGAACCGCGCCGATACCATCAGCGCGTGCATCGAGCATGGCATCAATTCGATCGATTTCGCTGGGGCGATGGAGCCGATCGCCTACGGCAACGCCTTGAAAGGCCGGCGCGAGAAGGTCTATATCCATTGGTCGATGGGCGGACAGGAACTACGGCACAAAGACCACCGCAAAGCGGAAATCCTCGTCGAGTGGTTCGAGAAAGGGTTGAAGGAGACCGGGCTTCAATATGCCGACTGCTGGCGGCTGATGGCCTACGAACGCGGCGGACTCCATACGCAGCAGGAGGTCGACGAGATGGTCAAAGCACTGGAGATCGCCAAGAAGAAGGGCCTTTGCCGCTTCACGGGATTCTCCACGCACGATCGTAAATGGGCCAAAATGCTCATCGAGACCTACCCGGACGTGATGCAGATGTGCTGCTTCCCGTACACGGCCCAATCGAAGCAGTTGCCCGAGGACAGCTTTCTCGACGCCTTGGTGAAGATGGACGTTGGCGCTTTCGGCATCAAGCCCTTTGCCAGCAACGCCATTTTCCAGGGCGACGGTTCGCCCGATGGTCCGCACGCCGAAAAGGACAGCCGGACCGCACGCCAGACGATCCGCTACATCTTGACCAACCCCGCGATTACCGCCCCGATCCCCGGCCTGGCGAGTGTCGAGCAGGTGCAAAACATGGCGTTGGCCATTCGCGAGCGCCGCGAACAGGATCTGTCGCAAGCCGGCGCGGAAGTGCCGGCCGGTCGACTGGATCCCTCCACTCAGGCCGAACTCGACGCCGCCACGGCCTCGATGTGGGAGAAACTCGAACCCCATCATCGCTTCCTCAAGGATTGGGAGTACGTGTAAGCGATGATCCGCAGACCATCGAAGTGCATCGCCGCACTCGGCGTCGCCGCCGTGGCCTTCGCCGCAGTCGCCGCCGTCTCCGACGAAGCAAAGCCGCCCAAGGACGAAAAATGGACCGTCGAGCGGCTTGTTGTTCCCAAGGGCGAGAAGCCCGAGCGGGCCGACAACTCCTATTGCGACGTCTGCCACGTCAACTACCAGGAAGAGGAACTTACCGAGGTTCACCGCGAGGTCGGCGTGGGATGCGAGACCTGTCACGGCATTTCGATGGAGCATAGCGCGGACGAGAACAATGCCACGCCGCCGGAGATTATGTGGGCGTCGTCCCGCATCAACGGCCGCTGCATGACGTGCCATCCCCGCAAGGAACTTATGCCGGGCAGCAAGGCGATCAATCACCAGTCGTTTTTCGATCGACTCGATCGCCCACAAGCGGCCGACGACGGCGAGAAACACTGCGCGGAATGCCACGCGGTTGACCACAAGTTGCCGCACCGCACGCGTGTCTGGGATCGAGAGACGGGCAAACTAATCAAGCAGAGCGGTGGTCCGGCGATGGACCGTTAATGCGAAGGTCCGGAATGGTGCTGCGCATTATCCTGAAGGATTGCCCACGCGGCAATGCGATTATCTCCTTCATCGCACTGAATCGAGAACGAAGAAGCCGGAAATCGTCCCGAAGCGGACGTAGTCGAACAGTTCGCCGACCACTTTCTTCTCGGCGGTGACTTCGACCAGTTGGGGCTGTTTGCCCACGTAACCGTGCCCGGCCCAATTGCAGATGATCGTGTTGCCGTTGGCGAGCCGCCATGCCGGTCCCACAAATCGGAGCGGACATCCCGGCAGGTCGTTCTCCTCGACGCTCCACACGGCCTTTCCCAGGGAGTCGAACTCGACAAGCCGATGCGCGTCGCCGAAGGAACAGAGCGTATTGCCATTCGGTAGCCGCAGTCCCGCATGGGCGTCGGAGTGCCGGATGTCGCCGACAATCGCTCCTTCTTCATCGTATTGGCGGATCACGCCGTCAAAATACTGTCCGACCAGGTAATGACCGTTGGGGAGCCTGCGGCAACATCGCATTTGACGATGTTTGTGCGTTTCCGCCGATCGCAGTTTGACCTCTTTGAGTATTTTGCCGTGACGGTCGATCTCAAGGACTCGCATAGGCCCCGACTCGGCGACCATGACCGACCCGTCCGCCAGCGGCTGGCAGGCGTGGATCTCGCTGGTCTGCGGGAACGAGTATTGCCAGACGATCTGCTGCTCCCGTGTAACTTCGGTGACGCCCGTGCCCTGAGTGAATAAGACATTTCCGTTGGGAAGAACCCAGACGTCGCGAGGTTTAACCGCCGGATACTGCCACAGGAGGCTTCCGTCGGAATCGAGAATGTGAATCATATTCTTGCCGCTATCGGCCAACGCGATGGGACGCCCGAGCGTCATTTTCCCGGCCGGCTCCATCTTCTTGACCGGCTCTGCCGCAGAGACATTCAAGGACACCGTTGTGAGAACAGCCGGCAACATTGCCACGAGAATCGACAGCTTCACTTTCATCACAGCACTCCTCGATTGGTCACCATTGCGGTGTGGTTTTTTGCCGAATCTCTATCCTGAGGGGCAATCAGCCGCTACACTGCACGTTGCCCTAGTAGACTCCGTGCGTTTGGCTGGATCAACTGCGGCCGGGAAGTATACTGGACCGGAGACGGTCAGAGCCTTAGATCGAAAGAATTGCGGCGATGAAGATGCCGGAGTTGCGAGTAGCCTATGTTCTGTGGTTCGCTTTCATGGGAGCCGCCGGGGCCGATGAGGTTCAGCCGCCAACAAGCGGTCGGATGGAAGTGATGACGCCCGACGAACTGGAGGCGGTTGTGGCAAAGACGCCGGTTGCGTTCCTGCCGCTGGGTACGTTCGAGCATCATGGGTGGCACTTGCCCGTCTGTTGCGATGGAATCAATGCCCATGTCCTTTGTGAACGGACGGCGGCAAAAACAGGCGGCGTGGAACTGCCGACCTTCTTCTACGGGACGGACAATCGCCATGAAACTATTCGACTGGTTGAGAAAGCTGGGTATCCTGCGTTTCGGAGCCGAAGCCTGTGAGTATCGAAACGCCAAACAGCGCCCCCTCAGCTTTCAGATGGACGGCGTTTTCGATTCAGAAAAGGATGTCATCACAGCCGGCAAGAAGGAGAGATCGCAGCCCGACACCTCGTCTCCGACTGAGAAATAGAATTCAGCGCCGGTAGGCAGGAGATTGGGTCAATATTCCTGCAGCGCTTTTCCCAGCCCGTGCTTGGTGAGTTTGTCGCGGAAGGTAGTTGGCCTCATTCCCAAAGCGGCGGCCGCGGCCGTCTTGTTCCCCCCGGCCGCCTCCAAGGCATGGCTCAGCAGATCGCGCTCGGTCTTTTCGATTGCCACCTGGAACGGTCCCGCCGGAATGGGCTGCTTCTTCGACAAGTCGTCGATTTCGCTCGTCAGCAGATCGCCGCTGATCACTTTCTGGGCCATCTTAACCACACTGCGGATCGGGCTGAGCACCAGTTCATTGGCCAGAACCAGCAGCACGAGACTGGCGAGCGTTGCCGCGATCACGGTGGTCAGAAGGACCGCGCTGATCACGTTTCGCTGGTGGGTAAAAGGGGCTTGGAGAAGGCCCACATAGAGGGCGCCGATGATCTTGTCTTGGGGATCGCGAATCGGCTCGTAGGCGGTGATGTACCAGTCGTTGACGACAATAGCCGGGGCCGCCCAACGGTCGCCACGGTCGAGGACCGCCTCGCACACGGAAGAACTCAGACGTGTGCCGACCGCTCGCGAACCGTCGTCCATCGTCACGTTCGTCGAGATCCGCAGATCGCCCTGGAAGATCGTAACGGTCCCGATATCTTCTCCTTTGTAGACCTCGTTCGGAAAGACCTCTTGTTTGATCGCGTCGACAATCTCATAGCGGCGATTGAGCAAATCTCCGCCATAGAGGATGGCCAGCATCTCGCGTCGATCATCAACCACGGGGGCGGCGGCCGCGACGACCATGCCGTCGTAACGTTCACGATCGTGCGTGGGCCGCGCAGCCGGCGTGGGGATTACCTCAAAGCGGGCGCGCCGGATAAGGTCGTCGCCCTCGGCCGTCAGCCTTTCGTGCGACAGAATGATCGTGCCGCTGGCTGCTGCCGTGTAGAGCGTGTTATCGACGTCGCCGTAGTCCAGGGCAATGACGGTAACGGTCCCGCCGCCCGCTTCCTTCAGCAAAATCGCCTGCTCCAGTGCATGATCGTCGGACTCATTGACGAGGAACGACGCCGAACTGAAATCCAGTGCCGCACCCGAGTCGTCGATCTCCAGCGGTTCGATCAAGTCCGGCACCTGCCTGACCACAACGGCGATGTTCATACGACGCTCCTTTCACCCAGGTCCATCGATTCGGCCAACAACTCGATGATGTCGCGAACCTTCAGCCGCTCCTCCAGGCCGGCGACTTTGGCCGCGTCTTCAAACCGCGACAGCTCATAGGGGCACGACACCGCCAGCGTGTCAGCGCCGGTTTCCGCCGCCTGCCGCACCCGCTCGTCCGAAAGGCGGCGGCCGCCATGGGCCACGATGTGCGCGTCGAGCCACATGCCGCCGCCGCCGCAACACAGGGCGTTGTCGCGATTGCGCGACATCTCCACCGTCGTCAGCCCCGGAATCAGACCGAGAAGCGACCGCGGCAGATCATAACAGCCGCAACGCCGGCCGGCGCAGCAGTTGTCGTGGTAGTTAACCCGCGCCTCGACCGGCTTGACCACCAGCGGCTGGAGTTGGCCCATCCGTTCCGCCAAAAACGTCGTATAGTGTTCGACCGGATACCAAGCCCCGAAGCGCGGATAGAAATTCTGCAGCGCGCGAAAAGCATGGGGATCGAGGACGACGATCTTCTCAAACTCCTGCCGGTCCAGCAGTTTGCGGTTCTCCTCCACCAGCGACTCGAACAGCCCTTCTTCGCCGAACATCCGGTCGCACTCGCCAATCGCCTTTTCTTTCGCGCCGAGCACGCCCCAAGTGACACCCAGCTCCGTCAGAATGCGGGCGAACGCGCGTGTCACGACCTGGTTTCGCGGGTAATACGACGGATAACAACCGACCAGCCAGAGTACCTCAACCGGCCGCGGCTCCTTCGATAGATCCAGAACCCGCACTTCCAAGTCCTTGGCCCAATCGAGACGCTGTCGCGGCGACTTGCCCAACGTGTTGCCGTACTTGAAAACGTTCTGGAAAGTCTCCTGCAGCTCCGCCGGCGGCTGAAAGCCCTCCTGCATCGCCCGATCCCGCAACGCCGGCCACAGTCCGTCGCTCAGTTCGATGCCGCGAGGGCAACGCTTCGAGCAGGTGTAGCAGGAGACGCACAACCACAGAGAGGGGCTCGCCAGGATTCTCTCCAGTTGTCCCGAACTTGCCCGTAGGATGAGCGACCGTGGCGGATACTCCATGGCGTCGCCCAGTGGGCAGCTTGCCGCGCACAAGCCGCATTGCATACACCCCAGCGGCGATTCTCCCTCGCCGCTTGCCGCCAACTGCTTCAGCCAATCCGTGCCCTGGCCGCCCGTGAGCGTGATCATTGCTTTTCTCCCCCTGCACGGCGCCGAAGCATGGCGCCGAACTCATCCGAGCCCGAGCAGAGGCCGAAAAGGCCGAATCTCTCGAACTCGGCTACGATTCACACCTGCTAACGCAGTCGCCCCTTTAGCAACGGTCGTGCCGTTCACAGGAAACCGTCGAAATTGAGATCCCAACCTCGCATTCGTCAACGAGTTCGGTTTGAAAAACCAGGCCGCGCCAAGCCGCCGGGTCTTGTCAATCGCGCAATCCCGCCGCGGCGCCGCGGAATTCCGAGGACAAACTTCCCGGGGGTATTGACGTCGTGGTGTGCTATGCTTATAAGGGAGTTAGTCGCTCGGCTGCCGGTCAGCAGCTCGACGGCTAGGGATGCATGTCTTGGGTCTGTACGGACCGGTCGGTCCGCCAACGACTGCGGACCGGACAAGGAGGCCGGATATGTGGCATTTCCGATGCAAAAACTGCGATAACCGCGAAGAGCAGAAGTGCAAGGACTGTGAAGTTCGGCGGTTTCTCGACGACTGCCATGAAGCGATTCAGCTTATCTGCTGGTATCGCTACGATTACCATCGAGCCAATTTTGGGCATCAAGAGATGCTCTCCAAGCTCGAAGACATTGTCACCGATGTCCAACAGCACGGCCGGATCAGCGAGACCGACCGCGATCAGTTGGGCGAAATCGAGCGACGCGTCGATAGCTGGCTTTACCAGGCGATCTAAGCTTCGAACGTACCCGTCTTGATGATGGTGCCGCTCGGCAATGCGTTTTGCAGCCTCCCAACGCCCTTGCACTGGTGGGCGTTCAGTTCCTTCAGCCCCTTCAAGCCGTAGAAGTCCTCCAAACCGCCATCGGCAATCTCAATGCGGCCGAGATGGGGGAACTGGAGATTGCTGGGGTGCTTGAACTCGCCTGATCGCGCGTCAGTCACCGTGGTATCGTCCAGGCCCAGCGATTTCAGCCGCGGCAGGTCTGCCCAAGGGTCCAGCCCTGCCGCCGCTTGCACTTGCCGAAGGAATATGGTATCCAACATTCGCTCCGGCGAAAGGAGGGAACCGATGCTTGTCACCGAACGTGAGCGGCTCCGCGAGGAACTGGTCGCTTTGGCGGATCAGTTCGGCCGACAGCGGAGTTCGCTGATGCCGATTCTCCAGGAGGTGCAACGGCGGCATTTCCGCATCTCCGCCTACTGCATGCAAATCATCGCCGATTTGCTCGATCTCCACCCGGTCGAAGTCCAGAGCGTCGTTTCCTTCTACAGTTTCCTCGACGAGAATCCGCGCGGACAGTTCGTGATCCGGCTCTGCCGCACGATCACCTGCGAGATGGCCGGCAAGGATCTCGTCGCCCGCCAACTGCAAAACGACCTGGGGATCGCCTTCGGCGAAACAACGCCGGACGGCAAGTTCACGCTCCAATGGGCGAATTGCCTCGGTATGTGCGACCAGGGGCCGGCCCTGCTGGTGAACGATCAGATCTTCACTCGTGTCACTCCCGAGCGGATCCACCTGATTCTGGAAGAATGCCGGCAGACGTTTGGAATGCACGCCGTGGCTGGAGCCAAGGAGCGATAATCTTGACCACCACCACAACGACCGGCGAGTTGACATTCACAACGGTCGAGCCGGGTGTTGGCCTGGCCAGGGCCCTGGCGGAGAATCCGGCCGACGTACTCGACGCCATCGCCGCGTCCGGCCTGCGGGGCCGCGGCGGCGCGGGGTTTCCCACCAGTATGAAATGGAAACTGGCGGCGGAAACCGAAGACGAAGAGAAATACGTCGTCTGCAATGCGGACGAAGGCGAGCCGGGCACGTTTAAGGATCGCGTCATCCTCTCCGAATTCGCCGATCTGGTGTTCGAGGGAATGACGATCGCCGCCAGGGTCATCGGCGCTCGCCAAGGAATCGTCTACCTTCGTGCGGAATACTCTTATCTCCGCCGGCACCTTGAAAGCGTGCTCCAGCGACGGCGCGAGGAGAATCTGCTGGGGAAATCCGTCGGCGGCAAACGCGGATTCGACTTCGACATCGAGATCCACATGGGCTCCGGTTCCTACGTCTGCGGCGAGGAGACCGCCCTGATCGAATCCCTGGAGGGACACCGCGGAGAGCCGCGCAACCGTCCGCCCTTTCCGATCGACACCGGCTATCTCGGCCATCCCACCATCGTTAACAACGTGGAGACTTTCGCTTGGGTCGTGTGCATCCTCCAGCGCGGGCCCGAGTGGTTCAAGAGCTACGGCACCGCAAAATCGACAGGTCACAAGCTTTTCAGCGTCTCCGGCGACTGCGGGCGCCCGGGAGTGTACGAGTTTCCGATGGGAATCACCGTGGCCGAGTTGCTCGAGGAGGTCGGCGGAGTCGGGGCGAAGGCGGTCCAGGTGGGTGGGGCTTCGGGGCAGTGCGTGGGGGCCTCGCAATTCCACCGCACGATCGCTTACGAGGACGCGCCGACCGGCGGCTCGATCATCATCTTCGGCCCCACGCGCGATATGCTCGAGGTCGCCCGCAATTTCCTGGAGTTCTTCGTCGATGAGTCGTGCGGGCAGTGTACGCCTTGCCGTGAGGGCGTTCCCAAGCTTTTGGAAGGCATTCAGATGCTCCAGCGGGGCGTCTGCTCGATGAGCTATCTGAAAGAGCTTTGTTCGCTCGGCGAGACGATGCGGCTGGCTTCCAAGTGCGGGCTGGGGCAGTCCGCCCCCAACGCATTCCTTTCCATCGCTCGCGACTTCCGCGACGAGATCCTGGGCCGTATCGGAGCCGGCCGGTAATAGACCAAGAATCCCTAACAAGACGGCGACCGGTTCCCGGCTATTGTCAGAAATCCCGGAAAACAAGACGAAGCAAGGCGAGGGCGTCTATCCCCGTTTTGTGAGGGCATCAAAGGAGCCGACCATGAACGACGACCTGATCGATGCCCGGCCGAGAGTCAGGGCGCCGAAGAGCCAGACGGTTCGCACGATCGAGGCGATCCAGCAGGCCAAGAACCGCGGCGAAACCGTGGCCGTGGCTATCGACGGCAACCCTGTCGAGGTTCCGTTGGGCACGACGATCCTGGAAGCGGCGCGGACGTTGGGCATCCGCATTCCGACGCTCTGCTACCACGAGGATCTGTGCCTGGCGGGCGTTTGCCGCGTTTGCGTTGTCGAGGTGGTCGGCCAGCGGACCCTGCAGGCGGCGTGCAGCTATCCGATCACCGTGCCGATCGAGGTCAACACCCATTCGCCGCACGTCCGCCGCGCAAGGCGACACATTATCGACCTGCTGCTTTCGGAGCACTACGGGGAGTGCTACACGTGCAGCCGCAACGTCGGCTGCGAGTTGCAGGCGCTGGCGATGGAGTACGGCGTCGATTTCTTCCGCTTCGGGCGGCTTGCCAAGCCGCGGTACGAGATCGACGCCTCGAGCCACTCGGTCGTCCGCGATATGAATAAGTGCGTCCTCTGCCGACGCTGCATCCGCACCTGCATCGACCTGCAGGAAGTGGGCGTGTTGGAGGCGATCGACCGGGGAAACCGCACGAAGGTTTCCACCTTCCTCGACAAACCGCTGGCCGACGTCGTCTGCATCAATTGCGGCCAGTGCATCAACCGCTGTCCCACCGGCGCACTGCGCGCCAATGACCCGACCGACGAAGTCTGGTCCGCCATCGACAACGCTTCCAAGCACGTCGTGATCCAAACGGCCCCCAGCCCGCGGGCGGCCATCGGCGAGTGTTTCGGCCTCGATCCGGGACATGCCCTCACGTTCCAACTGAACACGGCGCTGCGCCGCTGCGGGTTCGACAAGGTCTTCGACACCAATTTCGCCGCCGACTTGACGATCATCGAAGAAGGAACGGAATTGCTCTTGCGTCTGAAACGGGCGCTGGTCGAAGGCGACCCATCCGTGGCCCTGCCGCAGTTTACCAGTTGCTCGCCGGGCTGGATCAAGTATGCCGAGCATTTCTATCCCGAATATCTTAGCCACCTTTCCTCGGCGAAGAGTCCGCAGCAGATGTTCGGGGCGCTGTTGAAGACGTACTACGCCGAAGTGAACCGGCTCGACCCGCACGATATCGTCACGGTCGCCTTGATGCCCTGCTCGGCCAAGAAGTTCGAGTGCAACCGCCCGGAGATGTGCGCCAGCGGCTACAAGGACATCGACTACGGCCTCACCACGCGCGAGTTGGCTAAGATGATCCGCGAGGCGGGAGTCGATCTGCCCCGGATGCCCAAGTCGGATTTCGACGACCCCTTCGGCACGGCCACCGGGTCGGGCGTGATCTTCGGGGCGACCGGCGGGGTGATGGAAGCGGCGATCCGCACCGTGCTCGAACTGGTCAGCGGGCACAAGGTGGAGGATCTCTACGAACATGCGGAAGTGATGCCGGTCCGCGGTTTCGACGGGGTCCGTTACGCGGAACTGCCGATCACCGAAGTTGGGCCCGTGCCGCAACTCGTCGGGCACCTCTTTTCAAGCTGGGACTGGCTCAAAGGCGCCACGCTCAAAGTAGGCGTTTGCCACGGTACGGCGAACGCGATGAAGGTGATGGAGAACATCAAGGCGGGCGGGCGGTTCAGCCAGTGTCATTTCATCGAGTTCATGGCCTGTCCCGGCGGCTGCCTCGGCGGCGGCGGCCAGCCGACGCCGACCAGCCCCGAAATCCGCGCCGCCCGCGCCAAGGCGATCTACGCGGAAGACCGCGCCTACTCGATCCGCAAGTCGCACGAGAACCCCGCGGTTGTCGAACTCTACCGCCGCTTCCTCAGCGACGGTCCTTGCGGACCGAAGAGCCACAAGCTCCTGCACACGCACTACACGGCGCGAGGCAAGTACATCGCTTAGCGCGGCGATTTCACAAGTCATTGGAGGAATTGTCGCTGTCGAATGCATGGCCCGGCGGCGCCCTATTCATGGGAGAACACGGACATGCACCGCAGAGACGCGAAAGACACTGAGAGCAGTCATTCGATTTCGCCTCTCTGTGTCTTTCGCGTCTCTTCGATGTCCTCATCGATGTGGACGTGCTCCGCGGCGCCGGCCGCCTTTACTTGCTATGAGCCCCCGCCCGATCGACCATGTTTTTCGAGAAAGCGACCGTCCCGCGGTTGCGAGCATGGACGATCCTGAAATGTTCCCCTGAACTGTGTCTGGTGAGTCAAGGTTGCCTGAAGGATCGGACCAGAGAAGAGGCACCGGTACTCGGCCTCAAAGTACCGGCGCCTCGTCCCTTTTTTCCCTGCTGGAGAGAAGCATGTACCGATTCACACTCCTGGTTCCGGCGGCGATTTCACTCCTCGTAGCGTCGGCCATCGGCCAAATGGCCGGTACGAGAGGTTTTTCCCCCATTGACTCCTCGTTTAAGCAAGGGATGGGCCCAATGCCTCATGTCGGTTCGGGCTTGAAATGCGTGATGACGCTGGATGAACGCCGCCAACTCGTCGCCGGCAATCCGAACGATCTGCGGGCCGCCGTCGCCCGCGGCGCCGATCTGCGAAGCTATTCCGAGTTCATCCACAACGAGCACATTGATCCGAAATCGACATCCGCCGAACCGGTTCAGGAATCGATGGACATGCGCTGCACGTATCTGCTCGATCGGCGATGGGTCGCGGGCCGGTTGAAGCCGGCCACCCTGGATCTCTGCCACCGCCTTGGCCTGGACCCTCCTCTCATCCTAGCCATCCGCATGTCCATTGCGCAACCATGCTTTTCGGCTCCATGCGGATGCTCCGGCGTAGGAGTTACGCCTGGGCCATGGCCGCGTCGATTCTGGCTTTGATACCCAGTAACGTCTTCACCGTTCCCCGCATTGGATTCGGCATCTGGAGAGTCGTCGTGCTTCGCAACAAGCACGTAAATGCGGTCTTCATGTGAGAAGGGTGGCGGACCAATCAAGCCGCTCCTTCGGCAGGGATTGAGATATCCGGAACCTGGCCGCACAATTGGAGTGGTCCGTGCTGCGGTCATGGCCGTAGGCCCGCCGCGGTGGCCATCGAGCAAGGGTCTGGCAATCCGTGGCGCTGCTCGTTCAGGTTCTGGGTATGCCGCTGGCTTGATCGCGGTACTGCCGGAAGTGGTGCTAACAGCGATCGGCGAGGACGGATGCCGATGCGACAATTCAAGTGGATCGAGTGAAATCCGCAGAAGATCGACGCGCACAGTCTTTCGGCCGAAGAGGTAGAGGCTGCGTTCGACCACGTATTCAGTGTCCAGCATCGCAGAGATGGCTCGTTCCAGATGTTCGCCGCGACATCGGCAGGCCGCCGGAGCTGGGTGATCTGGCGGTACGATCGGGAGGAAGACGAGAATTACGCGGGCGCCTTTGCCCTTCATCGCCTGCGAGATCATCTTCTTGAAGTTGGCCGGGGTCGAGTCGCAGCATGACTTCTCCCAGCGCGACAGCGTCCCAGCGGCATTCCTCGGGCAAGTTGATTTTCAGCGGCATCGTCCGCCTCCCTTCGCATGAGTCTCATTTGGCTGCGGCAACCGCCCCATGCAGCGATTTTCCGGTAGAGTGTACCGTAGCGCCCCGGCAAAACAAGCAGGCAAGCGGTTGGAAGACGCCGGCAACGAATCAAGACACTCCAGGCGGGGCTCATCGAGCCGACCCTCTTCGGGTTCCGTTTCCTTCATGCCGTGGTGGGCTTCACCGCCTCGATGGTCGCCGACACGACATACTGCTCGACTCCGCGGCCCGGCGCCCAGTCGCGGATGAACTGGCGGCTCTCTTCCTTCGGTTGGATCCGAACCGATTCAAAGCCGATCTCCGTCAACGTTCGCTGCAACTCGTCGATCGTGGCTGCACCGGCAACGCAGCCGGACAACAGGGCAAGATCGTGCCGAATTTCCTCGGGTATCGGCGCCGTGGCCACCACGTCGGAAATCGCCACGCGGCCGCCCGGCTTGAGCACCCGGAAGACCTCGCGATACACGCCCGGTTTGTCGGGCGAGAGATTGACCACGCAGTTGGAGATCACCACGTCGACCGAGGAGTCGGCCAGCGGCAGGTGCTCGATCTCGCCCAGCCGGAATTCGACGTTTGTGTAGCCGCCCTTGGCGGCATTGGCCCGCGCACGGCTGATCATCTCCTGCGTCATGTCAACGCCGATCACCCGCCCGGTCGGGCCGACCTGCCGGGCTGCAAGGAAGCAGTCCACACCGCCTCCGCTGCCCAGATCCAGCACCGCTTCGCCCGATTTCAGCGCGGCAATGGCCCGGGGATTGCCGCAACCGAGTCCCATCTCGGCCCCCTCGGGGAGCTGTTCAAGGTCGGCCTGAGAATAGCCGAGACGCGTGGAATCGATTTTGATCGGCGCAGGCGATCCGCAGCAAGAAGGACCGCAGCACGTGCCGGCCGTGGATGCGATTTCGCCATAGACCTTACGCACAAGGTCTCGTGTGTCGGGAGTAGACGATTCGGACATACTCTTCTCCTATCTTGCTGTAGAAATACCCACCTCGGCCGGCGGTTCAAAATGTCGCCGCTGGAAATAGAGAGCGACGTTTACCAGGCCGATTAGCGCCGGCACCTCCACCAGCGGGCCGATTACCGCCGCGAATGCCACTCCGGATTGGATGCCGAACACGGCCACGGCCACGGCAATCGCCAGCTCGAAGTTGTTGCTGGCCGCGGTGAACGAGAGTGTGGTGGTCTTGGAGTAGTCGGCCCCGATCTTCTTGCCCATCCAGAAGCTGACCAGGAACATGGCGACGAAGTAAATCAACAGCGGTATGGCAATGCGGACCACATCCAGTGGAATCTGAACGATGAGGTTTCCTTTGAGGCTAAACATCACGAGGATCGTGAACAACAGCGCGATCAATGTGATCGGGCTGATCTTGGGAATGAACTGCGTCTCGTACCACGTCTTGCCCTTGGCTTTGACGAGCACGAAGCGGGTGATCATCCCGGCAATAAAGGGGATCCCCAGATAGATGAACACGCTCTCAGCAATCTCCGCCATACTCACTTCGACCACGCTGCCGGAAAGACCGAACAACGGGGGCAAGACGGTGATGAACACCCAGGCGTACACACTGTAAAACAACACCTGGAACACACTGTTGAAAGCCACCAGCCCTGCTGCGTATTCCGTATCGCCCTTGGCCAGGTCGTTCCAGACGATCACCATGGCGATGCAGCGAGCCAGCCCGATCATGATCAGGCCAACCATGTACTCGGGATAGCCGTGCAAAAACAGGATCGCCAGAAGAAACATGAGGATTGGGCCGACGATCCAGTTCTGCACCAGCGAAAGGCCCAGAATCTTCCAGTTGCGGAAGACGTCGCCCAGTTCTTCATACTTCACTTTCGCCAGCGGCGGATACATCATCAGGATCAGGCCGATGGCGATGGGGATATTGGTCGTGCCTGCCTGAAACTTGTGGATGAACGACTCGACGCCGGGAGCCAGATATCCCGCTACGACTCCCACGGCCATCGCCAGGAAAATCCAGAGCGTGAGGTAGCGGTCCAAAAAGGAAAGCCGTTTGGAAATGCTTTCGGTCATTCGTCCGTTGTCCTTATCTTGGAAAAAAACAATCGAGTTCTCGTTCGCGGGCCGTCGGGAAAGGCCGATGTTTCCGCCCAAGACTTGCTCTGCTTAGAGGGCCGAAACCAGGAGCTTCAGACGATCCAAGGCCGGTGGAGAAAGGCAATAGCAGACCCGCGGCCCGTCGATCGAGCCACGAACCAAACCGGCTTCCTTCAGAACCTTGAGGTGCTGCGATACGGTCGATTGCGCCAGCGGCAGTTCGTCGACCAACTCGCCGCAGACACAGGACGTACGGCGCGCCAGAATTCTGACTATCTGGACCCGCACCGGGTGGGCCAACGCCTTGGCTAACTTCGCCAGTTCCCGGTCAGCCTCTACACCCTCCAGAAGTGGAAGAGGTGTCTCGGCGGTTGGCAGGCAGGTATGCTCCACGAACTGCTCTCCTCCGGTTAATCGTATATCGTAAATATACGATAGGAGCAACGACGAAGCTCGTCAACCCATTAATCTAGCTATATTTACACCCCTATTTGGCGGTTACCGTGAGTGCGGACAGCAGCCGCCGGTCTTTCGGACCTTAGCGGCCCGCACACTGTCGGCCTGAATTTCGGGAACCTCTTGGAAACAAGTCACCGCGCAATCGAGAAGCTTCTGGTGGAAGGTGTTTTCGGCGGGCGCAAGCGAATAGTGGATCCATAGCCCCGACTTACGCGAGGTGACCAGCCCCGCTTTTCTCAAATGGCCCAGATGCCGGGAGACTCGCGGCTGGGGAACGCCGAGGATCTGGACAAGGTCTCCAACACAAAACTCCCCCTCCTGGAGCAGACTCAGAATCCGCAACCTGGTCCGGTCGCAGAAGGCGCGGAACATCAGGCTGATCTGCTGGGAATCCGGTTTCGGGCTGTTGACTCTTACAGGCATGATACCGTCTTTTTCCGTCGTTGGCGGTTGACAACCCTGATGCGGACACACACCGCGCACCTCAGTTTTGTTATCGTATCCATCTGCTCACGCGACGTGCAAGGCTTTCGCGCCCGGTGCCTCGGAGACGAGCTTGCCTGCCTTCAGCCGCAGCGTCCGTTTGGCCCTGGCTGCCGCGCGGGGATCATGGGTGACCATCACGATCGTCCGCCCTTCGCGATTGCAGTCTTCGAAAAAGCCCATGACGTCGTCGGCGGTTTCCGGGTCGAGGTTGCCGGTCGGTTCATCGGCCAGGATTACCACTGGATCGTTGGCGAGCATCCGCGCCAGGGCCACCCGCTGCTGCTGGCCCACGCTCATTTCGGAAGGCTTGTGATCCAGCCGGTCGCCGAGGCCCACGCGCTCCAAGAGGGCCGTGGCACACACCTCTTGTTCCGCGTCGCCGCGGCCTGCCAGGTAAAGCGGGATCTTCACGTTCTCCAGGGCCGTCAGATAGGGAACCAGATTGAACGTCTGGAAGACGAAGCCGATGTTGGCCTTGCGAAGCCGGGCGCGGCCGTTGGAACCGAGATCGTAGATCGATTGGTCGGACAGCAGGACTCGGCCGGAGGTGGGCGAGAGCATGCCGCCGAGCATCAAGAGCAGCGTGCTCTTTCCACTGCCGCTCGGGCCGACCAGGGAGACGAAATCTCCGGGGTGGATATGGACGTTGGCATCGTCCAAAGCGACAACCGTCTGCCGGCGGAGCTTATAGGTCTTGGTAACATTTTCCATTCGCAGCATGGACTAAATCTCCTGGAAGGTGGCACAAGGATCCAATAGTGCGGCACGGCGAGCCGGGAAATAGCTGGCCACCAGGGCGATGCCCGCGGAAACCAGCACGGCCCACAGGGCCATCATCGGCATCGGCAGAACGATCACGCCGGCCAGCCGCGGGCCGAGCGTGACCGCCAGCAGCGTGCCGAGCAGGAAGCCGCCCACGCCGCCGACCAGCCCCAGCAAAAGCGCCTTGAGCAGGAAAATCCGCTGGATCAGCCCAGACTCGGCGCCCAGGGCCATCAGCGTGCCGATCTCGCGGCGGCGCTCGAAGACATTGGCATACATGTAGTTGGCGATTCCCGCCCCGCCCACGACGACGATGATGGCCACGAAGATCATCGACAGCCGCTCCATCATCTTGTTGACGTTCGCCTGCGTGGCCACCACCTGGGAGACGGTGACGACCTTGGCATCAGGCAGGAGCTTGTTGACCTTGTCGACCAGCCCGGCGGAGATTTCCTTGCAGCACCCCACAATTTCGATGCAGCTTACCACGGCGTCGCGGCCCGAGAGCCGTTGGACCGTGTGCAGGTGGGTAAAGATCCGCGAGTCGTCGACTGTGCCGGTCTGAGGCAGGACGGCCACGACGGAAAAATCTTCGCCAAGCAGGTTCAGTGTCTGCCCGTCGCGGACGTCCAGCGACGCGGCCACGTCGGCTCCGACCAGGGCTTCGCGTTCCTCCAGCGTCTCAATGACGCGTTTGCGAACTAACGTCTTCTTGTCCTCGGGCTCCGGCGCCCCACCGACATCGACGGCCCCGCAGCCGATCGGCCGGCTGAAGATCCCCGCTCCGGCCCAGGCCGCCTTGGCCTGGAACTCGCTCTTGGGCAGGATGCCGGTCAGGGTGAAGCGGCGTCCCTGGAAGTCCACGGGCAGACACAGCTTGGGCGAGAGGTTGTCGACGCCCTGGATGTTGGACATCGTCAGCCGCATGACGTATTCCTCGGGGATCACGTCGTTGTGCAGATCGGCCGAGTAGTAGTCCTGCAGCGAGACCGACTTGGGCAGCACGAGCACGTTTGCCCCCAATGTGTCCAACTCCCGGGCCACGGCCATCTCCGAGTAATGGGTGATGTTGCGGATGGCCACGACGGTGGTGATCCCCAGCAGGATTCCAAAGAGAATCGTGAACATCTGGTTCTTGCGTTCAAATAGTTCGCGCCAAACAAGGGTAGAAAGCTTCACGAGCGTTTTCTCCTATTCGCTATTGGCTATTGGCGAGGTCCGCAGCCGCCGGGGCCACACTGGCCCCCGGCACACGGGCCGGACTGCGCCGAAGCGACCTTGGCGACCAGGTGGTCCTTGGTAACCGGCCCGGACAACTTCCCGATCGGCTGTCCCGGGGGGGCCAAAAGGACCGTCGTGGCCTGCGGGCTACGAGGATCGACCTGAAGATCGCGGAGGAAGCCCGCTTCGGCTGGATCTTCGGGATTGAGAAGCACGACTTCCGAAGCGGCAGCAAAACGGGCGTCGGCCCGGAAATCATGCGCCCCTTTGAGAGCAGCCTGGGCGTATTGGGTCTTCTGATTGGCGACGCAGAGCACCACCAGCTTGCGATCCTGTAGGGCTTTCATGCATTGCGCGGTGCAGGGGCTAACAATCGCCTGAGCCAGATCTTGCTGGGTGAACTGGATCGGAAACCCCTTGGTTACCACCCCGCACGGCGCGATCGCCAAGACCAGCGGCATGGGAGCCCGGCTCAGGCCGAACCGTTCAACGATTGCCCGCTCATTGGGGTCCGTGATCTGGATGCCGATCTTTTCGGCGGAATCGGCGAGCGACTGCATCCCACCTTGGAACACGCCGAACATCTTCTGAGATTGCTCGTCGTTCTCTTTCCAAAAGAAAACGTACAGATACTTGCCGGCGGCCGCGGCGCGGTCCACGGCCGCTTGACCTTGGCTTGCGCCGGCTACCGTTGCGCTGGGCTGTTGGACCTGGGCCGGCGCGTCTGGGCCGGCGACAAGCGACAGCCCAACCGCGGCGATCACCGCGGCGACCATGCTAGGCTCCATCCTTGGCATCATCCTACTCCTTACGTGAGAACAAAGTGACGTGGAAATCCCACCTGCCGCACGCGCAGACTGTGAGCGTACGACACGATCCGTCGTGAATAGAGAGAAGGCTCCTCCGAAGAATTCGTGGGTTCCTTCTCGCGATTCCCAATCGGTGGAAACGGTGCTTTAGACAGTGGACATGTTCGTATCCCCGCGGAAAAGCGGCAACAGAGAAGAGGAACCCGTACTTGAACACCGAGTACGGGTTCCTCTTCTCTGTTGCCGTCTTTCCGATACAGGAAAACCACGTACCGCTTCTGTCCGATTGACGGGAAATGTCGGTGTTCTTGAGTGTCAACGGCTTGAACTTACCCACAGATTCTGTGGAAGAGCCAGAAAGAAAGTCCGCCGCCTATCGTGGTCCGCAACCGCCCGGACCGCAACCGCCCGGTCCGCAACCGGAACTGGCCTTCATGAGCATCTCGGCGAGTTGCTCTTTGGTCGTCGCCCCTTCGAACTTGCCGATGGGCGACCCCGGGGGCGCCAGAAAGACCGTAACGGCGTCTGATGCGTCCGGTTTGATTTCGAGATCTGCAAGAAAGCTCGCCTCGGCTGTATCCTTGGGGTCGAGCATCACGACTTCCGTGGCGCTGGCGAAGCGGACGTCGGCCTTAAAATCGCGGACGCCTTTCATGGCATCCTGGCTCGCCTGCATTTCCGCGTTCTGTACGCAGAGGAAAACGAGTTTGCCGTCCTGGAGCGCTTTCATGCACTTCTGCGTTCCGGGCGTAGCAAATCCCGTTGACAGATCCTGTTGGCTGAACGGCGCGGGGAATCCGCCCGTGATCGCGCCGTTGGGAGCGATCGCCAGGACCAGTGGCATCGGCGCCCGCTCCAGGCCGTACTCCTTGACGATCTCTTTTTCGGCCGCATCGGTGACCTTGACCGCGACGGCATCCGCCCGATCAGCGGCACTGGCCATCGCCTCGTCGAAGACCTTCCGCATGGCGACGGTGTTCTCATCGTCGGCCTTCCAGAAGAAGGCGAAGAAGTACTTCTCCGCTTTGGCTGCCTTCTCGAGTGCCGCCTTCGCGGCGCTAGAGCCGCCCGCAGGCTGAGAATCCGCGGTCGCCACGGCAACCGCGGGGGAATCGGCCCGTTTCGTTTCGGTGGACTGCACCGATCCGCCGCAACCGGCAAACGCGAGAGCAAAACCGGGCGCGGCGAGTGCCAGCACTCCCAAGGCTAGGTGAGGCGTCTTCATAGTCGTGGTCTCCCAAGGGAATAAACATCTCATTCGTCCAGCCGAATATACAGTATATTCGGAATTGGGTATATAGCGGATCAGTTTTTTTGCGTATTGGTGCCATGGCACCCGGAAGCGCGTATCGCCAAGAAGGTCGGCGGATTGGATAATTCCCCCCGGATGGCGAGCGGGCCAATTCGCCTGAAGACGGCGAAAGTCTCCCGCCGATAACGGACAACGAGTACACAAGGAGTTGTTGCATGGTCCGGCTTTGCCGCATCCTGAGCATCGCGGTTCTGGTAGTCAACCTGATGGTGGGCTGCTGCGCGCACGATGTGCAAGGCTGCGAGAGCAAGCGTACTTCCGCCACAACCTATGGCGACACCACACTTCAGGGGCAATGCCCGGGGTGTCGGTGCAATCAGCCGCATCACGGGCCCCGCGAGTGCCAAGGTCGCAAATTCTCCTTCTCTCCGCGCCGATTCGTTGGCCGTTCATGGAGTCTGCCGTTGCGGGCGTCCCTGGCAGGATTGCCCAATGCCGACTTTTCGCGGCTGGCAGTCGGCTTGCACCAACCATTCCGTGCGAGCGGGCGTCTTCTGCTGCCGGTTCGTCTCCATCTCGCGAATCAAGTCTTGCTGATTTGATGGTGCGCTCTCCTTGAAGTGGCCCCTGTTTCATGCTGCGCGCCGGTGGTCTTGCGCGGCTCGAATGTCGATGCAGCATGCCGAGACACAAGGGCCATAGCGGCATCGCGTCGGCAACAAGTTCACGGGCGTGCGGTCTGGCGCTGGGATAACTGGCACACCCGGCGCATTTGATCGCCACGAACCGCAGAGGGCGTTATGGTTTTCAGTTCCCACCTGTTTCTGTTCTACTTTCTGACCGCCTCGCTGGTGCTGTATTACCTCAGCCCGCGATGGCTGAAGCACTTGACGCTGGCGGCGGTCAGCTACGTCTTCTACGGCTGGGCAAATCCGCTCTTCGTGGTGCTGATGTTCGTCTCGACGCTCATCGACTACCTCTGCGGACTGGCGCTGGCCGGCCAGTTGCGGCCCTCGACGTGGCGCGGCCCGATCCCCTTGCTGCCGTCCGGCCAACCTCGGACCAGAGGTCAGCGCTGGGTGCTTGCGGTCTCCATGATCTCGAACCTTTCGGTGCTCGGATTTTTCAAGTATTTCAACTTCCTCATTGACAACTACACGGTCCTGGTGGAGTCGCTCGGCCTGACCGGCATGGGGATTGAAAACGTGCTCAAGGTGACGCTGCCGCTGGGCATCAGCTTCTACACGTTCCAGTCGATGAGCTATACGATCGACGTCTATCGCGGCGATGCCAAGGCGATTCGTAATCCGATCGACTTCTGGTGCTACGTGGCGATGTTTCCGCAGCTTGTGGCCGGGCCGATCATCCGCTTTCAGGACGTGGCCGATCAGCTTCGCCAACGGACGCACACGGTCGAGAAGTTCGCCCGCGGCATCGCCTTCCTCGGCCTGGGGCTCGGCAAGAAGATCCTGCTGGCCAACCCGTGCGGCAAGGTGGCCGACATGGCCTTCGACGCCGGCTCGATCGGCTGCGTCGACTCGTGGGTCGGCGCGGTCGCCTACGCTTTTCAGATCTACTTCGATTTCAGCGCCTACAGCGACATGGCGATCGGCCTGGGACTGATGCTGGGTTTCATGTTCGCCAAGAACTTCGATTCGCCCTACCTCAGCCAGTCGATCACTGAATTCTGGCGGCGTTGGCACTTGAGCCTTTC
This sequence comes from Rhodopirellula sp., assembly GCA_012728855.1. GTDB lineage: Bacteria > Planctomycetota > Planctomycetia > Pirellulales > Thermoguttaceae > JABWBD01. The sequence continues at coordinate 49,429 of JAAYEH010000179.1, read as the reverse complement.
CACCTGGCTCCGCGACAACCTCTACTACCCGCTCGGCGGCAATCGCAAAGGCCCCGTGCGGACGTATGTGAACCTCGCCTTGGTGATGCTCCTCGGCGGGCTCTGGCATGGGGCCTCGTGGAACTTCGTGATCTGGGGCGCGATCCACGGACTGATGCTGATCCTCGAGCGGCTGGGCGGAAAGCACTCGCTGTACGAACGGCTTCCGGGGCTAGCCAAGATGGCGATCACCTTCGTGATCGTCTGCTTTACGTGGGTCTTCTTTCGCGCCGCCGATCTGCCCGCGGCTCTGGAATACTGCCGCAGCATGTTGGGGCTGACGGCGCCGCAATCGGGCGCGGGGCTGATTGGCGGGTTGGTCTACCAGCCGTACTACGTGGTTTCGATGCTGCTGGCGGCGGTTGTCGTCTGGGTCTGCCCGCAAACCTGGGACTTCACCCGCAAGATCACGTGGCAGAAGGCGCTGTGGATCGCGGCCGTTTTCTGGCTGGCGATCATGGCCATGACCACACAAGAGTTCAATCCGTTCATCTACTTCATCTTCTAGACCAATGACCCAACACACCATGTACCCGACTCGCGAAGAGCAAGCCAGGCTGGAAATCGGCCACACGGAATTCAGCCGTGGCGTGAAGTGGACGCTCGTCGCGGTCGGACTCGTCACGCTGTTCGCGGTTCCGGCCGTGCAGACGTATCGCGAGATGCGGCAGTACACGGAGGGACGGCGTGAAAGCGTCTGGCCGCAGTGCTGCAACATCTTCGCCGCGTTGCCTCGAGCCGTGGCGGCCTACCGCGAGCACGACGGCGATTGGATCTCGAAGACGTTCCGAGGCAACGCCGTGCTCTTGCGAGCCATCGACGAGTACGAGAAGGATCTGAAGGCCGAGTCGCTGCTGACGCAGTTCGTCTTGCCGCCGACTCAAGAACTCCTTGTCTATGCCGGAAGCGGCAACGAAAAGGCCTATGTCGGCCGCCGACGGTGGCTGTTCTACCGGCCGGGCATCGACTATTGCACCGGTCCCGGATTCTTGGATCCGCGGCGCCTGGCCCGCCGGGCCAGTGGCGGCACCGAGTGGCGGCCGGCTCCGCAGCCCGACCCGCGCGCGGCGATCCTCCAGTTCCACCGGCAGCTTGCCGAGCGGAATATCCACCTGGTGCTCATGCCGACGCCCGACAAGGCCACCATCCACCCCGAGAAGTTCTCCTCGCGCTATGAAGGCCGGTTGATGAGCGTTCACAATCCGTCCTACCGGCAATTCCTCGATGAGCTTGATGCCGCGGGCGTGCTGGTCTGCGACGTGACCGATGCGCTGGCCCGGTCTCGCGACCGCCACGGGAGCGAGATCTATCTGGCCACCGACACCCACTGGCGGCCCGAGGCGATGGAGTTGGCCGCGGCCGAACTGGCCAGGTTCATCGAAGCAAGAATCACATTGCGCGCGGACGCCGTGGATCGGCGCCGGCGCGAGACGTCCAAGGAGGTCCAGAACCTCGGTGATATCGCGATGATGCTCAAGCTACGCCCAGACCAGGGCGTTTTCGCCCAGGAAGTTGTCACGATCCGCCCGGTGACCGACGCGGCGAGCTTGCCGTGGCGGCCCGATCCGGCCGCCGAAGTCCTGCTGCTGGGCGACAGTTTTGCCAACATCTACTCGTTGGATTTAATGAACTGGGGCAGCGCGGCCGGATTGGCCGAGCAACTGAGCTTCGCCTTGAATCGCCCCGTGGATTCGATTCTGCAGAACGACGACGGGGCGTATGCCACGCGCGAGATGCTCAGCCGCGAGCTGGCTCAGGGCGAAGACCGACTGGCCGGCAAGAAGGTTGTCGTGTGGCAGTTCGCCGCTCGCGAACTGGCCGTCGGCGACTGGAAACTGGTCGATATGACGCTCAAGCAGTCGGGCAGACCGACCGACACCGGGCCACCCACGGCCGGCGAGGTGATCGTCAGCGGAACCATCGCCGCGAAATCGGCGGCGCCGCGGGCGGGCCAAATGCCCTATGCCCACCACATCTTCACGCTCGACCTGACCGACTTGCAGATCCACAGCGGGGCGCTCACCGAGCCCAAGATCGCCGTGCATCTTTTCAGCATGAGAGACCATCAAAACACGCCGGCCTTCTCCTGGCCGGTCGGCAAGCGGGTGAAGTTGAGACTTCAGCCGTGGAAACCTCACTTCTTCGCCCAATACGGGCGGATCAATCGGACGGAGACGGACGACATCAAACTCGAACGCCCCTGGTGGGGAGAGGTAATCGAATGAAAAACTGCATAATAGGATGCGTTGCGTGGGCCGCCATCACGTTGGCTGCCGGTTGTGGAACCCAGCCGACCTCGGAGCAGCACAACGTGGTCAAACCTACGGAACTGCCGGCTCAGAAGACCATCGAATTGGGCGGTGGATCGAAGCTGGAGATGGTATTGATTCCGGCAGGGTCTTTTGTCATGGGAGACAACAGCGGCCTCGACGACGAGAAACCTGCCCACACGGTAACGATTGCCAAACCGTTCTATCTCGGAAAGCACGAGGTGACGGTCGGACAGTTCCGCCGTTTCGTCGAGGCGACGGGCTACGCGACCGATGCGGAAAAGGGGACCGGCTTCCAGGGCGCCTTTGCCTGGGATTCCGAGACGAAAAAGTTCAAGATGAACGAGGAGCATTCGTGGCGGAGTACGGGATTTTCTCAGGCAGATACCCACCCGGTAGTGAATGTAAGTTGGAATGATGCGATGGAGTTTTGCAAGTGGCTCAGTTGCGAGGAAGGCATGATTTTCCGTCTGCCGACGGAGGCGGAGTGGGAGTATGCGTGCCGAGCAGGCACGACCACTGGCTACTTTCACGGCGATGACTCCGAGGAAACGGCGAAGTTCGCCAACGTGGCGGACGCCGCGTTCGAGACGCAATTCCCCGAGTTAAAAGGGCTGATCCAAGCCAGCGACGGTTATACCTACACGGCGCCCGCCGGGAGCTTTTTGCCGAACTCGTTCGGCCTGTGCGACATGCATGGGAATGTCTGGGAGTGGTGCGCGGACTGGTACGACCCGGAATACTACGCGAAGTCGCCGCCGGACGACCCCCGGGGGCCTGCAACCGGCGAGGAGCGCGTGTACCGTGGCGGTGGCTGGTTCAACTGCACCAGAGGCTGCCGATCGGCAAGCCGCAGCGGGGGCCGGCCCGAGAACCGCCACTTGACTCTGGGCTTCCGCGTCTGCGTGGCGGCGGAGTAGCGGAATGTCGAGTTCTCATGGCGCAAGGGAGAGTTGGCTTGTGCCTTGGCGAATCATGCCGTCTTCCATCTCATAGGTGGTATCGAAGACATCCAGGGCGCGATGGTCGTGGGTCACGACGATCACTCCCGTCCCGTGCTCATGAGCCACGCGACGAAACAACTCCATCACCTGACGGCCTCGATGGCTGTCCAAAGCGGCAGTCGGTTCGTCGGCCAGCATCACACTCGGCTGATTTGCCAGGGCCCTGGCGACGGCGATCCGTTGTTGCTGCCCGCCGGACAACATGGCCGGCTGGTAGTCGGCGCGATCGGCAACGCCGAGTTGCTCAAGAAGCTCCAGGGCGCGCCGGCGAGCTGCCCGCGACGGAGTCCCGTTCAGTTCCATCGCGATCCGAACGTTCTCCTGCGCCGAGAGGAAGGGGATCAAGTTCGACTTCTGAAACACGTAGCCGATGTGCTTGCGGCGGAAGGACCGCAGGTTAGTCATCGCCACGGGGCCGTCCATCACCAGCTTCCCGCCGATGAGAATCTGTCCGGCAGTCGGCGCGTTGATCAGGCCCACGGCGGTGAGAAAGGTCGATTTGCCCGCGCCGCTCGGCCCCAGCAGGGCTGCAACTTCCCCGCGGCGAACCGTGAGGGAGGCGTCGCGCATGGCGACGACTTCGGTGTTGCCGCTTCCGTACACCTTCGTGAGTTGCCGCGTTTCGATCGCCGGACAATCGCTCATCAGCGTGTCACCCCATCAGCGCTTCGTTGGGCTGGACTCGCATCGCCCGCCAGATGCCCAGAAAGCTGGACAGCACGGAGATTGCCAGCACGATGACTGCCAGTTGGAGCAAATCCTGGTTGGTAAGGACCACACGCCGCGGGAACAAGGGGAACAGCTTCTGCCCAACGAGGTAGGCAATCCCGTAACCCAGACTGCCCAAGGCGATCGCCTGTTGGAGAATCAGGCCAAGGATCACCCGGTTGGGTGCGCCGATCAGCTTGAGCAAGGCGATCGAGTGCAGCTTGTCGAGTGTGAGGGTGTAGAGAATCAACGCCATAATGATCGCTGCAATGATCGTGAGCAACGCCCGGAACATTCCCAATTGTCTGCGGGCCTTGTCCACCATCCCCTGCACCAAAAGATCCTCCTGCCCTTTCTTGGTGAAGACTGTCACGTCGCCCCACGACGAAAGAATGGTTGAAGCCCGGGCTGCGTCCACGCCGGGGGAAAGACGGACTACGACCGCGCTCAGATCCGGCGACGTTACTGCGGGGATCTCGCCCGCGGGACGTGCAAGCCGTTCCGCCAGCGCGGGCTGTTTGAGGAACACCTCGTCGTTCTGGCTGCGGCGCTCTCGGGCCGCGCGCTCCAGACGCACTGCCTCGCCCACGGCATCGAATTGGATCGCTTGGGAATCCCACACGGTTGCAAAGGCCATCCCATCGCCACTGGAACTGACCATGCCGCTGGTAATGCCCACCACCGAGTACGTCTCCTTGCCCAACTTGATTCGCTCATGGAGGCGGAGGCCCAGAGACTTATCGGTGACGATTTCATAATGGTTTTGACGCAAGGGCCTGCCCGCGATCAGCGGCAGCCATTCCCCCTTGTCTAGCGGCCAACTCAGTCCGAGGACCGACATCCGCAGGGGCTTGCCGTCGTGCTGACGCTGAATCGTGTGGAACACGAACTCTCGGGCCGATTCGACTCCGGGCACAGCCAACACGCGGTAGACAAGCGTCTTGGGAACTCGCGACACTTCCGCGAACGGGCCTCGCGTGTCGCGCTGAACCACCCACAAATCAGCTCCAATCCGTTCGACCAGCAGCGTCGCATCCTCGATCAAGCCGCGGTAGATTCCTCCCATGCCCATCACGATCATCAGCAACATGCCGATTCCAACCGTGGTTAGAGCGAACCGGCCGAGGTTGTGCTGGATATCCTTGTGAGCGAGGTTCATGGCGAGGCCAACCTCCGGCCTTCCAGCGGGAGGCTCTTGCCGCCGGAAGCCACGAGAACGACCTCCCCCGGCTCAAGCCCCTCGGCGACTTCCGCGCTTTCGCGAGCCTGAAGGCCAAGTCTTACAGGCCGCCACTCGGCCCGGTTTCCCGCTTTGCAGAACACGCCGGATTGCGCATCGCGCCAAACGATATACGTGGTTGGCAGGACCGGAACGCCGCTCTTCCGGTCCGTCTCGATATAAACTTCCGCGCGCTGGCCGACCGCCCAGTTCTCGGGCAGGGACAACACACGGACGTCGACAATGAACTCGCGGGTTTCCCGATCCGCCTCGCGTCCCAGGCGGGCGACCTGGCCCTCGTAGCTCCGCTGCGGCTCGGAGCGGAACACAACGCGGGCGGGCTGTCCGACCCGCAGGCGGGCCATTTCCGTCTCATCGACCCAAGCGGAGACCCAGATCTCGTCCAACGATACAAGGGTCAACGTCGGGCTGCCTGGGACGACGATATCTCCCGGATCGCGATAGCGCCGGACGATCAGCCCGTCGAAGGGGGCGCTCACACGCGAGTCGGCCAGAAGTGCCTGGCGATAGGCCAGATTCCTCTGGGCCGTGAGCAATTGCTTCTGCCCCTCCACCATCGCGGCCTCAGCCCGGGCGACACCGGCCTCGGCCACCTGAAACGCCTCCAATGCCTTGTCGCTGTCTTCTTCCGATGCGGCGCGGGAAGACAGCAAGCGTTGGATCCGTTCGTGGTTGCGGCGAGATTGTTCCAGAACCGCCGCTGCTTGAGCCTGGTCGGCCTTGAGACGCTCCAGCGCGGCCTGCGCCGACGCGATATTGGCCTCGGCGATCTGGACCTGCTGTTTCAGGTCCGCGTCGTCCAAGGTGAACAGAGGCTGTCCCGCCTTCACATCGTCGCCCTGGTCGGCCGGCAGCGTTTCGATGCGGCCCGCGATCTTCGGACTGATTGTCGATTTCACTCGGGCTTCCAGTGTGCCCGTGCCCATCACCTCGGCGACGATCTGGCCGCGTTCGATCCGGTGCTCGCTCACCGGTAGCGGAGAGAATTTGAGCCAGTAGACGATGCCGCCCGCAACGGCAGCCAACGCCAGGAACTTCGCGATCGGACGTAGGTATCGAGTGAATTTCGGCACAGAGTTGCTCACTCTCCGTTAATTGCTCGCGCTGCCCCGGCGAGCGCGGTTGCGACCGCCACATGTACGCCTTCACGCGAGATGCTGACGATTCAGGCCTCCTGATCACGGCGCTCCAAGTACTGACGGCAATCTGCCCCGCTGGTTACAGCGACGGCAACCAATTCTTCGGCAACCCCGCGAGCCGAACACAGCTTGCAAGGGGTGGCGACCACTGCCTTCAGGGCAGTCAATTCCGCCAACGCCGGGGAATGCAGGCAATGATTGGTTTCAATTGTGGCGGCTTATTCCTTCTCATCGATAGATGATCTGCTCTGCGTCCGAGTTACAAATGCAGAGCGAATCCAACAGGCGTTACCCGAAGCGTCGAAAAAGATCTTTGTGGGAATCTCCTCGACGCCGTATTTCTCGGCTTCATGGTCTCTTGGTTCCGCGTCGAATCCGTGCGCAGCCGGACTTCGCCTCAAGGGCACTGCACGAGCCCGACAGCCCAAAGGCACTCGCCACAGGTTGGGAACGGGTTTCCATAGCAATCGGCTTCGTTCGTCTCGCGGAGTTCGCAGCCGCTGCAGTCGATGCAGGGGGAGAAGGCGAAGCGGCGGACACGATCGCGAAAGGCCGTGTACGCCTCGCTGTGCCAGATCTCTGCCAGCGGCCTCTCGCGGAGGTTGCCGAAGCGGCAGGGCCGCACCTGCCGCTTACGCCCGCGATAGTAGTAATGGTAATCGTGCAAGAGTGCTAAGCACGGGCTCACCTCGCCGTCGGGGGCGATCGCCAGGCGTCCCTCATCGACGAACCGGCAACGCATCGCACCGGCCGCCAACTCCGCGCCCAGGAGCCGCAAGTGCGTGCCCGTCGACTGGAGGTGCGACACGACGGTGCCCGCGGGCGAACGTGCGTCCATCCGCGGCAGATCGACCGTCGGCGTCCTGCCAGGCGTGGCGGATGCACATGCGGCAGTCGAGATTGCAGTCGGTGGTGATCTCGACATACACCTTCCGGAGCATCAGACGATCTCGAAAATGTACTTCAGCGAGAACCAGAACCCCACGGCGAGGAAAATTGCGCCCGTGATCATCCGCGCCCACCACTCGATCTTCGACAGCACGTCGAACGCCCTTCCGAGCGACTGCGCGCTCAAGGCAATGATGGCGGCGAACACCATCACCGGCAATGCCGTGCCGACTCCGTAGACCAGCGGCAGGGTCACGCTCGAATTGACGCTGAGCGACAGCGGGATCAGGCTTCCGAAGAACAACGCCGCCGAGGTCGGGCAGAACGACAAGGCGAAGACCACACCCAAGGGCACGGCTCCCCAGATCCCCATCGCATCCACGCGCTTCTGCATCGCCGCCCCCATGCCGCCGCCGCCCATGCTGAACTGGATCAGCCCCAGCAGGAACATGCCCACGACGATCAGGATCGGCCCAAGCACAAGGTGCATGTATTTCTGAAGGAAAAGCGAGATCTGCGGCACCGAGAGCACACTGGCTACGAGAATGATCGCCAGGGCCAGGTAGGCCACCGTGCGGCCGACCGTGTAGAGGACGCCCGTCAGGAAGACCTGGCGGGAATTGCCCACGCGACGGCCAATGTAGGAGATGGCCGCGATATTCGTGGCCAGCGGGCAGGGGCTGATCGACGTGAGCACCCCCAGCCACAATGCCGAGGCCGCACCGAAAACAAATTCCGTCATTACTGCCTCTCCAGGTAACCGCGGACTTCGTCCTGAACGTACTTCAGGAATTCGGGCTTCTTTCCCACCAGGCTCCAGACCTTCGGCGCCGGCTTCCACTCCGCCGCCTTGTCGCCCGCCGCGTCGATAACCACCAGAGTGGGGCCGGTGATCTTATACGCGCTAACGAGTTTCTCGTTTCTCGGATCCTGGAAGTCGACCATCGTGAGAACGACCCGGCCGTCGGCGATCTCTCTGGCGAACCCGGACTTGACCGCTTCTTCGACGTAGGAACCGATCTTCAAGCAGGTAGGGCAACGCTGCGTGCGGTGGAAATAGCAGGCAATCACACGGCGAGCCGGGGCCCCCTGCGGCGAGTCGGCGCGCACATCGCCTGCAACGTCGAGCCGGAGACCGGCCGCCGAGACGACCATGGCGGAAACAACCAGCAGCGTAATCCCAAGAACGCGCACCTTCATTTCAAATCTCCTCAAATTGAATGCGGCTTACTGATAGCCTAGTAGGCTCCGTGTTTCTTCTTGCACGTACTGGACGAACTCGTCCTTTTCTCCGGTGAGTTCCCAGACGCGGTCGAGACTCTTCCAACTCGTTTCCGCGCCGCCTTCTCTTTTCACAAGCACGACCATCGGCATGGCGATCTCATACTTCCGGGCAAGCCCGCTGTTTTCGGGCTTCTCGTAGTTTAAGACTTGCCACTGAATCCGGCCGTCTTCCATCGCATCGGCAAATCCGGTTTCAATTGCCTCGTGGGCGTACGCCTCGATGCTCTGGCAGGTTGGGCAGCGGGTGTTCGAGTGGAAATAGTAGGCCACCAATCCATCCGACGGCATTGGGGGAGCGGAACTCGCACCCGCCGGTTGAGCCGACGCCTCGGCCACCGGACTCTGCCGCAGGCTTTTCACGACGAGAACCACAATGCTGGCGGCAACGAATAAGAGCAGTTCGATGGTGACTGCGTCCTTCGGTTTCATTTTTCATATACTCCTAAACTTGCGTCCCTGCGGCCAGAGACATCCGGCCACGCTCGACGACCTGTTCGATCCGTTCATCCGTGGCAGGCGACTGCCCCTTTTCCATTCCCAAATCCGAGAGCCGCAAATGCTCGAACTGACGGAACTCAGACGCTTCAAGGGTCTTGCGGGCACAATCCAGCGGGCAACCATCGATCGCCAGAATGGCAGCCGCGGCACGAGTGGTGGCGACGATGCCGGTGACGTGCCCACCGATCCCGGCCAGACAGAACATCTTCCCTGCCCCTTCCGCGGTCAGCTTGCGCGCCGCCAGATCGGAGATCCGCCCCACGTCGGCCGCACCGGAACAGGCGAAGATCAATTTCGGAGCGGCACTGCACGAGCAGCAGGCGTTCTGGTTTGCCTCCGTCATTGCAATACTCCCTTTCGTAATCAGAGAAATGAACGTGGACAGTCGAATTACGTCCCGGCCGATGGCTACGCCAGCAGCTTCGCAATTTCGTTGGCCGACGGCACTTTGCCGACGATCTTCACCTCCCCGTCCACGGCCAGCGCCGGCGTCATCATCACGCCGAAACCGGTAATGACGTTGATGTCGGTGATCTTTTCGACAATCGCCTCGACTCCCGACTGCCGGACCGCCTCTTCGGCGTTGTGCTTGAGTTTCTCGCATTTCGAGCAGCCGGGGCCCAATACCTGGATCAGTTTCATCTTTCATTCTCCTTGCTTCAAGGGACTCTAATGTCCGCAGCCTGGTTTTCAGACGAAGAACCAGCCGAAAACCATGCCGACGATCGTGCTCATGATCACTGTGAGGAAGACGAACATAGCCGTCTTCTTGAACCCAATCACACTGTAGATAACCGCAATGCTCGGCAGCGACAAGGCGGGCCCTGCCAGGAGCAGTGCCAGGGCTGGGCCCCGACCCATGCCGAGTCCGATGAGGGCCTCCAAAATCGGGATTTCGGTCAGCGTGGCGAAGTACCACATGCCGCCGATCATCGAAGCCACCAGATTGGCCCGAAAACTGTCGCCGCCCACCCAACTGGCCACGATCCGCTCGGGGATGAGGGCCCCGACGAACCCGGTTACCAGGACTCCACCGAACAACAGCGGAATGATCGACTTGGAAAAGCTCCACGTCTGATCCATCCATTCGGCCAGTTCTTCCAGGTCGAACCACTGCCACGCCATGGCCAGCACCGCAAGGAAAAGCACGCCGGCGAAATACCAACGATGGTGAAACACCCAGGCGACCCAACCATAGCCCTCCGGCGTGTGGTCCTCTTCCGAGGCGATATCGTCGATATTGACCATCAGCTTGGCGCCCTTTTTGAGATCGCCAAGCGGCTCCTCGAGTTGGACCCGATAGGTCTCTGCGGTACGAATCAGGACCGTTACGTGCATATGTGTGCCGTCTGTCTTCTCGATGATCGTCTGGCTGGGGCTCGCCCAGTCGCTGAAGACGAGAAAGGCGATCATCGAGATGAAGAACAGGGCTGTCTGCCAGAGGCTCCGCTTGGCCGGCGGCGGCTCGGGCAACTGCATCACCGCGGCCGTACGTTCTTCTTCATCCTTCCGGAAGATGGCTGCCATTACCAGTCCGATGACGACGGCGAAGACGATCGAGCCGATGATTCGGGCGATCCCGAGATCGAAGCCGAGGACGCGCGCCGTAAGAAAGATAGCCATCACGTTGATCGCCGGTCCGGAATAAAGGAAGGCCGAGGCCGGACCCAGGCCGGCCCCCACGCGATAGATGCCGGCAAACATCGGCAAAACACTGCACGAGCAAACCGCCAGCACCGTGCCGGATACGGAAGCCACGCTGTAGGCTTCCACCTTATTGGCCTTCGGCCCGAGGTGGCGCAGCACGGCTTCCTTGGAAAAGAAGGTGGCGATGGCCCCGGCGATGAACATGGCCGGCACGACGCAAGCCAGCGTGTGGTAGCGAACATACCATTGGAGCATGTAGAACGCTTCCATGATCGCGTTCTGGATTTCCACGCTGGCGAAGTTCACGTAGTAAGCGAAGAGAAACACGCCGACCAGGGCGGCTAGAATCGATAGCTGCTTCTTGTCCACCAAGAGATCCCTTTCTCACAGGCCCACCGCTATGCTGGGCTGTTTGGCGAAATTGGCAAGTATCCTGTAAAAGAAACGGGCCGAGTGAGGAACACCGGCCTCTAGGTGAGCAGCTCTTGCTGGCTCCTGGCGTTGCACTCCAAGACCGATTCGATGCAATCGAAAAAGCTCAGAATGCATTTCACGCGAAGACGGTAAAAGACCATCTGCCCGCGTTTCTCGTCTTCCACCAGCCCCGCCCCCTTCAGGACCGCCAAGTGCCGCGACACGGTCGACATATCCGTACCGATCATCTCGGTCAGCTCGCAGACGCACCGCTCGCCGACTGTGGATAGTTCGTCCACAATCAGCAGGCGCGCCGGGTGGGCCATCGCCTTGATGATGCGGGCACGGGCTTCGTACTTGGCTAATCGCTTGGCGTCCATTAGTTCCTCGTATCGGCAGTGGGATACTTGCAACTATAGCCAAATAAGCAAATGCTGTCAACCCGCAGTTTACGAATCCAACGCCTCGGGCAAAGTCTCGACAAAGGCTCGAATTTCGTCTCGAACGCGCCGGTAATGTTTCCGTGCTTCTTCGTCGGTGGCGGCCGTTTTGGCCAGCCGGGGTGGGTCGTCGAATCCCACGTGCCTCACCCGGGTGTTGCCAGGAAAGACCGGGCAAGATTCATGCGCATTGCCGCAAACCGTGATGACGTGATCGAAATCGACGTCGCGAAGCTCGTCGAGGTGCTTGGACCGATGCCCGGAAATGTCGACGCCCGCTTCAGCCATCACCTCGACGGCGATGGGATTCAGACCGTGCGTTTCAATGCCCGCCGAACAAGGATGCAATACACCACCCTTCAGGTGAATAGCCCACCCTTCGGCCATTTGGCTGCGGCAGGAGTTGCCGGTACAGAGAAAGAGAATTTTCAGCATCGCCACTGAAAGCGGGTCTGATCGCCGAATTGGCGGCGCTGGGCCGCCGATTCGGCCAGAGGTCATGCTATCGCTTCGAGAACTGCGTTCCCCGGCGGGCACCGCGGAGACCGTACTTCTTCCGCTCTTTCATGCGGCCGTCGCGAGTCAGCAGGTTGTTGTCGCGAAGAGCGCCTTCCACTTCCGACGCAAACGACTTCAGCGCTCGAGCGATCCCGAGCTTGCAGGCATCCGCTTGGCCGGTGACGCCGCCGCCGTGAACGCGGATCGATACGTCGACCTGATCCCGCATCCCCGTGCCGACCAACGGCGCCAGAACGGCCTTTCGGTGTTGTTCGATGGGGAAGAACTCTTCGAGGGGCCGCTCGTTGATCGTGAGCTTGCCGCCGCCTTGAAACAGTCGCACACGAGCAACGGACGTCTTGCGCCGCCCCGTTCCCAATGCGACATCGGGCTTGATCGTGCCTTCCATTGTGGTGGCTTCTGACATGGATCTTTCCTGGTTATGCCTGCGACGTTTGCTTGGTGGCCTTTTGTTTCTTCACGCCCAATTCGATCGGCTGCGGTTGCTGCGCCTGGTGCGGATGGCTGTCGCCCACGTAGACCTTGAGCTTCGAGAGCATCTTCACGCCCAGTTTGTTCTTGGGCAACATCCGCCGCACGGCTTCGGTGAGGATCCGCTCCGGCTTGCGGGCGAAGCGCTCGGCGGCCGTCTCCGATCGCAGCCCGGCGTAGCCGGTCGTCCAGGTGTATCGCTTCTGATCCCACTTGTTCCCCATGAAGACGACCTTGTCCGCATTCAGAACCACGACGAAATCGCCCGTGTCAACATGGGGGGTATAGGTGGGCCGGTGCTTACCCATCAGGATTGTCGCGATCTCGCTGGCCAGCCGGCCGACCACCTTATCCTTGGCGTCGACGAGCCACCATCCCGGATCGAAGTCTTGGGGGCGGGCCATGTAGGTCTTCATCATCTGCACTCGTGTCCTTTGCTGCAACTTCCGACGGCACAACGCATTCCCGCCGCCTCAGCTTGCCTCTGATCGCTCTGGAAACCATGCGAAACTGCTAATTTACCGCTTTACTGACGGGATGGCAAGGCTCCCTCGCCCCCACGGCGGAATGATTTCTGCCATCTCTCCCCGTGTTCGGGGGGGTGTGCTCGCGGCAACCATCATTCATAATGGCGAGCTTGGCACTGCGAGGATCCAATTTTTAGACCTGCTTGCAACACGAACAGCCATGAATGTAGCAGTTGCGAAAGAGAGCTTCCCCGGCGAGCGACGAGTGGCGCTCGTGCCAGCCGCCGTTGCGGCGCTGGTCAAGGCCGGACTTGGTGTGGTGTTCGAGCCGGGCGCCGGGCTGGAGGCCGGGTATACGGATGAGCAATATGTCGAGAAGGGAGCCCGGCTTGCCGCGGGGCGCGACGATGTGTTCGCCGCCGACATCCTCTTGCAGGTCCGGACCGCCGGCGCCAATCCCGAGGCGGGCCAGGCCGATCTGCCGCGGATGCGTTCCGGGCAGATTGTTATCGGCATGTGCGATCCGCTCGGTTCGCCGCAAGCGGCGGCCCGGGTCGCTGAACGGGGAGCCACGCTTTTCTCGCTGGAATTGCTGCCGCGCATCACGCGCGCCCAGAGCATGGATGTCCTCTCCTCGATGGCAACCGTGGCCGGATATCGTGCCGTGCTGTTAGCCGCCCAGGCTTTACCCCGGATGTTTCCAATGCTGATGACTGCCGCCGGGACCGTCAGCGCGGCGAAAGTGTTCGTCGTCGGCGCCGGCGTTGCCGGGTTGCAGGCAATCGCCACGGCGCGACGGTTGGGCGCGGTGGTTTCCGCCTACGATGTCCGGCCAGCCGTCAAGGAGCAGGTGCAGAGCCTGGGTGGGAAGTTCGTGGAGATGGAACTGGCGGCGTCGGAAGCCGAGGCGGCCGGCGGCTACGCCCGCGCCATGGACGAGGAGTTTTACCGCAAGCAGCGCGAGATGATGGCGCGCGTGGTCGCGGAGAGCGACGTCGTGATCACCACCGCCGCCGTGCCCGGCAAGAAAGCCCCGATCCTGGTGACCGGCGAGATGCTCAGGGGGATGGCGCCCGGTTCGGTCGTCGTCGACCTGGCGGCGGAACGGGGTGGAAATTGCGATCGGACCCGGCCGGGCGAGACGATCGTCGAGCACGGCGTCACGATCCTCGGCCCCACCAACCTGCCGTCGGAGATCCCTTACCACGCCAGCCAGATGTACGCCAAGAACATCACGACCTTCCTGCTCCATCTGGTCAAGGACGGACAGGTTCGGATCAACGAGGAGGATGAGATCATTCGCGAGACCCTGGTGACTCGGGACGGGAAGGTCGTCAACCCGCGCGTGACGGAACTCTTGTCTTCGCAGCCGTCGCCATCGCCACAGGAGAATGTCTGATGACCATGATTATTACCGCCCTAACCATCTTCGTGCTGGCCGTTTTCGTCGGTTTCGAGATCATTACCAAGATCCCGCCCACGCTGCATACGCCGCTGATGTCGGGTTCCAATGCAATTTCCGGAATCACCGTCGTGGGCGCGATCATCGCCGCCGGGGCGGGCCACGGCTGGGCGGCTTCAACGCTGGGAATGCTGGCGGTGATCCTGGCGATGATCAACGTCGTCGGTGGATTCCTGGTGACCAATCGCATGTTGGCGATGTTCCGGCGAAAACGCTGAAACGGGGCGACGAGCCATTTTGTCTTGAACCAACGTCTGCACACTGCGCAAGAGATTGAACCGTGGATAAGATAGCACTGATTCTGTTGGCCTACCTGGTGGCGGCGATCCTGTTCATTCTGGGGCTCAAAGGGCTGACGCACCCACGTAGCGCCGTGCGAGGCAACCTCATCGGCGCGCTGGGGATGCTCCTGGCGATTGTTGCGACCTTGTTCGCCGGAGAACTGATCGACAATCCTTCCGGATACTGGTTGATTGGAATCGGCCTGGTCATCGGCTCAGTCATCGGCGGCGTGCTGGCGGTTCGGGTGCAGATGACCGCCATGCCGCAAATGGTCGCTCTGTTCAACGGATTCGGGGGCGCCGCCTCGGTGCTCGTCGCCGGCGCGGAACTGGCCGTTTTCGATCTGGCGAAGAACGCCGAAAAGGTGGCGGCGGGCGATCCGCAGGCCCTGCCGGGCGGGTTCATCGTCTTCACCGGTTTGCTGGCCGGCCTGATCGGCGCGGTGACCTTCTGGGGCAGTCTGGTGGCCTTCGCCAAACTGGAGGAGTACCAGTCGTTCAAGAAGCCGATCCGCTATCCGGCCCAGCAGCCGATCAACGCGTTGCTCGGCGTCATCGTCCTGGGTCTGCTGGTCGCCGGCGTGATGAACCCTGAGATCGGTTGGATCTACTGGCTGGTCGTGGTGGTGGCATCCGTGCTCGGTTTCACCCTGGTCAACCCGATCGGCGGCGCGGATATGCCGGTGGTGATTGCCTTGTTGAACTCCTACTCGGGCCTGGCGGCGGCGGCGACGGGCTTCGTGCTCAACAACTCCGTGTTGATCATCGCGGGCTCGCTGGTCGGCGCGTCCGGAGTGATCCTCACGCAAATCATGTGCAAAGCGATGAACCGTTCACTGGCGCACGTTCTTTTCGGCGTGCTGGAGGCAAGCGAGGGATCGGCCACCGCCGATGAAGTCTACGGCGGCCGTGTGAAAGCGACCTCCGCCGATGAAGTGGCCATGCTCTTCGATACCGCTCGCAGTGTGGTTATCGTGCCCGGCTACGGCATGGCGGTCGCGCAGGCCCAGCACGCGGTGCGCGATCTTTACAACGTTCTGGAGTCGAAGGGGATCGACGTCGAATTCGCCATCCATCCGGTCGCCGGCCGCATGCCCGGCCACATGAACGTGCTGCTGGCCGAAGCCGAAATCCCCTACGAGAAGCTCAAGGAGATGGACGAGATCAACCCTTCGTTCCCGCAGGTCGACGTGGTGCTCGTGATCGGGGCCAACGACGTGGTCAATCCCGTCGCCCGCACCGACCCCAGCAGCCCCATTGCCGGCATGCCGATTCTCGACGTCGATAAGGCGAAGACGGTCGTAGTCGTCAAGCGAAGTTTGAGCCCCGGGTTTGCCGGGATTCCCAATCCGTTGTTTGCCGCCGACAATTGCCTGATGTACTTCGCCGATGGGAAGAAGGCCGTTTTGGATCTGGTGGTGGCGGCGAAGCAGTGAACGGGCGAGATGGCGCTCAGTCCGCGAGAACCGTTCCTCGACTACATCGACATCCTCCGCGGGCGGATGCCTCTCGACTTCCCCTACGCCGCCGCGATTCCGGCGATCAAGGCGATCGACCGACTCGCGCTACACCCGAAGGTCACCTTCTTCATCGGCGAGAACGGGTCGGGGAAATCCACCCTCTTGGAGGCAATCGCCGTTGCCGACGGGTTCAATCCGGAAGGGGGAACCCGCAACTTCGACTTCTCCTCGCGGGATAGCCACGCTGATCTCTACAAGTGGATCCGGCTGGGGCGAGGCATCCGTGGAAAACGCCGCAGCGACGGATTCTTCCTGCGTGCGGAGAGCTTCTACAACGTGGCGACGGAAATCGAACGATTGGGTTTCGATCCGCAAACGAGCCCCTACGGCCCACTTTCCTACCACGAGCAATCGCACGGCGAAGCCCTTCTGAATCTCCTCGTCAATCGCCTCCGCGGCGACGGTTTGTACCTTCTGGACGAACCGGAAGCCGCCCTCTCCCCACAGCGGCAGTTGGCCTTTCTGGCGGCCATGCATGGGCTGATCGACCGCGACGCCCAGTTTATCGTCGCCACCCATTCGCCGATCATCATGGCCTACCCGGACTCACTCATCTACGAATTCTCCTCGGAGGGGTTGCGCACGGTGGAGTACTCCGAGACCGAGCATTATCGAGTCACGCGCGCTTTCCTCAATCGGCCGGAGCAGATGCTCCGGCACCTCCTTGCCGACGAGGATGAACCGCCGGTCGCGTAATCAGGCGAGCCGCCGTCTTTCAGAAAGCGGGCTCTTCCGCAGAATTCGTGGGTTCCTTAGCTGGGGAAGTCCAACTGGATCGGTGGCGCCATCCGCCATCCACAACCACCGCGAAGCGGATCGGCGGCTAACCGCCGAGCCCCTCAATAGTGCGGTTTGGGGGAATTTCGCCCGGAGACGCCCGGTTCGGGCTACCCGGCACTAATGGTGGCAGGTATGATGGTCTTATCTGTTTAATCGTCTCACCGGATGATTCGGCGTATCCGAGCAGAGAACGGAACAAGCGACGTGAGCAGGGGAGGCATCGGGAGACGTCCGTGCTCGAACGATGTGGGGAGGACGTACGATGTCGATTCAAGTGGTGTGTCCGAATGGGCACTCGCTGCATGTGAAAGACGAGAGTGCCGGCAAGTCGGGGTTGTGTCCCGTCTGTAAGGCACGTATCCAGGTACCTCGCCCCACCCACGAGGTGTTGGACGAAGACGCGATCCTTGCAATAATCGGCCCCTATGAGCCGGAGACAGCGAAAAGCAGCCGCAGTGGGGATGCCGCGCATTCGTGGCATGCGTCGGCAGCGCCTCCGAAGAAGAGTTGCAGCAAATGCAACCGTGAGATCGACGCCGAGACGCATATTTGCCCATTCTGCCATACGTACATTGCCGGTTTGAGGGACTTCGGATCTTCCTGAACACGCAAACAGCGGCTTTTGACGGAATGGCAGAAAAGACAATTTCCATGGTCAGCTCGAAAGCGTTGCTGGCCATCTGTGGCGCCTGCGACCAGCATTTGCGGAAGATCCGGGAGGCATTGGGCGTCACGATATCGACCGGCGATGGCCAATTCGTCATCCGCGGCGAGCCCGAGGCCGTGGGCAAGGCGACGACATTGCTGGAACAGCTTCAGCTTCAGACCCAGCGGGTCGGCGTGCTGGCGCCGGAGGATGTGGCGAGGGCTCTGGCCGATGTGATCGGGGGAAAACAGGCCGTTCCCGCTACCCCGCTCGCCGTCTTCTCCGGACGTCAGGTGCGCGCGAAAACGGCAGGGCAGGCTCGCTATATCGAAGCAATCCGCAGCAATGATCTTGTGTTTTGCACCGGTCCGGCCGGTACGGGCAAGACCTACCTTGCCGTGGCCGCCGCGGTGAATGCCTTGAGGGAAGAGCGGATTCGGAAAATCGTGCTCGTTCGGCCGGCGGTGGAAGCGGGCGAAAGCCTCGGTTTCCTGCCCGGCGACCTCCAGGCCAAGATCAATCCCTATCTTCGACCGCTGTTCGACGCCCTGCGGGAAATGATGGAACACGACACCATCCGCCGCTACACCGAGGAAGATCGCATCGAGGTTATCCCGCTGGCCTACATGCGCGGGCGAACCCTCAACGATGCCTTTATGATTCTCGATGAGGCACAGAATACCTCGATCCCCCAGATGAGGATGTTCCTCACCCGCATGGGTTCCGGCTCGCGGATCGTCGTATCGGGCGATACCACCCAAGTGGATCTCCCTCCCCATACACGGAGCGGGTTGATCGACGGACTTCGCCGACTGCGTGGCATCCGTGGATTTGCCGCGGTAGAATTGACGGGGGCGGATATCGTCCGGCATCCCCTCGTACAAGCGATCGTAGACGCCTACGAACGGACCGACCAACGGCGGAAGCGGGGCGGACAGAAGCCAATTCATGGGTAACGGCGGTCAGAAGAGAAAGCGCTCGGAACGGGTTGCTGCCCTGGAGTTGCCACCGCGGAAATGGGAGCGCGCGCTGGCCAATCTGCGACAGCGGGATGTTCTCTGGCGCATGGGGCTGTGTCTGCTGGCCGCGCTAGTGCTGTGTATCGTGCTTCGCGGCTGGGATCCCCCTTTTGCCTTCCGGGCCGGCTACGTCTTGCCGCGGGATCTAACCGCTCGGGTCGCCTTCGAGATCGTCGACCCGGCGGCGACCGCGACGGCGCGGAATCGCGCCCGCTGGGAAGCCCGCTACGTGTACGCCTTGGATTCCGAACCGTTGGTGCGATTGCGGGGCGCGCTGCGCAATAAAGCGCTGGAGGTGATGCGCGCGGAAACGTATGGAGAGTTGGATCCGAGCGTGTGGTCGGAATTTCAGCCGGCCTCTCCGCAAGACGTTGCGGCGCCGTCCCCGCAGGAAGCCCAGGAACGATTCCGAAAGTTCCGCGACAGCCTCGTCGGGGATCAGAACCTGGCCGAGTTCGAGAAGTCGGTGGCGGCCGCGCTGGCGCCGTTCGAAGAGCGCGGCCTGCTGGAGAAGCTGCCTCAGGAAGCCTGGGAAGGCGATCAGGACGAGATTGACGTCTATCCGATCAAGCATTCCGGCGAGCGGAAAACCGTCAAGGTCAGCGACGTCTTGATCGGCAAGGCGACCGCAATCCACGAGAGTCTTCGCAGCCGGCTGGGATCCGCCGATGTAGCCGATCCGGTTTTCGAATGGATTCGTCCTAGACTGCCCAAAACCCTGACGCTGGACGAAGCCGAGACCGAAAAGGCTCGCAACGCCGCGGCAGCCGACGTGCGACCCGTGGTGGTCGCCTACGAAAGCGGCCAGAAGGTCGCCGAATCGAAATCTCCTCTTCTTGCCGAGCAGGTGCAAGTACTCCGCCGCGAGTACGAAGCGGCCATGGCACAGCGGGGGCTCGCCGAGCGGATCTTCCGGGCTGTTTCGGTGGTGGCGATCATCCTGGGGCTTTTTGCCTTCTGCACTCCCTACCTGCTCACGCAGGAACGCCGCCTGCTGGTGAGCATGCAACGACTGAGCGTGATGCTGGCTTTGATTGTGGCGACGGTGGCAGTCTCGGTGGTGTTGGCCCAACGGCCTCCGGTGAATGCAGGCCACCTGGAGATTATCCCCATGCTGCTCTTCGGTCAGACGGTGGCCATCGCCTACCGGCAGCAACTGGCGATGCTTCTGGCCGCGATCGTGGCGGTAATCGTTGTCTTGGGGACCGGCGCGGGGTTGCTCGGTTTTCTGCTCTTGTTCGGAGTGAGCGCCGCCTCGATCTTGCAGTTGGGGCGAATTCGCTCCCGCAAGAAGCTGCTTTACGTCGGCATCTGGTCGAGCGGGGCGGCCGCCCTGTTGACCGTTGTTGTCGGTGTTCTGGAGAATCAGCCCGTCGATCTGGCCTTGCTGATCGGCGCCACCAGCAATGCCCTCTGGACCATCGCGGCCGGTTCGCTGATGACCACCTTGCTGCCCTTCGTCGAAAACCTCTTCGGAGTGTTGACCGACATCAGCCTCTTGGAACTCGGGGATGTCGCCCATCCGCTCTTGCAGGAACTCATCCGACGGGCTCCCAGCACCTACAATCACTCGATCACCGTAGGGACGATCGCCGAGGCCGCCGCGGAGTCGATCGGTGCGAGGGGGCTGCTGGTGCGGGTGGGCGCCTATTTCCACGACATCGGAAAGATGCTCAAGCCCGGCTATTTTATCGAGAATCAGTCGCCCGACGAGAATCGTCACGATTCGCTCGTGCCCGCCATGAGCACTCTGGTGATCATCGCGCATATCAAGGACGGCGGCGACCTGGCGAGACAGCACAACCTGCCCGAGCCGATCATCGATTTCATCGAACAGCATCACGGGACCACGCTCGTCGAGTTCTTCTACGGCCGGGCGAACCAGCAGCAGCGGGAGGCGGATCCGAACGCCGCCGAAGTCGACGAGAACAGTTATCGCTATCCGGGGCCCCGCCCGCAAACCAAGGAGGCGGGCGTGCTGATGTTGGCCGACTCCGTGGAAAGCGCCAGCCGCTCGCTGGTGGATCCGGCCCCTGCGCGGATCGAGAGCCTGGTCCGCGAAGTCGCCGAGCGCAAGCTCGACGACGGCCAGTTCGACGAAAGCGGCCTGACGCTCCGCGAACTTCGTACGATCGAAAACTCGATAATCAAGTCGCTCATCGCCATCTACCACGGCCGCGTCAAGTATCCGGAGCAAAAAACCGCATGACACGATCCCCTTCCGGCCGCGCCTCGCGCCAGCGGATCGAAGTCGCCGTCGCCAACGAGCAGTCGGCGCTGGCGGTCGACGAAGCGCGGCTTCGGCGGGCGGTCCGGATCGCTCTGGCCGGAACCGCGGTCCGGCGCGCCGTCGTGAGCGTGGCGGTGGTCGACGACGATACGATCCACCGCTTGAATCGGCAGTACCTCGACCACGACTACGCAACCGACGTGCTTAGCTTCGCGCTGGATCGAAGCGAGGACTGCCTGGAAGGGGAGGTGATCGTCAGCGCCGATACGGCCAGCGCGGCGGCGGGGCGGTTCGGCTGGTCCGCCGCCGATGAACTCTTGCTGTACGTGGTGCATGGGGTGTTGCACTTGGCCGGCTATGACGATATCCTACCGCGGCAGAGAGCCGAGATGCGCCAGCGCGAACGGACGTGCCTCGCGCATTTCGGTCTGGACTACCGCTTCGACGAGGCTGAAGACGAGGACGGTCAGCCATCCATCGACCATCTTGGAGGTGAAACGCAATCGTGAGCGCCGGTGCGCTAATCTGGCTGGCGATCGCCAGTCTTGCGGCAACCAGCCTGGCCGCCGTGGGCGCCAGGTCGCTTGCCGAATTCTCGAGGCATGAACTGGAGGAAATCTGCCGCCGTCGCGGTTCGCCGGAGCGGCTCGGGCAGATCCTGCGGGGCTACGAACAGGCCGGCCTCTCGGCCGAAATGGCCGTGGTGATCGCCACCGCCGCCTTCGTCAGCGCCGTCGCCTACTGGCTCATTTCCGGCCAGTCGGCCCAGCCCGGATGGCCGCCCTGGGCGATGAGCGTCGCGCTGGCGTCCGTCGCGCTGCTGGTAGCGACGATCTGGACTGCCGCGGGCATCGCTCGAATCTGGGCCGAGCCGCTCTTGTACTTCACCTGGCCGCTGTGGCAGGGACTGGTTGTGGTGATGACTCCGCTGGTCATCGGCTCGCGGATGACCGACACCGTCTTGCACCGACTGGCCGGACGCGTGGCGGAGGAACCGGATGAAGAGTCGTTCGAGGACGAGATCCGCACGATCGTCACCGAGGGGCACCGGGAAGGGCTGCTCGAGGAAGACGCTCGCGAGATGATCGAGGGGATCATCGAACTGAGCGACGTCGATGTCTCCGAAGTGATGACCCCCCGCACCGACATGGTTTCGATGTCCAAGGCGATGTCGTGGCAAGAGGCGCTCGGTTTCGTGATCCGCGTCGGGCACACCCGCATCCCCGTCTACGACAAAACCCGCGATGACATCGTTGGGATCTTGAACGTCAAGGATCTGCTGCCGGAACTGGCCAAGCAGCCGAACGAAGCGGTAAAACCTTGGACCGAATTGCTTCGCGAACC
Organism: Rhodopirellula sp.; assembly: GCA_012728855.1. Lineage (GTDB taxonomy): Bacteria > Planctomycetota > Planctomycetia > Pirellulales > Thermoguttaceae > JABWBD01. Next base: position 27,119 of record JAAYEH010000179.1, on the reverse strand, counting down.
ATATTTTGTCCCCGAGACGAAACCGGTGGATGTCCTCCTGGAGGAATTTCAGCTTACGCGGAGCCACATGGCCGTAGTCCTGGATGAGTACGGGGGGGTTTCGGGGCTGGTCACCTTGGAAGACGTGCTGGAAGAGATCGTCGGCGAGATCGTGGACGAGTCGGATAAGGAAACCGTGGAGGGCATTCGGCAGATCGATGAGAACACGGCCGAAGTGCTCGGTAAGGTGCATATCGACGAGATCAACGACCGGCTCAACCTGGAGCTTCCCGACGACGGGGATTTCGACACCATCGGAGGCATGGTTTTCAGCCAACTCGGACATGTTCCGGTTGTCGGCGAGGAAGTCTTCTGGAATCACGTGCGGATCACCGTCCTGGAAGCAACTCGCCGCCGTATTGAACGGGTCAGGGTAGACCTGCTCGACCCATCCCAGGTGGAAAACTCCTCAAGAGCCCATGTCCGCTGAAAAGGCCACCGCCTTGGTTCTCCGCCTGGTCGAATTCAGCGAGACCAGCCTGGTGGTGACGCTGTTCACCCGCGAGTTCGGAAAGATACGCGGGATAGCGAAGGGCGCGAGGCGGCTGAAAGGGCCTTTCGAGTCTGCTCTTGACCTGCTGGCCCTCTGTCGCATAGTCTTCCTCCGCAAATCGTCCGAAGCTCTCGATTTGCTGACCGAAGCCAAACTCCAGCGGCGGTTCCGTCCGGCGGGCCGTGACCTGTCCAGTCTGTACGCCGGCTATTATGTGGCCGAGTTGTTGAACGAACTGACCGACGATTACGATCCTCATCCGGAATTTTTCGATCTGGCCGACCAGACTTTGGAAGCGCTGGCCGGCGGTGAGTCGGTGTTGCATTGGGTATTGCGGTTTGAATTGGGCGGACTGCGCCTGCTGGGGCACCTGCCATCGCTGGAGGTTTGTGCGGAGTGTGGCGGCGACGTGCCGATGCGTGGTCGAGTCGCCTTCGGACAGTTGCACGGAGGTGTGCTCTGCACGGATTGCCGGGCCGGGAAAACCAGCGTCGTGGCCGTCAGTGCCGGAGTATTGCGGATGATGGCGCAACTGGCTGACCCCGAGAGTCGCGCCTGGCAGCGAATGGAGATCGATGCACGGAGCCGCGGCGAATTACGTGGGGTGTTGAACCACTATTTGTATGGCTTGTTGGGCAAGAAGCCCCGTATGCACCAGTACCTGGGCATACTGGCGAGTTGAAGGCCCACGACGCGGCAACAGCGCGACAAGGACGTCCTCGATGATGCCACTCGGACTAAGGTTCTTCGTTCAACCATCCGCCAACAGACGAAGCAGCCCGGCTGCTCTCTTTGGCCGAAGCGTTGGCGCCACCCGATATCGATGCGTGGCTGCCGGCCTGCTTGGCTTCGCGCCATCTTGGAGGCTGGTTGTCGTTTCCACCGCCTTGTTGATCGTTGGGATGGGCGGTTGCCGGGTTCCCCCGTTGCCCGGGAATGTCGATGCGGCCGAGTACAACAAACCCGTGCCCGATTCCTGGCTCTTTCGGGGTCTGACCGGCCGGGGCTCGGAAAGCGAGTCCGGTAGCGGGCAAGCGGCAACGAACCAGCCCGCCTCGGGCGTCGTGCAGGCTTCTGCCGACCTGCCGGCGCCCGATGCGCACACGACGATCTTGCCGCCCGCCGGCCCGGAACTCGACAAGATCGAAGCAGAAGACTCCGGATTCGACTGGGAAGACCTGTGGCCGTCGAATGTCTACAAGAACTTAAAGAACTCCATCGGTCTTGGCCCCGACGAGCAGATCGCCCGCGCCGCCTACCGGGAAGGTGAAGAACTCTACGTTCAGCAGAAATACAAGGAGGCGGCGGAGAAATTCGCCACGGCCGCCAAACGCTGGCCCGACTCGCTGTTGGAGGAAGACGCGCTGTTCTTTCTGGCCGAGTGCTACTTCTTCACTGACCAGTACACCAAGGCCAATGACACGTACCAGAACCTGCTCAAGAAGCACTCGTTCTCACGGCACCTGGACAAGGTGGTCGCCCGGCTCTTCGCCATCGGTCGCTACTGGGAGCAGTCGCAGGTGGCCCAGCCCCATTGGCCGGTAACCCCTAACCTCACCGACAATTCTCGACCGCTCTTCGACACTTTCGGGCACGCGCTGAAGACCTACGAACAAATCCGCTTGAACGATCCGACGGGGCCCTTGGCCGACGACGCCGTCATGGCGACCGCCAATGCCTATTTCCTCACGCAGCGCTATGAGGACGCCGCCTACCACTACGACCTGATCCGCAAGGAGTATCCCAAGAGCGAGCATCAGGTGAATGCCCACGTTCTTGCCGTGAAGAGCAAATTGGAGGTATACCAAGGGGCTTCCTACGACGGCACTCCCTTGGAGGAAGCCGGCGAGGTCGCCCAGACGGCGCTGAGCCAGTTCCCCGAGCAGCTCGGTTCGGAAAAAGAACTGATGGTGAAGACGAAGAACGCCATCGTCGAGCAGAAGGCCGAACGCGATTGGGCCATTGCCGAGTATTACGACAAGAAGAAGTACTATGGGGCCGCGAGGTTCTACTACGACGCCATCATCAAGGATTACCCGCAGACACGGTTCGCCCAGATGGCTCGGGCACGATTGGCCGAGATCAAGGATCTGCCGTCGGAGCCTGCGAATCACTTCCAATTCCTCACCGAGAAATTCTCGTCGAAGGAAGAGATTATTCCCGAAAGCACGACGAAGACGGTGAACATCGATCCATGACTCTCGCTCAACGGCACCCGCAGAAGGCCCGACCGAGCCTGCTTCTTCCGGCAGCGCTGGGGTGCCTGGTTGCCTTGGTCGGATGCGCCGGCTACCAGATAGGCAACTGGTCGCTCTACCCGGCCGACATCAAGACGGTTCACGTACCGATGTTTCAGTCGGCGAGCTTTCGCCGCAATCTCGCGGAATGGCTCACCGAGGCGGTGGTGAAAGAGATCGAGTTAAAAACGCCTTACAAGGTCGTCGGCAGCCCGTCGGCCGACAGCATCCTCTCCGGCCGGCTCGCCGGCGAAGGGGCGGACCTGGTGGTGGAAAACCGCTTCGACGACCCGCGGGCAATGGAGGTCGATCTGGTGGTCGAGGTGCGATGGATGGACCGCCGCAGCAACCAGCTCAGCCAAGGCGTGGTGCCGCTGCCGCCAGAACTGGTCTCCGTCAAGGCAGCGGGACGGCTGGTTCCGGAAGTCGGCCATTCCGTTGCCACCGCGGAGTTGGAGGCGGTTCAAGACGTCGCCCAACGGATCGTAGGCATGATGGAGGCGCCGTGGTAGACTACCCGGCATGAACCTCTCGAATCCCCCGCTCCGCGCCGAAAGATGGCGGCTTCGCCGTCGGGATCTCCCCTTGGGACGGATGCCCCTGCTGATGGGCATCCTCAACGTCACTCCCGACAGCTTCTCCGATGGAGGGCGATTCCAGCATCCTTCCGTGGCGATCGATCACGGGCTGCGACTCGTGGCTGAAGGGGCCGACCTCCTCGACATCGGCGGCGAGAGCACCCGTCCCAATTCGGTTGCCGTCGACACCGACGAAGAGCTTCGCCGTGTCATGCCGGTCGTTTCGGCGCTCTGCCGGCAGGTCGACGTGCCGGTTTCCATCGATACCTCGAAGGCTTTGGTCGCTCGCGAAGCCCTGGCGGCCGGCGCCGAGATCATTAACGATGTCACCGGGCTGACAGGTGACCCGCAGATGATCGACGTGGCGGTCGAATCTGGAGCCGGGGTGTGTGTGATGCACATGCGGGGCAACCCGCAAACCATGCAAGACGACCCTTCCTATGAAGATGTCGTCGCCGAGGTGATGGACTACCTTCGCGGTCGGCGCGATGCGCTGGTTGCCGCGGGAATCTCGCAGGATCGTATCGCCGTGGATCCGGGCATCGGCTTCGGCAAGAAGACCGCGCACAACCTGCAACTGCTCTCTGGCAGTTGGCGGTTTCACCAGTTGGGATGCCCCGTGCTCGTCGGGCATTCCCGCAAGGGCTTCATTGGCAAGCTGATCGGCAACCGGGGGGCCGATCGCACGGCAGGAACGATCGGCGCCGCCCTCGCCTTGGTCCTCCAAGGGGTTCAGATCCTGCGAGTCCACGACGTCGCCGCGCTGCGTCACGCAATAGCGCTTTTCGAGGCCGCTGGCGGGCTCTTGCCGTCGGCGGATCCTTAGCCCCGACCGTCCGAACGTCGCGCTCCCCGGCAAACCGACATCGGCGAATCGGTCACGAAAACGATACGGAAAAGAGACTCCCGGCCCCTCGGAATCTCCGCCCCGCGAGGTGCGACACCTACCTTTCTGGCTCTTCCGCAGAATCTGTGGGTAAGCTCAAGCCGTTGACACGCAAGAACCCCCAGATTTCCCGTGAATCTGACGAAAGTGGTAGGTGGTTTTCCTGTATCGGAAAGACGGCAACAGAGAAGAGGAACCCGTACTTGAACACGGAGTACGGGTTCCTCTTCTCTGTTGCCGCTTTTCCGCGGGGGAACGGACATGTCTACTGTCAACAGCACCGTTTCCGCCGATTGTGAATCCCTCGAAGGAGCCCACGAATTCTGCGGAGGAGGCGTCTTTCTTTGCCGATGCCAAGGTCGACTACGGCACGACTATTTCACTCCGCTGCCTCGTGGTCTATACTCGATTGGTGCCACCTCGCCGCGAGCGAGTGTGGCGTGATCGGGCAAATGACCACGAAGGACCATCCTATCCGAGCTTTCTGCCAAGAACTCCCATCGCAAACTGAATTGACACGAGTGAGCAAGAGAGGACATCCGCATGACCCGCATGAATCGACGGTTCTTTATCGGCGCAGCGGCCGGGGCGTTGGGGGCTGGAACGCTTTGGCCTACGGCTCATTCTGAGGACATCTCCCAAGCTGCCGGCAGCCTGCAACTCGCGCCGTTTCGGTTCGATGTCACACCTCCCTTGGGACACTCCTTGCACGCCGGCTGGATCAAGCCGGCCGAAGCGATCGACGACCCGCTGGAGGCGATCGGGTTCGTTCTATTGGGAGCGGGCAAGCCGATCGTCCTGTGCGTGGTCGATTGGATCGGGCTGCTCAATGAAGCCCACATCCAATGGCGGACGGCGCTGGCGGAGGCGGCGGGAACCACGCCCGATCGGGTCGCCGTCCACTGCGTGCATCAACACAACGCCCCCTTCGCCTGCCTGGAGGCGGAGCGGATCATTCTTGCCCAGGGGGATCTCCCCCACATCATCGAATTCGACTTCTTCGACAAGTGCCTGGGCGCCGGCCGCGCCGCCGTGCGAGCGGCACTCGAGCGGCCGGTCCCCGTCACCCACGTCGCCCACGGCGAGGCGAAGGTGGAGAAGGTGGCCTCCAATCGGCGAATTCTCGGGCCGGACGGCAAGGTCGCCTCTCAGCGCGGCAGCAGTTCCAAGAACCCCGAGCATCATCGATTGCCCGAAGGACTCATCGATCCGATGCTCAAGACGATCGCCTTTTTTCACGGCGATCGCAAGCTGGTCGCCTGCCACTACTATGCCTGCCATCCGATGAGCTATTACGGCGACGGCCGGGTCAGCGCCGATTTCTGCGGCCTCGCACGCCGGCGGCGAGAGCAGGACGAACCCGGCTGCACGCACCTCTATTTCAACGGTTGCGGCGGCAACATCGGGGCGGGCAAACACAACGACGGCTCCAAGGAAATGCGGCCCGTGCTCAGCCAGCGAATCTACGACGGCATGGTCGGCTCGGAAGCGACCCTGCGGCCCGAGCCGATCCGGTCGCTGCGCTGGACCACCCACGACATCCTGCCGCCGCTGAATCCGCAATTCGATCTCGACGCGTTGCTCAGGCAGATCGCCGACCGCTCCGAGCGGGTCGTCAACCGCAACCGGCCGGCATTCACCGTCGCCTGGATCCGCCGCTACCAGAAGAAGATCCCGCTCCCTTTGAGCGCCCTTCACGTCAACGACGTATCGATGCTGCACCTGGCAGGCGAGTGCTACGTCGAGTACCAGTTGCGGGCTCAGGCAGTGGCGCCCAAGCGGTTCGTGGCCTGTGCCGCCTACGGAGACGGCGGCCCGTGGTACATTCCCACGGCCGAGGCCTATACCCAGGGCGGCTATTCCGTGAACGTCGCCTGGTGCGGTCCGGAGGTCGACGCCATGCTCACCGGCGGAATCCAAGCGTTGCTGTCCGGCGCGGACGGATGACAGCCGGCGGACGGATTTCCACCCACACGTCGGGCCCCATCGTCGGAGAGTTGTCTGAGAGAGGAGCGTCCCCATGCGATCGTTACGAGCTGGAATTCCGGCGGTTCTGTTTGGAGTGGTCGCTGGCTGCATGGCCGCGTTTGCAGTTGGCGGCGAGCCTGGCAGCAATGCCCGCCCCACCTTTTCGCCGCTCGACTTTGGCGCCAAGGGCGACGGCATAGCCGACGACACCGCGGCCTGCAACGCGGCGGCGGAAAAAGCTCAAGCCGCCAATGGAGATCTGGTATTTCCGCCCGGCGTGTTTGCGATTTCGAAGTACATCGTGATCAGAAACGGCGTGCGCCGTGTTGCCGGCAAAGGCGGCGTCATCCGCTGCGTCAATACCACGCAGGCGGCCGGCGTGATGCTGGCGTGCGGCACGTCCGGTTCCCCAAGCCATGTGAGTGGGTGCCGCGTGGAGGGATTGCAGATTGACTGCAACCACGTTAAGAGCGCCGCCACGATCGGCATCTATGGCCAGAACATCAGCGACTGTCAGCTTGTGGGAAACCGCGTGTTCAATCTGATGACAGGGTATGGAATCCTCGTACGCGCGTTCGTTAACAGTGGCGCGGATGCAGCGGACAACCTGATCGAAAGCAACGAAATCGAAGTTGACCGGAGTGGTCTAGCATCCCACGGCATTGGCGTGGATGCTGAACTGGAAGGATTGAGCGCGCTCGCGGAGTGGAAAACCCGGTTCGTCGCAAAGACAGCAAAGCAGACGCCACAGCGCAATCGTGTAATCGGGAATCGCATCACGGGCGGCTACTACGGGATTAGCTTGAGCGCGGCGCAACATTGCGTCGTGCGGAGCAACCGGCTGACACACCAGACGCGGAACATGTCGGTGCAAAACAGTTGTGCCAACAACGTCATCGAAGACAACGACTGTTCTGACTCTGCCTCCAGTGCCATCCATCTGGCCTACGGCAGCGCCTACAACCGGGTCGCCCACAACCGCATCCGCACCCAGCGCAGCGTAGGAGAGGGACTGCTGCAGGCCTACGTCGGCGCGACTGAGAATGTGTTTGACGGCAACTCGGTCGAAGCCATCGCCCCCGCCGCGCCGAAATACCACATCTACACCGCTGTGCATGCGGACAACAACCAATTCATCAATAACCGTCTGTCCGGAACGTGCGCGCGTGCTTACATCGCCGTAGAGAGCGCCTTCAACCCAGCGTCCAACGACCCGACTCATCGCAATCACAAGCTGAATGTGACGACCGGGCATTTTGCGAACCGCGGCATGGGAAAGATACTGATCAAGGGCAACCAGATCGCAGGCACCTCGGCCGTGCCTGCACTGTATCTGGCTCAGATTTCGGACGACAGGGGCCGCTATCTCTTGAGCGACTGCCGCATCATCGAGAACACCGTCACGACCACCACGCCGATCCCATACCTCAAACTGGTCGAAGACACGCCGGAATCGTTGTCCGGCCTCGTGCTGTCGCGCAACCGTTTTCCGCCCGACGGTGAGCCGGAGAAGTTTTGCGTTCCTCGCGGAGCGTCGCACTTTGCGACTCTTGAGGGCAACATCGGCCTAATTATCGGTGAATGAAGCATCGGCGTTTGTTCTTGGACAACCCCATTAGTACTCTGCCTTGTTGAATTTTGCCGCTGGGAGCGTATTCGAGTGGAGCCTACGTTGGAAATCCGATTCAAGCGATTGAGGCACCGATGACGGCTTTGCTGATTTCGTTTCCACGGTCAGGTTCTCGGTGGCGGACAAGCCGGCAAGCTGCCAAAATCGTTTCCCTGGCGTGCCTGGTCGTGTTCACGCGATCGGCTTTCGCGGCTGGCTTCTTGCCTCTTGCCGCCGGGGGCCTCGATTGCCGACTGGACGTAGTCGATGGCGATCGCGCTGTCGCCTGCGACCTCACTTGGACCACCCGCAACGGCGTTTACCAAGGTTGCGGCGACGGCTTGCAGGTTACCGTTGGGCCTGTGGCTGCCGGCCGCTTGGCGCAAGTCCCCGTAGGCGTCGCCAACCGGTCGGAGACCCAGCGGCGAATCGAGATCCGTTTGGGCCATCAGGGGCAGTCGCAGGTTGCCGTTGCCGGCTGGTGGGACGGATGGCTCCGCGTCACGCATCCCATTGCCGGACGCCAACGGGTTCCGTTCCAAAATGCCGCCGCCCAGACGCACTTGCCGTTGGCGGCGCTGCGTCTTGGCGAGCGCGCAGCCGTGTTGGGCCGTGCCCCGGAGCCGTTGAATAGCTATTTCATTCCGGAACTGGTTTACCATCCCGATGGTTTGTCTGAGTTCACCTATAGCTTGCGAATGGTGCTGGCCTCGGGGCAGTCCGACAGCGTCCGCTTTGTGGCCGGACTCGCTGAGGGAGCGCGGTACGATCTCCGCGCGGCTGCCTGGCAGGCGTATATGGATGCGTTCCCCAGCTACTTCCGTCCCACTCCGGGCATCAGTTTTGCGGCGTTGGGCGCATCGATCCAGTACCAGAGTTGGCAGGGCGTGCCCGACCTCGAACTCTTCCGCCGCCTGCGAACTACCTGGGATTGGTGCTATGCGCCGTTTCGCCGCGCCGGCGACATGTGGGGCCGCGACGAAGACTGGGATTACAAGCCGCTCAAGTCGACTTTTGGTGGCAAGACCCATTGGCTCGGTGGCGAGGATCTCAGCCGTCTGTCGCCGGAAGCGTTCCGCACGAAGAGGGCGGCATACTTTGCCGAGTGGGGATACGATTGCGGCCACCTCTTCTATAATCCCTCGGGCGCCTGGGTGGAGAAGCAACTGGCCCAACGCCGCTTTGCCGACGCTATCGCCGTCAATCCCGCCTATCAGACGGAGCGAGGCCCCTGGGTTACCCACTGGGACAGCGAGGTGCTCGTGCAGCCCCACGGAACCTCCTATTGGCCTCGCCTTCAAGAGGATCTCCAACACGCCGCCCGCGAACTGGATATCTGCGGCTTTGCGTTCGACGTCTTCGCCGGCGTCAACAACTATGGCCCCGCTGCGCAGCTTCCCCTCCCGGGCCGTGCCTGGGACGAACGCGGCATCTACGTCGATATCGGTATCGGCATGATCGAGCAGGCCAAGCTTATTCACAGCCTCAAGCTGGAGGGGAAACCATTCGAAAGACTGGCCGTTGTCGGAGGTGGCGGGCAATGCGCGATGTTTTCCGACGCCGGCCTGCTCGAGTTGACCCTCTTCAAGTCGACGGAGAAATACCCGCTCGCACGCATGGCCTTGGGCGGCAAACCGGCCGTCATGTGGAAGGGGTGGAACCTCCGGTTCCTTCTGCCGGAGTTGGAAACGATGAGCCGCCGGGAGTTTGTCGAGAGTTTTGCGCGGATTGCCGACTATGTGCGTCTTAAGGCTTTTCAATGGGGCATTTACCCCACCTACCCTTATATTGTGGGCGTTGAACCGCTCCAGCGTGACATGCCGCTTCTCGTCGAGCTGATGTCCGACGGCTGGCAACCGTTAGCGCCGGTGGACGTTAAAACGGACGGCAGTGCCGAGCTTTGGATCGGCCGATACGGTTGCGGAAACCGCGCAGCGATCGTCCTCTGTAATCCCCAGGAGAGAGCCCTGGATGCCACAGTCGCCTCCGCCGCCGAGCCGGGATTCGTCGGCAGTCGGGCCTATGTGGCCTGGCGGGATCCCGCGGTTCCCCTGGTTCAGCAGTTATCTGCTTCAACCGCGCTCAAGATCCGGCTCCCGGGACGCGAGGCGACCATTCTCCGCCCCGTTCTGGCAGTCCAGTCCTCGCGGGCCCTGAACTGCCACGCCGCGTTGCACCGGAACCTGGAGTCGGCGGATGCCAGGATCGCGCTCACCGCCGATTCGGCCTGTGAAGTGATCCTCAGCCCGTCCGGCCTGCCCGGTTACGCGTTGTCCACCGCCACGCTCAATGCCGCTCCTCTTAGCCCGTCTGGGAAGGCGAGGCTGAAAGAGGGCGAGAACACGCTTTCGCTCCATTACGTCAGCAGGGATTTTCGCATGACGGCGGCGGAACTGGCCCGCTTTCAGTTTCTCGATGCCGACGGCAAGATCGCTTTCCGTCTTGTCTCGCCGCAGACCGACAGCCGTGTCGCCCGCCGCATGGCCCGACGGCTGCACGGGTTCTTCGATGCGTTCACCAAAGCCACGAAAAGCTGCGAAGCGGGACCGCTGGAGGTCGTGGCGGAAGTGAGTTCGCCTCCTACGCCGTGCGTCGTCCTACGGATCACCTCCGACGCGGAGCCAGGGTGGTCGCTCGATTCGTCGATGCGGTCGCTTGTGCTCACTGCCGCCGACGAACAGCAGGCGATCGGACTTACCCTGTCGTTGCTCGCTGCACTGGAGCCACGCTTCCCCTGGGTCGTACCTTTCAAGTCCTACGCGGGCATTCCCGCCAGGTTTCAACTTAACAACAAGACGCTCTACCAGGCAATGCGCGAGGAGGGGTTGCCATGCGGCCGCTGACATGTCTTTTGGTTCCGGCCGTCGTTTCAGCGCTGTCCATTCAACTGGCGGCACAATCCTCGGTATCTCGCCAGACGATCGACGGCCAGGAGTGGATCATTCTCGATAACGGCCTTTTGCGGCTGGCCGTCAATCCCGCCGATCGCGCCCGGTTGGAGGCTCTGCGCTATCTGCCCGGAGCGGTTGAGCTGGTCAAGCGCAACCGCGTCGTCCACGAGCGCGAGCCGCTGTTGCCTCCGCGCCGGCAAGAAATCCCCGGCGGCGCCGAGGACCATTTCTGGGGCAATGTCGTGCAGTGGAAAGTCGACAATACGCGACTGGTGCGGGCGGTGGACGGCCCGTCGCCGCTGGTCGAAACCGAGGGCGACCATCGAGGGGTAGTCGTGAGGCGAACGATCGCTCTCCAGCCGGACAGTCTGGTGGTGGACATCCACGTTGCCCTTACCAATGCCACGGCGAAAGCGGTCACGCACTCCTACTGGTTCCACGCGCTTCCGGAGATCAGCCGCCGAGATTGGGCTCAGCAGGCCGACTGGCGTTTGCCGGACGAGCCCGAGCGAACCGTGGTCGCCGTCACCGATACGCCCGGTCTGCTCGGCAGAGGCGAGCTTCTGGCGGCGGGAAAAGGCGTCGTGGATATGGAAACCTCTTCCTACAACACCTTCTTCGCGCCGTCCCAGCCCTGGATGTCCAAGTGGGACCGGGGCCTCGGGTTCAACCTCGCGGTTGCCTTCCGCATGGAAGATCTCTTGCCGGAGGGACTGCTATTTGCCAACCGAACGCACGACGACTGGCCGGGCAAGAACTCCCTGGAAGTCGTCTTTGGGACACGGACGCTCCCGCCCGGTTCCACGCACGAATATCCGCTGCGGATCATCGCGTTGCCTGAGAGCGGCCTCCTTCTGGGGCTCTCACCCTCTTGGGCGGTCACCCGCGAAGCGTCTGGGCTCAATTTGCACGCCCTCCGCCGCAACCCGGCGTCGACCGTGGAAGTCGTGGATCGATCCGGCCGGACCGCAAGCAGGTTTTCCGTTCTTGCGTTGGCGCCCGGCGCCCGCCACACGTTGGACCTGCCCGAACAGTCGATGCCCGCCCAACTGCAATTCACAACTTCTCAAGACAGCGAGACGCTTGCGATCATGCCGCCTCACGAACCGTTTCATACGAACTAGCACAGAGCGGCGCGTCGTTCACCGCCGACGAATACGCCTGATACCCACGATTCCGGCACTTCTTGAGCCGCCGTTTCGTGCCGTCGTGGATCGTTCAGACATTCGAATTGCATCTCAGTGCATCACAGCGCGGTTTCGCGCCGCTCGGCCACAACCAAGTTGATTGAAAAGGAGTCTCGCCGGCAAGAAAAAGCTTTGCCCTGCCTGTCGAGGGACGGTCAAATTGCCGAAACGGCCTTTCTCCCAGGGACGACGTTCATTCAATTCGGCGCTGGTTAACTTGGCTCCGCCGTGTGAAGGGCAGCCGTGCGCTACCCCCAAGACTCCCAGTCGGAGGAACGACAGTCCGACAAGAATGCGTCTCCTAATCCGTCAGGTCGAAGTTGAAGTCGTTCTTACCTCCCTCGGTGATTTCGGCGGTCAGTCCCGAGTTGGCGGGAGACTTGTACTTTTCCGGCAACGCCTCCGTGGTGGTAACGGTCGGCGGCTCACCGTGCTTTTCGAAGTAGGCTTGCGATTCCTCGCGGCTCATGTCACCGCTGGTTTCGGTCTTGGAAATACCAACCTGGTACTTGCCTGGCATGGCGCCGTCGCCCGGCCCCAGGGTCGTTAATTGAAATCGCCCGCTGGCGTCCGTAATCGCACTCGAAGCACGGCCTTGCCCCTCGGGGGCGAACACGACCGTGGCGCCCTCCACCGGCTGCCCTTGGTAGGTTACGGTGCCCGTCGCGGCGACCGCTCCTTCGGTCCCTGTCTGGCCGCCGCAGCCCATGAAAACACCGCTAGCCGTGAGCAGGATGAAACCCATGAAATGTCGCATGACGAACCGAACTCCCTGTGAGTTGTGTGTCAAGAAAGGACCGAACCAAGAGCCGACGCAGAACTCGTGTCTGGCGTCCGCTTTTTCCCCACGCGGTGTCGTCTCCGTGACGATCGGCAATCACTGCTGGACTGTCTCGTCCCCGTCCTTCGATCCCATGGCGCCCCACACGCCGTAAGGCGATTTGCCGCCGGCAACACTCCCCAGCGCAAGGTTGCCCGTATCGATCGTTTCGCTGATGAACGACACCGCACCATCGCACCAGAGGACGTTCACGCCGCCGGGATGATAGCTGCTGGGCGGAACGAGCATTCGGGCCGCATAATCCGTTGCCAGGTTGCAGCAGTTCGGACCGTTCGGCGGCAGGATCGTGTTGATCTGAGTCGACCCGGGGAATCCGAAGGAGTACGAATAGCCAAAAGCGGTTGAACTGGCCACCGTGTACCTCCCGTCGCTGCCGACCGTGCCCATGCAAACGACCGGACTGTTCAAAGTTGGATTACCGGCGTTCACGGCAACAGTCTGGCTTCCGGCAAAGCGGGTTTTGGCCTTCCCTGCCGCAGTGCCGATGCAGTGCTCGCTCATTGCGATCGTGTTGCTCAGTCCGTCGGTGATCGTGCGGAAGTTGAACCACTTCGACCTTGCAAACGGGCCACGCGTGTTCGAGTCTCCGTAGGACGAAGTCCAGTCGCCCACGCTGAAGCAGTAGCTGTTGCGGCCATAATCGGCGGGCGCCGTGCCTTTATCGGACATACCGGGATCGGACGGGCAAAGGTACGCAGCGATCGTCTCTCGGTAAGGAGTGTAACCAGCACTCACCGGATACTTGTCGTAAGGCGGATAAGCGACTCCGGCGATCGTCGTCGACCCGGTGATCTGATCGTAGAGTGGGGCTTGCTCAACGAACGGCAGAAGCGCTACCAGGCCGCTCACAAAGCGATGCGTCGTGGATGGTTGATACGACCAGGCGGGCAATGCAAGGTATGTATCATGATAATTGTGCAGCCCCAGCCCAAGTTGCTTTACGTTGTTGGTGCATTGCGTGCGGCGAGCCGCTTCCCTCGCTGCTTGCACTGCGGGAAGCAACAGCGCGATCAAAATCCCGATGATTGCAATCACCACCAGCAGTTCTACGAGCGTAAAGCCTGCTCGTCCGTTCCTAAGACTCTTCATTTGACTCTTCATTGTCTGAACCTCCCCGTTAGAAATGAATGATTCCCTTCGGGTTTGGGTGCGAATCATGCATAACATGCGACCGCACAATCCCTGCCCCTAACCCGCCACACTAACCTCCCCGCCCTTCTCAGGACGGATGTCAAACCCGACCAATTAACCGCTGGGCCGGGTTTATTGTACAGCGAAGTTCAGCGCCGTCAAACGTTTTTCCGTCGATTCTTGGCCTGCTGATGCTCTCCACGGCGAACTTGCAGGGGAGGACATTGTATTGTTTGGTCTTGTGGTGTTTGCCCCATCGGGCTGAATTCTCGCACCCCAAACCCACGGTCGCCCGAAACTTGCCCACGGGCGTTCCTCAGCCCCCCCTAGGACACCCCATTCCGACTCTCTCACGTTGACCTCCTTCTCAGAGCCTTTCCCAAAACCATCGGGGACTGGCTCATTTTGCGGAGTCTTGGGGGCAAATCGTGCCTGTCCCGTTCTCGATGCGCGGTTTTGGGATAGGCTCTCAATATCCTCCCGCGTCGTTCATTCGGATGACCGTTCTCACGGGCTGCATCTCGGTCGGATCGAGCGCCTTGCGATTTATGACGACGTAGAACCTCGTGAGGCGGATGGGATAGGTCACGCTGCGACCGCTCCCCTTCACCCGCTGGCACCGGCCGCCGGGCGACGAATAGATCACCGGCGATTGCTTGTCGATGGGGAATTGGATCAGGTGCCAGCCATCGAAATTGATCGAGAGTTCGCCCGGCCAGTCGTGCCACTCGTTGCCGTGCGTCCGCCACACGTTGCCCGCGGCGTCGTCGAACTCGAATACCACCTTGCCCCACGAGGAATTCCCTTTCACCCACACGCCGAGCGTGTGCGGCTCGCCGGGGATTACGGCCGGGCCGGCCGCGTCGATCACGGCATATTCGCCGATCAGATCGCTTAACGCACTGTTGCCGTGCAGTTCCAATTCGAGGCATCTCGCGCGCTCATCGTCTTCCACTTGCCGCAGGCTGAATTCTCCCGGAATGTGGCGAGGCAGCTCGCCGCTGGTTTTCGTGAGACTTTCATCCTTCGAGAGCGTCCAGGCCGATGCATCGTCGAGCTTGTCGGCTACCTGGAATCCGGCGGGCGCGGTCTCGGTGATTTGACGCACGACGCGAGCCGTTGCCAGCGGCCTGGTTGACACCAGATACTGCGGGGCCGAACCTGCGACCACCGCGAGCTTTCCGGAGGGCGCGGCCGGCGTGGAAACGGCGCCATAGAAATCGGTTTGCTCCAGGACGGCATCCGCCGGGAACTCCAGGGCCAACTCCGCCTCGGCTCGGGGCGTCCATAAGGCGTACGCGTGGCGACCGTCGGCGCGGTCGAATTCCAACGCATAGACGGTGAGCGAACCGGTCGGCACCTTGCGGCGGAACTTCACCTGATCGAGGGCCGCGGTGACCGCTGCGAGTGCCACGTAAGCGGGTTTGGGGTAGAGCAGCGGGGCTCGCCGGCACATACCACCGCCGCCCCAAAGCGTATGGTTGTAGGCATTGCCCGCGTCGTAGAGCAGCCCGGTCGAGATGTGCTGATAATGGTAGGCGTGCGCCATCAGCACATCGCGGACGTAGAACTCCGCGTGCCGCTGCGGGCCGAGATTGCGCTTGCAGCGGGCCGTGTACTCGTAGCAGCCGGTCACCGGCAGATCGCGGCCGAACCGCCGTGCCGTTTCCTGCGCCAGGTAGGCTCCCTGCGGGCCACCCTCCCAGAGTTTTTCGGGCATGCCCGTCTGGCCTGCCGCCGTCTCGATGCCGATGAAGTCGATGAGCGAGGCATCGAACCCGTGGCGCAGGAGCGAGCCGATGATCGCAGCCGACGCGCTCGTATTGCCGGCGATGATCTTCAGCTCCGGGAATTCTTTGCGGTAGAGCCGAGCGGCCGCCGTGGCGATTTCCACGCGCTTGCGGGCCTTCTCCACCGTCTGCTCGTCCTCCTTCGCTTCGCCGCCGAACAATTCCGCCGGCAGGTAGTTCGCGTAGCTCTCGTGGAAGATCAGGATGGATCGGCAGTGCGGAAACTTCGCCATCCACTCGGCCACCTCTCGTTTGGTGCCGGCCGGATCGTCGGGCTTGAAAGCCCTCCAGCCAATCTGATTGTGCGTGACCTTCCAAGAGGCAAAGTCGGCCTCGGTCGACTTTGTCCAGGCGAACGTAGTTTTGTGGAAGCCGGCCTTGTGCAGGAGCGGTCCGATCGTGGCAACATCGTCGCAGCCGTAGTGCGCCCTGCCGAACCACCACGTGCCATAGGGCGAATCGTAGCCGGCCTTTCGCCGGTCGGGGCCGAGAACCGCGAAGGCGGCGTTGTGGACGAGAAACGGCTTTTCCCCGTCGCCGCCCGCGAGCGAGAACTTCAACCCATACCAGCCGGGGCGAGGCGCATCGAGCGGGATCGTCTGCCGGCGCTCTTCTCCCGGGGCCGCGAAGTCGAAAGCGACGCTTTGCTCCCGCACCATCGCACCGGACACGTCGGTAATCTGCCAGGAGAGGGTCGTGCGGCCGGGTTCGGTCGCTTTGACCAGGGCAATCGTCTCGGGCAGTTCATCGTTGTGGAAGATGTTGCCGGGCTGCCGTTGGAGCAGCGAGAACTCCGCGGGGGAACGCTCCAGGGTAATGCCGAAGACATGCACCGCGCTGGTAGAATCGCGAGCCGGCTTGACCCCCTCGACCCTGCCCAGCAAGTCGATGTCGAGATACCGGCCGTCCAGCATGGGGGCATTGGGGTCTTTCTCCGACATAAGCAGATCGAGGATCGAGCCCGTGTCGAGATCGATTTCCGCCAGATAGAGCGGAGCCTGAATGCTTTGCCCTTGGGCCGTATACGCGACGCTTCCCACGGGCCGGACGTTCGCGGTAGGAGCTTCGCCGGCGCGCGGCAGAACCACAGAGGCGTGGGCCATCGCGTCTCCTCGACCGGAGCGGGCGAACCGCGTCATCCTTACCGTCAGCACCGGATCCTTGCGGGGATCCGGTTCGACGGAACAGAGGACATAAGCCTTGTGGTAGAACGCCTGCGGGACCGAGAAATGGAGCGTTTCCGGCATGCCGTCGAACGGGGTGCGCGAGAGGTGCTCGTCGCATTCCAACGCCCACGACCCTTTCATCTCGCGGACGACTCCCACGTCGCCATTGCCGGCCCCGTCGGCCACGATGAGCGGAATGCCCTCCACGCGCCGCAAGCCTCGCTCCCGTGAGACCTGTGCGTCGCGCATCGCACCCGGCTTCGCAATCTGGCCAATGTCCAGCGCGCAGTACTTTTCCTCGACCTCCGGCAGCCGGTACGATCCCTCGCCGCGAATCGCCGCTTCGGCGGACAACAGGACTTGCACCTGCCGCAGACCGCCTGCCGCGGACATGGCGCCGGCGTAGCAGCCCTGAATCCACATTTCCACGCGGCCGGGCAGATTTCGGAATTCGAAGGGAATAAACGTTTGCGAAGCGGGCGGCAGGCTCTCCCACCTTCTCAGCAGTTCGTCCTGCTGCGGGTCCGTGTAGCGGAACAGATTCGGTCTGGCAAAGATGCGGAGATTGGATCCCGACACGTCGACGAACGAGTCCTCCGCCTGGACCTGCTCATACGCCGGCTTGGCACCGGCGGGCGCGCCGGCTGCTTGCGGCAACCGCCGTTTGCCGGTCTGAGGGCGGACATTTATCGTCAACACTTTTTTGCTGCCGTCGGCAAACTCCACGATGATTTTCGTGAACGGCCCAACGCCCGGCGTGACGGAAAATCCGATGGCGTTGTCCTGGGCAGCGAGCGGAATGAAGACGGAGGGCGTTTCCTCAGTTTTCTTTGGCGTCGTTTGTTCACGGTCCTCCGCGCCACGGCCCGTCTTGCAGGCCAGCACGATTGCCACAGCCGTCCAAAGGGCTATTGCGAGGCATGGTCTGAAGAGTTGGACGGTGGTGCGGCCAGGCCAAGAGGTTATGAATTTGCACATGATGAGTTGTCCTTTCTAATCAGACCCGATCAGGGCCGGCGAATGACCGAACGGGTTGGGAGTGGGGAGGTGAAACCTCACGGGTTCCATCGGCTGATTCGATTTCTGGTTTTGTTCCACGGATGAAGATAAGGAATGAGGAATATAAGCAGAAACCCAGTAAGCCGACGGCATTCCTGCGTTTTCACCCCGCCAATTCACATGTCATTCGAACGCCGAGACGTCTTTGAACCGGATGATCTGCTTGTGCTGCCGGCGCTCGGTAAGGAAGAGCGGCCTTGACTGTGCCGCGAAGGCCACCCCGACCAGCTTGATCGGATAGGCGAGCACGCCGGAGCCGCGTTTCAGTTTCTCGTCATGCGCCACCTCGCCATATTCCCAGAGGTTGTCCACCGAACCGGTCGAAGTATCGGGAATTGAGGATTGGTCGGTGATCGGCATGCTGAGGAAGTTCCATCCGTCGAACGAAATGGAAACACGCCCCTCGTAGTCGAAAACATCCGCGCGATGGACGCGGGTGCCGCAGGAGATCCTCCTCTGCCCGTCGGCGCCTTCGATAATCCAATAGACCTGGCCCCATCCCGAGTTGCCCTTCACCCAGATCCCGAGAGAATTGGGCCTGCCGTCCAGCGCCACCGGTTTCTTCAATTGCAGCACCGCATATTCGTTGAAGATCTTGGGAAGAGAAAGGTCCGGATCCACGAGTTCCAGCTCGATGCATTCGCCTTTCTCGTCGTCGTTCACCTGCCGGACGGCATACTTGCCCAGCGTCCGGTACGGCATGAAAACGCCCTTCGTCCTTTCCAAAAGCGGTTCCTTTCCGCCGGCGAGCGTCCACTCGGCAACGTTGTCCATCGGGCTGACGACCTTGAGGGATTTCGGCGGCGGATCCTCGGGATAGGTTCTCTTGCCGCAGGCGATCGACTTGACAAGCGGCGCGTTGGCGAGGATATATGTCGCAGCGGTGCCCGCGGTGAGGGCTAAGCCACGATCAAAAGTGGACGCTTTTCGCGGGCGTCCATAGAAATCGAAGATCTCGCAGTCGGAGGAGATGGTCTCCAGGGTCAGGTCGGCGGTTCCACGCGAAGTCCAGAGGGGATAGACGTATTTGCCGTCTTTGCGGTGAAACTCCAAGGCATAGACCGTTGGGGAGCCGGTCGGGATGCTGCGGGAGAGCCGCACCTGGTCGAGCATCTTGGTGGCCAGCGCCACGCCGACGTAAGCTTTCTTGGGATAGAGGTACGGATCGCGAGTGCAGAGGCCGCTCGCTCCCCAGAACGAACCGGCGTAGCTGTTGCCGGTGTCCATGATCACGCCGATGAAGATGTCGGGCATTCCCCATGCCTGGCAGAGGAGCAGGTCGCGGACATACCACTCGGCTTGCGTCTTGTCGCCGAGGATGGCATTGAGCCGGTAATTGCTTTCATAGCAGGCGTTGATCTTCCACTTGTGGTATCCGAATCTTGCGGCGGTTTCGAGCATCAGGTCGCCTGCCTGAAGCGACGCTTCCCATTGCCGTTCGGGGAGGGTAGTCCGCCCGACCACTTCCAGGCCGAGGAAATCGGCATAGGCTTCGGGGAATCCCCGGCGGAGGCCTTCGGCGATGAGTTCCGTCGAGGCCAGGGAGTTGCCGATGGTGACACGAAGCTGAGGAAAGTGCGTGCGGAGGATGCGTCCGAGCCGCTCGGCATAGTTCCAGCGCTGCTCCGCGCCTTCCCACTGCGAGCCGGGTTCGGGCTTGCGGCCGATCAGTTCGGGAGCGACCTGGTAGCCCCAAACCGCGTGCTCGTGGAAGATCATGGCGTTGGCAACGCTTGGATACCGCTGGAGACTGTTGCGGATATTCCGGATGAGTTCCTCGTCGCTGCTCTGGAGGCCGCCGGTCTTGACGGTCGGAACTGCGAGTTTCCAGGGGGCAAGCTCGGCTTCGGAGTATCGGTTGACGCCGGCCGATCGGCGGAATCCCGCTTTAAAGAGGACGGGGCCGTATATCTCGACGTCCGGCGTTGTGTAGTGTGGCCCACCGTAGTTCCACGTTCCGTAGGGAGAATCGGCGACTTCCGCCTTGCGGGTGTCTTTGCCCAGCAGCGCGAACGAGGCGCTATGGGTCAGGAGCACGCGCTCTGCGTCCAGCAACTCGAAGTCGATTCCGTACCATCCGATCTGCTTCATGGCGAGCGAGATCTTAAACTCCTGCGGCCCCCTCGAATCGGCCTTTCTTTCCTCGGAGTCGACAACCTGGTCTTCGGCGTCGCGGATCGTCCAGCGGAGCTTGAAATCCCCCTGCCTGCGCGGGCGCACCTCGACGAGAGTCTCGGGGATCTCGTCGTTGTGAAAGATATTACCGGTCTGGATCGGTTTGATTTCGAGTTCGGCGGCCGGTTTTTCCAGCGTTACTCCGAAAACATGCACCGAACTGGTAAACGCCGGATCGGGAACGTGGCGACGGTCACCCAGCGGGCCGCGGCGCTTGACGAGCCTGCCGGAAAGCTCGAAATCCAGGTACTTTCCGAATCGCATCCGCGAATGCGTTCCGCGGTTTTCGGTGAAGATCAAGTCCTGAATGTTGCCGGAATGAAGCGGGATCTCCACGCGCCAAAGCGGGAGCAGTTTGCCGGAAACTATTACGTCGCCGGCACGAGTGGCGTTGCCCGGAAGCTCGACGCTGGTATTTGCCATCGCCTCGTAGGCCCGCCCCGTGTATTCGGCGCCGCCGACGTAGCGCGTGAGTCTCGCGTTCAAGACAGGATCCTTTTGGGGATCTTCCTCCAGGGCGCAAAGCACCCACGCGCGGGTGTATTGCTCGCAAGGCACCGTGAAGATGAACGAGGCCTGCGTCTCGGCGAGACTTCTCTGCCCTTCGTTGAGGCTCGATTGCTTTGTGGTGACTCCCATATCGAGATTCGCGCCGCCGGCCACGATGAAAGGGATCTCTTGATTGGCCAGTTTGACCCTGGCGCCGTCCATTGCCCCCGGCTTGCTTTTCGGGGAGATATCGATCGGTACATAATCGCCGGCCGGCGGTTCCGTGCGGAACGACACGGTCTCGATGGGGATGCTGCTGGTGATCGAATCGGCGCGGCTGTCTCTCATCATCGTTCCGATGTAGGAGCCGTCCACCCGGAATTCGACGGCTCCGTTCACCTGGCGGAGCGAGAGGATGAATTGTTTCCGGTAGATTTCCGCTTCCTCTACCCGATTCCGGCGACGGTCGGCAGGATCGGCCTGGCCGGCGGAAGACGCCGCGGGGCGGAGGGCGTAGCGGACGTCGAACGGCTGGATTTCGAGTCCCGCAGCGAACAGGGGTGTCTCCTTTCCCGGCTCCACGGTCTTCTCATCGAAGACCGTGATCCGCACGGTGCGCCACGAACCGTTTTCAAAATGCACTTTCAAGTCCTGTCCGCCTCGAACGGGTAGCAGCGCGAGGCTGGTCTCGACCGTTGTCTTGGGAATATCGACAACGATCGCGTCGGAGGAGGCTTGCTCGGCGCCGCCCGTCGACTTGAACTTCACGTTGCGAAACGCCAGAAACGGTTCAGTGGCCGGCCCGCTGCCGAACAGGATAAGCTGCGCATAGGCCGTTCCGGGACGCCACTTGCTGCGGTGATCGCCCGCTTCGGAGCCCTGGATCGTGCCTTCGAAACTTGTCCAGTCGTCGGGAATCGTCTGGGCGAAAGCGCCGGAGTATTGATACCAGCCACCCTGGTGGGCGCGGACGCGAGTGCCGGCGGGGGCGTCGAGGCCGATCGGCGCCTTGACGGTCACCAGCCATGTGCCGTCGTCGAGTTGTTTCGAGTCGGTGATCGGAGCCTGGGCGTTGACGTTTCTGTTAGGAAGGTCTTGATAGTCGTTCCGGGTATGGAACGCAATGTACGATCCCTTCGTGAAATTCGAGCCTTTTTTGAGTTTGATCGCCGTGTCGCTTGCCGTGCAGGGCGCCGCCAGTTCCGTATCGGACTCTTGGACGGGGTTCACGTGAATGGCGTCGATCCGCTTCATGTCCTTGTCGAAAGTGAGAAAGGCGAAAAAGAACCGGTCTTTTTCACCGGCGCCCGGCAATCGCTTGAACTGGCCGCTAAGCTTCGAAACCGCGGTCGTATCCACGGGAAATGTCTCTGCGCTATAGGTCAACTGCCCGCCCATCAGCCCCAGCGAACCGTCTTGCCGGCAAATGAGCTGGTTGTTGGTCCAATCGTCCTTCTCGCCGAAAGAGAATGACTCTCCGGCCGCCAGTTGCCCGACGCCCGAGGCGAACACGGAAACGGCCAGGGCAAGACGCGCAAGGAAGATCTTCATCATGCCGGTCTCCTCGGTTTTCAACATAGCGGCCTACGATGGCCCCATTATGCCATGTCAGTCGTCGGCTGCCAATTGCAAGGCAGGGGGCATAGAGTTCACAGTTCCCAAGCCCCTATGCCTTATTGGTCGCGCGCCAGACTGTTGCGTGCGAGCCAAGAGCCAGGATTTGAGCTGGTATCACAGTCTCTGTATGTCAAGGACGGCAAGGTCTTCGTGCAGGATGTCGGCAACCGCACCGGGACGTTCGTGAAAGGCCAACGGGTCCAACACGAGCGCGAACTGCAGCACGGCGATAGGCTGCCCGCGGGCCCTCTCGTTTTCGAGGTCCGTCTTGAAAACACACTGGAGATCGTCCGACAGGCAACTCAGCGGAATCGGGGTCGTGAATCTCCAGCCGGTGCATGACGACGTGGCAGCACATCAGGGCGGTTCTTCTACTGCCCTTCATGGTGACCGTGGTCATTCCGGCGATCATCCGCAGTTTTGCCGGTTTCGAGGCAATGCCGTTGTTTCAATCCATCTGCCCGACGAACATGGGCTAGTTCCGAAATAAAGGTCCGGCGTTCCTCGTATTCTGCCTTTACGTTCACGGAACTGCCAGCTCAAACCGCATCGTGCCTTCCTCGGCTCCCGACCCACAACGAACGAAGCCGTTTTTCTCCAGCACACGGATCGATGCCATGAGGTGAGGGTATGTGTCCGCGACCACTTTTCGCAGAGAAGGGTGACGTTTGGCGAATTCCAAGAAGCCCCGCAGGGCTTCTGTGGCATATCCTTTCCCTTGGAATTGGTCGAGGAGCGAATAGCCAATTACGATTTGTCCCTCGTCGTCTGGCTGGCCACATGCACCAACTGCCCCGATCAATGTCTTCTTCCCGAGTTGATCAATAAGCAGGATGTACCAAGCGGTCCATCCAACCGCTTCCGAGTTTTCCTTCACGACACGAAGGAAGTGTTGCCGGGCATCACTGTCGTACAAGGGAGTGGGCCAGTTACGCGGAACTTCGGCTTGCAGGTGTTGGGCGAATTGCGGCACGTCCTCTTCGGCTTGCAGCAGTGCCTCGGTGGCAGCGATCAGTTCCAGTCGATCCAATCGGATCGTGAGTTGTGGCATCGTTTTCTCCATGTAGACCAACGTGACTTTTTCATTTGCCCGATTCTGACGAAAGGCCCGGTATCCGAGACGCTCATACAGTCGGATGTTGCCCTCGCTCTTGTGGCCAGTGAATAACTCGAAACGGCCGGCGGTGGGGAACAGCGTCTCGATCCTGTTCAGCAAGTCCGTGCCAATGCCCCGACGACGGTAATCGGGATGAACGATCAACCGCTCTACAAAGCAGGTCTCGCCCTCTTGAATGGCCCTCACAGAACCGACCAGACGGTCGCCGTCAATCGCTTTCAAGAACCGGCGATTTTGGAATCGGGCAATCAGGTCTTCGAGCGTTTCGAGTAACGGCGGGAGCGTGTAATCGTCGTAGATCGCCGCCTCGCTCCGGTAGGCGAGATGTTGCAGCGTGAGGATGCTGCGGGAGTCGTCGAGTGTCGCTGGCCCGATTATCATGCACCACCTCTGAGCATATCGCCGGTGGTCAGGTAGTGGTTGAGCAGTCCCTCCAACGCTATGATTCTCTGCCGGTATGCTTCATTGGTCAGACCCTCCACAAGCCGATTCCCTCCTTCATTCAGCCCGGTGAGGACTTGCTTCCATTCGGCCGTGGTGGTGCCAACACGCCCACCCAACATCGACGACCGATCAGGTCAGTTGCCGCTGCATCCAAACGATGTCGAAATCCTGACGGTTCTTCCGGCCCACCCGCTCGAACCGGCCGCACTCACAAAAGCCGTTCTTCCGGTGGAAAGCGATGCTTTCCTCGTTCCTGGATGAGATGCTGGCCACCAGCGAGTCGATTCCTCTGGGAGTGGCGTCCTCGATCAGCCGATTCAGCAGGGCCGTGCCAATTCCCAGCTTCGTGAACTCCGGTGAGATGAAGTAGGTCACTTCGGCCGTTCGGTGCAACGTACTTGCCGGGTGGAAGGGCCGCAGGAAGCCAAAGCCGACGACCTTCCCGGAATCGACTGTGACAACGTAAGCCGGATAGCCCTGGATCATTTGCTGGAAGCGGCCAAAGAAGTCATACGGCACCGGCTGGTCGGGATAGGCGGCGAAGCTATGCGTGACGAAATGGTTGAAAACATCGATCATCGCATGGCCATGGCAGTCCGCCATCGGTTCGAGAGTGAACTCCATTGCCGTGGCTTTCCGGCTGTCTGGCCTTGCGGTCTCCTCGCTGTCTCGATGGACAGTAGCGGGCGAGAACGCAGGGATGCACACAGCGACATACTCGGCACCCTCGGCCGACGAGCTGCTGTACTGCACCCACTCCCCCGCATGCACGATGATCGCCTGACCGGCCCCCACGTCGAACTCCTGATCCTTGAGCCTTACATGCAGGCTGCCCCGGAGAACGACGGTATATTCGTCGAATTCCGGTGTCTGCCCTGGCTCGGACCAGCCGGAGGGGCTCTTCATTCGAGCGATGCTGACCGCTGTTGTGTTCGAGTTCACCCGACCGATGAATTCCTCGATCAGCTTGGGCGGCTCGCCAGCGGCTTGGATCGTTGTCGGTTTCTGAATCAAGGTTGCCATTAGGTTCTCCTGCGATTACTTTCGCCGTGGAAACGGCACCAATTCATTCACCTCGGCTTTGTATGCCCGGTAGTCCCCACCGAAACGCTTCTCCAGATACTCATTCTCCCGCCCGATCCGAGCCTTGAAGACCAAGTACGCCACGACCGGCGTCAGCATCAGCGGCCATGAGCGTCTCAGCGACCGCCAGCCGGACGAGCGTCTTCAAGTCAGGCACTTCAACATCCGGCTGTGCCTCCGCTGGCACAGTCGCCCCGAATCCTTCCTTCCCCGCGCGCCGATTGACCCACACCGTCGCCAGCCCGAGGGCCTTAGCGGGTGCGATGTCGTGAAAGAGGCTCTGTGCGACGTGGAGCAGCCTGCTTCGTTCGACTCCGGCGTGGTTAAGGAGGAACTCAAAGTTCTTGCGGCTCGGCTTGTACGCCCCAATCTGTTGGGCGGTGAAGACGTGCTCGAAATCCACTTGCAGTTGTTCGGCCGATCCCTGGAATAGATCGTCATCGATGTTGGAAAGCACGATCAGGCGGTACCTGGTCTGCAACCTGCGGAGGGCCTCGGTCGAATCGGGAAAGGGAGGCCAGAGCCTCACCGAGTCAGCGAAGTCGTTCTGCTCACCAACCGTTGGGGCAAACCCGTACTCGTCGCCGAGTCGCACCAACACTTGCCGGAGAACCTCTCGGTAGGGACGATACTGTTGGGATTGGATCGCGGCTTCTGCGTGGCCGTAGCTTTCCAAGAGTCGGCGGTCTTCCACCTCGACTCCGTGACGGGCGAAGATCGGTCGCAACGCCTGCAAGAGGCCCGTCTCCCAATCGATCAATGTTCCGTAGCAGTCGAAACTCAAGCACTCGTAGCTGTCGAAATTCATGATGATCGCCTTTCTCGCAACCTCTCTGGGCAAGGCCCCTCAAAGACCGCACTCATCCTCGGCTGCGTGGTCAGAGGTTGCCGCCGTGGAGTCTTCCAAGTTGATGTGCAAGCAGGAGTGCCATCGCCAAGACCCCGAGGCCCAGAACGACCACATGCTTCGTCTGCCGTAGATCGAACCGGCCAATTCGAACCACCAATACGTACCCCACAACCAGATTGAACATTCCCCACAGGACGTTGACCGTCGAGGATGACAAGCCCCCGCCGGGCGGCGATGCAAACGGAGTCTGCAACGGTTCGCCCGAAACACCACTTACCAAGTGTGGAACCGCATTCGTGAGGAAGACCCCGCCGAAGAACCAGGCGATCAAGTGATACCAACGTGTCGTTGTCTCCATCAGTCATCCTCCGGCTCGCTTCGCTCGGTAACCTAGTCCTTCAAGCTCTTGGACGACACGGTCTCGATGATCGCCCTGGATTTCAATCCTTCCGTCCTTGAATGTTCCTCCAGTCCCCAACCGAGTCTTCAGCTTGGTGGCAAGCTCGGTGAGGCCCTTTTCGTCCAACGGCAGGTCGGAAATCACCGTCACGCCCTTTCCACCTCGCCTTTTCGTCTCTCGCCCCACCCGAACTACGGTGGACTTGCTCGGTGCTGGTGGCTCGCTCGGGCAGGTGCAAGTCGTCTTGAGTTGCTTGCACTTCGGGCAAAGCAGTCTCCGCCAATCGTCATTCCCCATCGTCGAATCACTTCTTTTTGCTGATCTTGGCCATGGGGCGGGCCTTTTCTATTTTCTTCCGCAGTTGGGCGAACTTGATCGCCGGTTTTCGGGGCGTTTGTCTTCCTTTTCCGCTCATGTCGATTCTCCCTTTCCTCCGGCCGCATGCCCGGTGTCCTGGAGTGTCAATAGCACTGCAAGATCAGCCAGACATTGCCAAACTCACGGCTCTTCAAGTCCTCCTCTCGAATCCAGAAGTAGACCCGTCCGCCATCACCCCACATCGTCGCCATGTTGTCGTCTGTGTCGATTTGGAGCAAGAGGTGCCAATCATCAGCTCCGTCCTCCAAACCGGCTCGCCGGGGGGCATCATAGCCGCTTGGATCGCCTACGTACAATCCGTATCGGTGCTCTTGCCGATACGGAGGTCGTATAGTACCCACGTCCAGAAGTAGCTGCCGGTGAGCGGGCTCATCGGCGGCCCGGAGGGCATGTACTCCTCCTCCGCCGCTGCCACCGTCTTTGCCCATGTCTTCATTTCTGGAAAGCGAGAAACCCCCTCGGCAAAGTGCGAGGTGAAGTTCTGCATGAAGACGTAGGCGGCATGAATTGGGTCGAGCCCCTCCTTGATAAGTGTTGGAATGTCCTTGATGCCGCCGGGCAACGCCTCGCCGGGACGCCGCTTGGGCTCTTTGGTCGGCCATCTGCCCGCCTTTGATGCCATTCGTCGGTGGAGTTTCTTCGCGTATTCGCCCATGTTTCCTCATCCCTGACTGCGGTTACTTGTTTCCTG